>NZ_JBEOYE010000059.1:0-60669 GCF_040296945.1 Streptomyces sp. NPDC001941 | reverse complement strand
CGGCCCCCGCCCACGCCGGGGCCCCCACCCGGGCCCCGGGCGGCGCCCCGCCCGCGCCCCGACGGGGGGTCCGGGGCCCCCCCCGCCCGCCGGCCGCGCGGCGGGCCCCTTCACGTACGCCCAGCGGCCTACGGCTCGAACTTGTAGCCCAGGCCGCGCACCGTGACCAGGTAGCGCGGCGCGCCCGGGTCCGGCTCGATCTTGGCCCGCAGGCGCTTCACGTGGACGTCCAGGGTCTTGGTGTCACCCACGTAGTCGGCGCCCCAGACCCGGTCGATCAGCTGCATGCGGGTCAGCACCCGGCCCGCGTTGCGCAGCAGCATCTCCAGCAGGTCGAACTCCTTCAGCGGCAGGTCGACCTTGCCGCCCGCCACGGTCACCACGTGCCGGTCGACGTCCATCCGGACCGGACCGGCCTCCAGGGCCGCCGGGGTGACCTCCTCGGGCTCGCCGCGGCGGCGCAGCACCGCGCGGATGCGGGCCACCAGCTCGCGCGAGGAGAACGGCTTGGTGACGTAGTCGTCGGCTCCTATCTCCAGGCCGACGACCTTGTCGATCTCGCTGTCCTTGGCCGTCACCATGATGACCGGCACGTTGGAGCGGCCGCGCAGCTGGCGGCAGACCTCGGTGCCCGGCAGGCCGGGGAGCATCAGGTCGAGCAGGACGAGGTCCGCGCCGTTGCGCTCGAACTCGTCGAGGCCGTCGGGCCCGGTGGCCGCCACGGCGACCTCGAAGCCCTCCTTGCGGAGCATGTAGGAAAGGGCGTCGCTGAAGGATTCCTCATCCTCGACGACGAGCACTCGGGTCACGGAAGGACCTCCGGGGCAGGGAGCGGTTCGTTAAGGGTCTCGGGGTCGGTGTCGTCGGCGCCGGTGCCGGGGGCCGTCCTTGAGCGGTCCCGGGCCGCGCCGGCCTCCGGCAGTCGCAGGGTGAACGTGGAGCCCTGACCCTCGGTGCTCCACACGGTGACCTCCCCGCCGTGCGAGGCGGCCACGTGCTTGACGATGGCCAGGCCCAGGCCCGTACCGCCGGTGGCACGGGAGCGGGCCGGGTCGACGCGGTAGAAGCGCTCGAAGATGCGCTCCTTGTCCTTGTCGGGGATGCCGATGCCCTGGTCGGTGACGGCCACCTCGATGAGGTCGCCGCCGGGCGCGGACACCCGGCGGGCGGCTATGCCCACCCGGGTGTGGGCCGGGGAGTAGTTGACCGCGTTCTCCACCAGGTTGCCCAGGGCCGCGGCCAGCTGGCCCCGGTTGCCCCAGACCCGCAGGTCGGCGGTGCCCCCGGCGGCCATGGTGATCTGCTTGGTGGAGGCGGGCTGGCGGGAGCGGTCGATCGCCTCGGCGACCAGTTCGTCCACGCGGACGGGCTCGGCGTCCTCCAGCGGGTCGTCGTTCTGCACCCGGGAGAGGTCGATGAGCTCCTGGACCAGATTGGTGAGCCGGGTCGCCTCGATCTGCATGCGGCCGGCGAAGCGGGTGACCGCCTCGGGGTCGTCCGAGGCGTCCATGACGGCCTCGGAGAGCAGCGAGAGGGCGCCCACCGGCGTCTTCAGCTCATGGCTCACGTTCGCCACGAAGTCGCGCCGCACCGCCTCGATGCGGCGGGCCTCGGTCAGGTCCTCGACGAGCAGCAGGACCAGGCGCGAGCCGAGCGGGGCGACCCGGGCGGAGACCGCCAGGGCCTCGCCGCGGCCGGTGCCGCGCCGGGGCAGGTCGAGCTCGACCTGGCGTATCTCCCCGTCGCGGCGGGTGTCGCGGGCCATGTGGAGCATCGGCTCCACGGCCAGCTTGCCGCCCCTGACCAGGCCCAGGGCGTACGCCGCCGAGCTGGCCTTGACCACCGAGTCGCTCTCGTCGAGGACCACGGCGGAGGAGCGGAGCACCGAGAGCACGGTGTCGACGCCGGGCGGGAGCACGGCGTCGGTGTGCAGGGAGGTGCGGGTGGGTCGCGCCTGGTCGCGCTCGCTCCAGCGGAACGCCAGCATGGCGATCACGCCGGTGCACACCCCGGCGATAGCGGCCAATGCGGCGACCGCCGCGTTCACGTCCATGCGACCAGGTTATGCGGGGTGGCCGACACTCTCCCAGCCAAACGGGTGGCAGCTCGAACAGTCGTCGCCCAGAGTTCACCAAGGGGATAGTGCCGGTTCACTTGTGGGGGAGGAGCCGGACGCGTTTCGGACAGAACGTGGGAAGCGTGGCGGTCCGACTCCTTCCCCGGACGCCGGTTTCACTCATGAGAGGGACTTCGATGCGGGACGCGTACCACGAGGAACTTGACTCGATCGGCGAGGGCCTGGTCGAGATGGCCCGGCTGGTCGGGTCGGCGATCGGGCGCGCCACCACGGCGATGCTGGACGCGGACCTGAAGCTGGCGGAGAGCGTGATCGCCGCCGACCAGAAGGTCGACGACCTGCAGCACGACCTGGAGGCGCGGGCCATAGCCCTGCTGGCCCGCCAGCAGCCGGTCGCGACCGACCTGCGGATCGTCGTGACGTCGCTGCGGATGAGCGCCGACCTGGAGCGCTCGGGCGACCTGGCCCAGCACGTGGCCAAGCTGACCCGGCTGCGCTACCCGGACACCGCGGTGCCGCGGGACCTGTCGGCGACGATCCTGGAGATGGGCCAGCTGGCGCAGCGCCTGATGGCGAAGGCCGCGGAGGTCATCATCACCAAGGACGTCGACCTGGCGCTCCAGCTGGAGACGGACGACGACGAGATGGACCGCCTGCACCGCACGCTCTTCCAGCACCTGATGGACGACCGCTGGAAGCACGGCATCGAGACGGCGGTCGACGTGACCCTGCTGGGCCGCTACTACGAGCGCTTCGCGGACCACGCGGTCTCGGTGGCCAAGCGCGTGGTCTACCTGGTCACGGGCGAGCACGCGGACGAGCTCCAGTCGGCGGACATCCCGTCGGTCGAGGGGGCCTGACACCCGGGGGCGCGGGGCTCCCGCACGGGGGCGCGCCGGACGGCCTGCGCGCGTGCGCCGTTGATGCGCCCGGTCCGGTGGGCATGCAATGGGGAGAGGCGACCCACGCCTTTGAGGAGGGACCCCATGGCCGAATCCCCCACGACCGAACCCCGGCAGGACACCCCGGTCGAAGTGGTGTTCCTGCCCGTCCTCGGCGCCTGCGGCTGCGGCGCCGGCTGCGGCTGCGGCTGCCAGTCCGGCGCGCCGTGCCAGTGCGGCGGCTGCTCCGGCTGACGGCAGGAAGCCGTACGCGCGTCCGCGTACGGCACGCGCACGCACCGATGGGGCCCCGTCCGGCGCGGACGGGGCCCTACCGGCTCGCGGCCGAGTCGGGCACCTCGAAGTCGTACGCCCAGGCGAAGCGCGTCGCCGCGTGGACGCCGACGGCGAACTCCACCAGCGTGCCGTCCGCCGTGAACGCGCTGCGGTGCAGCTCGACGACCCACTCCCCCGGCAGCAGCCTGAGCAGTTCGGCCTCCTCGGCCTTCGCGACCCGGGCGAACAGCTCCTCCCGCATCCGGTCGACCTCGTACCCGGCGTCGTAGAGCACCCGGAAGCCGCCGTCCCGGGTGGCGGGCCCCGGGGTCGGGGCGGCGATGCGGGTGCCCTCCACGTGCTCGGGACGGTAGTAGCCGGTCAGCGTGTGCGTCGGCTGGTCGTCCTCCTTCACCAGGCGGGTGTGGGCGTAGACCTCGGCGCCCTCGGGCAGGCCGTACGCCGCCGCCACGACGGCCGGCGCGGTGACCCGGCCGATCCGCTGGGTCGGCACGCCGCGCTTGTACGGCCATCCTGAGGCGACGCGGCCGGCGACGAACGCGGCCTCGTCCCGGTCGCGCCACGCGGCCTTGTCGTAGCGGGCGACCCCCAGCCGCTTCAGCGGGGACGTCTCCCGCACGACCGTGCCGTGCCCGCGGAAGGAGGTGACGAGGCCCTCGGCCTCCAGCGCCTTGTAGGCCGAGTGGACCGTGGTCTTCGAGCCCTCGCCCGCCTCGACCAGCTCGCGGATCTGGGGGAGCTGCTGCCCCGGGGCGTAGTCGCCGTCCCTGATCTGCCGCGCCAGCTTGTCCGCCAGTTCCCGCCACTTCGCTGCCACCCGCGCTCCTTTCGGCTGGGGACAGCCAAACACAGTCCCGGGACTGTGTTCGGTAATGAGGTCCCGAAGAGGTCCCAGATCATGAAAATGCCCCCCGCCCGCGCCGTACGCGCAGGTGGGGGGCATGATCGCGAAGAGCGTTACTTCTTGCCCTGGTTCTTCACGGCCTCGATGGCCGCGGCGGCCGCGTCCGGGTCGAGGTAGGTGCCGCCGGGGTTGACCGGCTTGAAGTCGGCGTCGAGCTCGTAGGAGAGCGGGATGCCGGTCGGGATGTTCAGGCCCGCGATGGCCTCGTCGGAGACGCCGTCGAGGTGCTTGACCAGGGCGCGCAGCGAGTTGCCGTGGGCGGCGACCAGGACGGTGCGGCCGGCCAGCAGGTCCGGGACGATGCCGTCGTACCAGTACGGCAGCATGCGGCCGACGACGTCCTTCAGGCACTCCGTCTGCGGGCGCAGCTCCGGCGGGATCGTCGCGTAGCGCGCGTCGTCCGACTGGGAGAACTCGGTGCCGTCCTCGAGGGCCGGCGGCGGGGTGTCGTACGAGCGGCGCCACAGCATGAACTGCTCCTCGCCGAACTCGGCGAGGGTCTGGGCCTTGTCCTTGCCCTGCAGCGCGCCGTAGTGGCGCTCGTTCAGGCGCCAGCTGCGGTGCACCGGGATCCAGTGGCGGTCCGCGGACTCCAGGGCGAGCTGCGCGGTGCGGATGGCGCGCTTCTGCAGCGAGGTGTGCACCACGTCGGGGAGCAGGCCGGCGTCCTTGAGCAGCTCACCGCCGCGCGCCGCCTCCTTCTCGCCCTTGGCGGTCAGGTTCACGTCCACCCAGCCGGTGAACAGGTTCTTCTCGTTCCACTCGCTCTCGCCGTGGCGGAGGAGGATCAGCTTGTACGGTGCGTCGGCCATGTGTCCGAGCCTAATGGACCGGCCCGCTGGTTGACGGCTCGCGTCAATTGACTGGCGGCCCAGGGAACCGTCTCGGTAAGTTGCGGCTACCGCGTCGGAGTCTTACATCGTGCCGTTGTCACGGCCTTTGGTCCCAGGGGGATGCCCGTATGTCCATCGCCACGCTCAGAAGGGCCGTCGAGCAGAGCGTCTCGGGGCTCCCGCGCGCCTTCTGGTGGCTGTGGGCCAGCACCCTGGTCAACCGGCTCGGGGCTTTCGTCGCGACTTTCATGGTCCTCTACCTGACCCTGGAGCGCGGCGAGTCCGCGACCTACGCCGGACTGGTCGTCGCCCTGCACGGCCTGGGCGGGGTGATCTCCTCGATCGGCGCGGGCGTGATGACCGACCGGCTCGGCCGCCGCCCCACGCTGCTGATCGCCCAGACCTCCACCGCGGCGACGGTCGCGCTGCTCGGCTTCATGCGCGACCCGGCCGCGATCGCGGGAGTGGCCTTCCTGGTCGGCATGGCCTCCAACGCCTCGCGCCCGGCGGTGCAGGCGATGATGGCGGACATCGTGCGGCCCGAGGACCGGGTGCGGGCGTTCTCCCTCAACTACTGGGCGATCAACCTGGGGTTCGCGGTCTCCTCCGCGCTCGCCGGCTTCGTCGCCGAGTACAGCTACCTGGCCGGGTTCCTCGGCGAGGCCGCGATGACGCTGCTCTGCGCGGTGCTGGTCTTCGTGAAGATCCCGGAGTCCCGGCCGGAGCGGGCCGCCGCCGTCCCGGGCGGCCCGAAGGAGCCGGAGGTCGGTCTGGGGACCGTGCTCGCGGACCGGCGCTTCATGAGCGTCGTCGGGCTGTCCTTCCTGATCGCGCTGATCTTCCAGCAGGGCTTCATGGGGCTGCCCGCCGCGATGGCCACGAGCGGCTTCTCCAGCTCGGACTACGGCACCGTCGTCGCCGTCAACGGCGTGCTGATCGTGGCCCTGCAGATCCCGGTCACCCGGGTCATCGAGCGCCGCGACCCGCGCAGCCTGCTGATCGTCTCGGCGCTGCTCGCGGGGTACGGCTTCGGGCTCACCGCGTTCGCCGGGTCGCTGGCCGTGTACGCGCTGACGGTCACCGTCTGGACGCTCGCCGAGATCGTCAACGCCCCCACCCAGACGGGCCTGGTGGTCCGCCTCTCCCCCGTCCACGGCCGGGGCCGCTACCAGGGCGTCTACTCGACGTCCTGGTCGGTGGCGGCGCTGGTCGCCCCGCTGATGTCGGGCACGATCATCGACCGCTGGGGCGCCGCCTGGCTCTGGGCGGCCTGCGCCGTGCTGGGCACGGTGACGGCGCTGGGCTACTGGCTGCTGATGCGGGGGCTGCCCCGCGAGGACCCGGCCGTGCGGGCGCCGGCGGCGGGGGCCCCGAAGCGGGAGACCGCCGTCACGGGGTGAGCCGCCCCCGGGGGCGCGTCAGTCCGAGGCCGGCCTGGTCAGGTGGCTGAACGCGTCCAGGTTGCGGGTGGACTCGCCGCGCGCGACCCGCCAGGCGTACTCCTTGCGGATCGCGCTCGCGAAGCCCAGTTCGAGCAGGGTGTTGAAGGCGCCGTCGGCGGCCTCGAGGACCGAGCCGAGCAGCCGGTCGAGCTCGTCGGGGGTGACCGAGGCCAGCGGGAGCTTCGCCGTCACGTAGACGTCGCCCAGCGGGTCGATCGCGTAACCCACGCCGTACAGCCGGAGGTTGCGCTCCAGGAGCCAGCGGTGGACCCCGGCCTCGTTCTCGTCGGGGTGGCGGATCACGAAGGCGTTCAGCGACAGCGAGTGCCGGCCCAGCCGCAGCGAGAGGGTCGTGGACAGCTTGCGGGTGCCCGGCAGCTTCACCACGTACGAGCCCCGCTCGGGCGACTCCCACTCCAGCTCCGCGTCGGCGAGGTACTCCTCGATCGTCCCGTGCACGTCAGCCATGCGCCGAGCGTACGCGACGGCGGTGCTCGTGCAGCGCGGCGGAGTAGACGTCCGCCGTCGCCGAGGCGGCCGCGTCCCAGCCGAAGGAGCCCGCGTGCCGCGCCGCCGCCGCGCCCATCCGGGCCACCAGCGACGGGTCGTCGGCGAACCGGCCGAGCGCGCGGGCGTAGTCCGCCGGGTCGTGGCCCGCGACCAGGAAGCCGGTCACCCCGTCCCGCACCGCCACCGGCAGGCCGCCCACGGACGCGGCGACCACCGGGGTCCCGGCCGCCTGGGCCTCGATGGCGACCAGGCCGAAGGACTCGCTGTACGAGGGCATGACCAGCACCGATGCGGCCCGGAACCAGTCGGCGAGCTGCTCCTGGCCCACCGGGGGCCTGAAGCGCACCACGTCGGCGATGCCGAGCCGGGCGGCCAGCTTCTGCAGGCCCTCGGGCTTGGCCAGACCGCTGCCGGAGGGGCCGCCGACCACCGGCACGACCATGCGGGTGCGCAGCGAGGGGTCGCGCTCCAGGAGCACGGCGACGGCCCGCAGCAGCACGTCGGGGGCCTTCAGCGGCTGTATGCGCCCCGCGAAGAGCGGGATGAAGGCGTCGCGCGGCAGCCCGAGCCTGGCCCGGGCGGCCGCGCGGCCGTCGCCGGGGCGGAAGCGGTCCAGGTTCACGCCGGGGTGGACCACGGCGACCTTGCCGGGCTCGGCGTCGTAGAACCGGACCAGCTCGGCGGCCTCCTCGTCGGTGTTGGCGATGAGGCGGTCGGCGGCGCTGACGATCTGGGTCTCGCCGATGACGCGGGCGGCCGGCTCGGGGGTGTCGCCCTCGGCCAGCGCGGCGTTCTTGACCTTGGCCATGGTGTGCATGGCGTGCACCAGGGGGACGCCCCAGCGCTGGGCGGCCAGCCAGCCGACGTGGCCGGAGAGCCAGTAGTGGGAGTGGACCAGGTCGTAGTAGCCGGGGCGGTGGCCCGCCCAGGCCTGCATCACGCCGTGGGTGAAGGCGCACAGCTGGGCCGGGAGGTCCTCCTTGGCCAGGCCCTCGTAGGGCCCGGCGTCCACGTGCCGCACGAGCACGCCGGGCGCCAGCTGCACCGCGGGCGGCAGCCCGCCGGTGGTGGCCCGGGTGAAGACCTCGACCTCGACGCCCTGGGCGGCCAGCCGCTGGGCGAGCTCCACGATGTAGACGTTCATGCCGCCCGCGTCGCCGGTGCCCGGCTGGTGCAGCGGCGAGGTGTGCACGCTGAGCATGGCGACCCGGCGGGGCCTGCGGGGCTGGCCGGGCAGCCGGAGCCTGGGGGTCGCCGCCAGGGTGCCGGCGAACCGGGACACGTACTGGCTCACGTGGACGGTCCTTCCGCTCGGGGCATGACGAACAGAGGGTCGGGCCCTCCGGAGGCAGAACAGCCGGACGGACCCCATTCATTTCCGCTTTGCCAATTCATTACGTTGCGTCCCGGCGCGCCTCACCGCACCCACGGCACCCTCTAGCCTTGTCCCATGGCCCCGCGCACGACTCCCAGCCGCCCCGTCGGCACCCCGACCCGCGGGACCACCAACCCGAACCGGCTGCGCCGCATGGACCGCTGGATCGCCGCCGCGCACGGGCCCGCGCTGCGCCGCGGCGAGGCCCCGCCGGTGGCCGTGGACCTCGGCTACGGGGCCGCGCCCTGGACCGCCGTGGAGCTGCTGGCCCGGCTGCGCGCCGCCGACCCGCGCACCGAGGTGGTGGGCGTCGAGATCGACCCGGCCCGGGTGGCGGCGGCCGAGCCGTACGAGCGCGAGGGCCTGAGCTTCCGGCACGGCGGGTTCGAGGTGCCGGTGCCCGGCGAGGCCGCCCTGATCCGGGCGGCGAACGTGCTGCGCCAGTACGACGAGGACCAGGTGGCGGCGGTCTGGGCGCGGCTGTGCGGCCGGCTCGCCCCGGGCGGGCTGCTGGTGGAGGGCACCTGCGACGAGATCGGCCGGCGGCACGTGTGGGTGGCGCTGGACCGGGGCGGGCCGCGCACGGTGACGTTCGCGACCCGGCTCGGCTCGCTGGAGCGCCCCTCGGACCTGGCCGAGCGGCTGCCGAAGGCGCTGATCCACCGGAACGTGCCGGGCGAGCCGGTGCACGCGTTCCTGCGGGACTTCGACCGGGCCTGGGCGGCGGCGGCCCCGTTCGCCTCGCTGGGGGCGCGGCAGCGCTGGATCAGGGCGGTGCGCGACCTGGCGGCGGACTGGCCGCTGGCGGACGGGCCGCGCAGGTGGCGGCAGGGCGAAGTGACGGTGAACTGGGCGGCGCTGGCACCCCGTTCCGGCTGATCCCGGGGCAACTCGTCCCCCACAGGGGCGACATCGGGAACGCGGACCGGCGATCGTTCGTCAGACACGGGGGGAACGAGGGGTTCCCGG
This sequence comes from Streptomyces sp. NPDC001941, assembly GCF_040296945.1. Taxonomy (NCBI): domain Bacteria; kingdom Bacillati; phylum Actinomycetota; class Actinomycetes; order Kitasatosporales; family Streptomycetaceae; genus Streptomyces; species Streptomyces sp. NPDC001941. The sequence goes on along the minus strand of NZ_JBEOYE010000059.1, from coordinate 51,381 downwards.
GGTTCGTCGCATCCCTGTCGCTTTGCCGGGGGACGTGGCACGATCACGGGACCATGAAAAGTTACTGACGGTAAGTCACATGCCTTGAGGGTGCGTGTGACCGGAGGGGGAAGCAAGTGAACCGACGCCGCCGTGCCGCTGCCGCGATCACCGTGGTCTGCGCCCTGACCCTGCTGGCGTCACCGGCCGGTTCGGCCTTCGCCGCGCCCGTACCACCGGCGCCCCCGAAGAAGAGCCTCGAAGAGGTCCGCAAGGAGATAGACACCCTCTACCGCCAGGCCGGCGCGGCCACGGACGCGTACAACCTCGCCGAGGACCAGGCGGAGAAGCAGTCCGCCGAGATCGTCCGGCTCGCCAAGGTCATCGCCGCCGGGCAGACCCGGATCGAGGACCTGAAGAAGCGCGCCGGGGCCACCGCCCGCGCCCAGTACCGGGGCGGCGGCCTGCCCCCCGAGGCCCAGCTCGTGCTCACCGACGACCCGCAGCTCTTCCTCGACGGCGCCCTGCGCGTCCAGGAGGCCCAGAAAGCGACCAAGGACCTGCTCGGCCAGCTCAACGGCACCCAGGCCGACCTGAAGGTCTACGCGGCGGACGCCAGCGCCCAGTGGAAGAAGCTGGAGGCGAACCGGGTCAAGAAGGAGAAGGCCAAGAAGGAGGTCGAGACCCGGATCTCGGCCGCCGAGAAGCTGGAGGCGGAGCTGGAGGCCGAGGAGCGCGAGCGGCTGCTGGCCCTGGAGCAGCAGGAGCAGTACCGGGCGCAGTCGGCCTGGCTGGACTCGGGCGCCATGAAGGACGTCAAGGGCAGCGCCAGCGAACAGGGCGTGCGGGCCGTCAAGTTCGCCACCGCCCAGATCGGCAAGCCGTACGTGTGGGGGGCCGAGGGCCCCGGCTCGTACGACTGCTCGGGGCTGACCTCGCAGGCCTGGCTGGCCGCCGGGCACGGCATCCCGCGCACCTCCCAGGAGCAGTCGCGGCTGCTGCCCGCGGTGGAGATCAAGGACATGCGGCCCGGCGACCTGATCATCTACTTCGCCGACGCGAGCCACGTCGGGATGTACATCGGGGACGGCGCCATCGTGCACGCCCCGCGCCCGGGGCGGAACGTGACGATCGCGGGCGCGGGCTCGATGCCGATCCTGAAGGTGGTCCGCCCGGACAAGTAGGACCTGTCCGGGCGGGAGGGCAGGTCCTGGCGGGAGGGCCGGTCCGCCCCGCCGGGACGTGAGCTTCGTCATGGCGGGGTGGCCGACAACCTCCCCTTGAGGGGCATATGCCGGGGACTCCTCGCCGGTCGCCATTCCGCTGGGCGGGGCGCGACCGCTATGGTCCTCGTGCCGTGCCCTCGGGGGGAGGGAAGGAATCCACAGACCGATGCCCGCATACGTACCCGTGCCGCGTCAGCGCGACGCGGAGACCGCCGCCCCCGGCGGCGGCGACCTCACCCTCCTCGTCATCGAGGACGATCCGGCGGGCACCTTCACCGTCCCCGAGCTCCTCGACGCCGCCGGGACCCGGGTCCGCATCCGCACCGCCCGCAACCTCACCGAGGCCGAGCGGCTGCTCACCGACGACGTGCACTGCGTCCTGGTCGACCTGGGCCTGCGGGTGACCGGCGACGACGCCCTGGCCCCGCTGCGCCACGTGCTGCGGCTGGCGCCGAAGCACGCGGTCCTGGCGCTCGCCGCGTCCGGCGACGCCGAACTGGCCGCGGAGGCGGTACGGGTCGGCGCCCAGGACCACCTCTTCCGCGAGGAGCTGGACGGCCGGGTGCTCAGCCGGGCCATCCGCTACGCCGTGGAGCGCAAGCGCGCCGACGCCACCCAGGTCAAGCTCGCCGAGTCCCGGCTGCGCGCCCAGGAGAACGCCCGCCTGGAGCGCGGCCTGCTGCCCACCCCGCTGCTCCAGGGCTCGGACCTGCGCTTCGCCTCCCGCTACCGGCCGGGGCGCTCGCGCGCACTGCTCGGCGGCGACTTCTACGACACCGTGCGCACCCCGGACGGCACCGTCCACGCGATGATCGGCGACGTCTGCGGCCACGGCCCGGACGAGGCCGCCCTCGGCGTGGAGCTGCGGATCGCCTGGCGGGCGCTGACCTTCGCCGGGCTGTGCGGCGACGACCTGCTCTCCACGCTCCAGCAGGTCCTGGAGCACGAGCGGGAGAGCGAGGAGATCTTCGCGACCCTGTGCACCGTGGACATCGCCCCGGACGGGCGGCGGGCGGGCCTGTGCCTGGCCGGGCACCCCGCGCCGCTGATCGCGCGCGCCGGATCGCCCGCGCGCCTGCTGCCGTACGAGGACGGGGGCCCGGCGCTCGGCCTGCTGCCGCGCGCCCGCTGGCCGCGCCGCCAGGTGGAGCTGGGCGGCGCCTGGAGCCTGCTGATGTACACCGACGGGCTGATCGAGGGCCGCTCGGCGGGACCGGGCTCGCCCCGGCTCGGCCAGGACGGGATGGTCCGGATGGTCAACGAGCAGCTGGCGGCGGGGCAGCGCGGCGAGGAGCTGCTGGAGTCGGCGGTGTCCCGGGTGCGCGAGCTGAACGGCGGCGAGCTGACGGACGACGTGGCGGTGCTGCTGCTCGACCGGGACCGGGCCTAGGGCGTGTTGCGAAAATAGCGCCGTCCGCCCGGAGGCCGGTCAGCGGCCGCCGTTGTACGGGCCGTAGGGGCCGTCGCTGCTGGAGCCGCGGCGGCCGCCGCCGGTCACCCGGCGCAGCGCGGGGCGCACGTCGACCGTGAAGACGATGGTCGCGACGAGTCCGGCGATCTGCAGGAAGAGCAGCGAGGGCAGCACCCAGGTCAGCACGTTCACCAGGAGCGTGATCCCGAGCAGGACCGTCCAGAACTTCTTGCTCTGCTTGTCGGCCGCGCGGTACGCGTCGCCGCGCGCCAGGACCGCCTGGGCCAGCGCCACGGCGGCGAAGACCAGCATGGCCAGGTTGAGCAGGAGCATGAACCAGCTGAATCCCGCGATCAGCATCGCGATGAACACCGCCTCGTCTGGGGTTGGAGCGCCTCGCGGCCAAGGTACCGGTAACAACGCCCCGGGCACGGTGATCGTGCCCGGGGCGCTGTCGCGTACGCCTTACTCGGCGGCCGGCTCGGTCTTCTTCGCGGCCGTCTTGCGCGGGGTGCTCGTCTTCTTCGCCGGGGCGGCCTTCTTGGCGGCCGGGTCCTCGGCGGACGCGGTGGCGGGCTCGGTGGCCGGGGCCGGCTCGGCCTTCGGCTCCGGGTCGGGCTCGACGGCGACGGCGATCTCGGCGATCTCCTCGGCCGCCTCGCCGCGCCAGGCCTTCACGGTCTGCTCGCCCTGCTCGGCGACGCGCTCGTAGGTCTCCTGGGCCTTCACCGCGTACTCGGCGGCGATGCCGACGCCGCGCAGGGCGGCGTTCTGCACGGTCTCGCCGAGCTTGTCGAGGTTGCCCAGGACCTCGGTGGCCCGGGCCTGGACGGTGGCCTGGGCCTCCTTGGCGCGGGTGACGACCTTGTCCTGGACGGCCTTGGGGTCGGTCTTGCGCACGGCCTCGATGCGGCCGGGGGCCTCGGCGGCGATCTGCTCGACGATGCCCGGGACCTTCCTGGCCTGCTCGACCGCGGCCTCGCCCGCGCCGACGAGGAAGTACAGGGGGGTCGGGTCGGTGACTGCCTTGCGGATGTCCTCGGTGATGGCCATGACTGTGGTCCTCCCGGATCGCAGGTCAGAGTTGGGGGTTGGCGGCACCACTGCCGTCGGCCGTGCGGGGGCCGTCCTCGGCGGTGTCGGGGTCCGTTCCCGGTGCGGCGTCGTCGTGGCCGTTCTCCTTGCGGAACGACGCGTAGATCTGGAGCAGCACCTGCTTCTGCCGCTCGTTGATCGACGGGTCGGCGAGGATGACGGCTCGCGTCTCCAGCTCCTCGCGTTCCCGCTCGTCCAGGATCCCGGCGCGCACGTACAGCGTCTCGGCCGAGATCCGCAGGGCCTTGGCGACCTGCTGGAGGACCTCGGCGCTCGGCTTGCGCAGCCCGCGCTCGATCTGGCTCAGGTACGGGTTGGACACCCCGGCGGCGTCGGCGAGCTGACGCAGGGACAGCTGCGCGGTGCGCCGCTGCTCGCGCAGGTACTCGCCGAGGTTGCCGACGTTGAGTGATGCCATGCCCCGATGGTGCGCCATCCCTGCTAACAATTGCAAGCGACTGCTTGCAAAAGTGCTACGCGCAACACTCGCGCCGCCCGCTCAACCCCCGGGCCCCGCCCCGGCGTCCGCCGCCCCGCCGGCGTCCCCTACCCCGCCAGCGCCGCGGGAAGCGGCCGGGCGTGGACCACGTCCAGGCGGGAGACCGCGCGGGTCAGGACCACGTACAACCGCCGCAGGCCGCCCGGTTCGGCGTCCACGATGTCGGCCGGCTCCACGGCCACCACGTGGTCGTACTCCAGGCCCTTGGCCAGTGTCGCGGGCTGCACCGTGACCCTCGGGTCCGCGCCGACCGCCTCCGCCAGCGGCCCGACCAGCGGCTGCGGGGCCAGCACGCCCACCGAGCCCTCGTGCGCGAGCGCGGCGCGGACCGCCTCGGCCGCCCCCGCGACCACGTCCGGCACCCGGCGCAGCGCCACCTCGCCGTCCGGGCGCATCGAGCGGCCCGGCGGCACGTCCACGCCGAGCGCGGGGAGCAGCCGGTTGGCCAGCTCCACGATCGCCGCCGGGACCCGGAAACCGGTGGTCAGCGGGGTCAGCGCGGCATCGGGCTTGCCCAGGTGCGCCAGCTGCTCGGGCCAGCTGCGGGCGGCCCAGGGGGTGGTGCCCTGGGCCAGGTCGCCGAGGACGGTGAGCGAGCCGAAGCCGGCGCGGCGGGCGATGGCCCGGCACTGCATCGGGGAGAGGTCCTGGGCCTCGTCGACGACGATGTGGCCGTAGCCCTGGGGGCGTTCGACCAGTCCGGCCAGCTCGTCCAGCAGGACCAGGTCGTGCACCGACCACGTGGCGGACCTGGGGGAGCGCGGCGGCTTCGCCCAGCGGAGCGCGGCGCGCTCGTCCGCCGTCAGCTCCTCGTCGCCGGGGTCGGTGAGGAACGCGGCGAGCACCTCCTCGGGCGTCACCTTCGGCCAGCAGGCGTCGACGAACGCGGACAGCGGCCTGGCCCGGGAGATCTTCTGCACCCAGGCGCCGCCCACCGGCCCGGCCCGCCGCTCGGCCTGGAGCTGGAGGGCGCGCACGGCCCGCGAGCGCACCCGCTCGCGCCCGACCGCGTACGCCGGCTCCTCCTCGCGCACACCCCGGACGATCTCCTCCAGCTCCTCGCGCGAGAGCCGCCAGCGGTACGAGCCGTCGGGCACCGCGAGCCCGTCGCCGGGCACGCCCACCCGCGCGTACAGCGCCCGGCGCAGCACGTCCGCCATCCGCGCGTCGTTCTTGACCAGCGCGGCGGCCGGTCCGTCCTCGGCCCGCACCTCGTGCCGGGCGACCTCGTCCTCGACGGTGGTCTGCCGGACGTCGATCTCGCCGAGCGCGGGGAGCACCTCGGAGATGTAGGACAGGAAGGTGCGGTTGGGCCCGAGGATCAGCAGGCCGCCGCGCTGGATCCGGCGCGGGTGGGTGTAGAGCAGGTACGCCGCGCGGTGCAGGCCCACGGCGGTCTTCCCGGTGCCGGGGGCGCCCTGGACGCAGACGGAGGTGGCGAGGCCGGCCCGTACGAGGTCGTCCTGCTCGGGCTGGATGGTGGCCGCGATGTCGCGCATGGGGCCGACCCGGGGCCGCTCGATCTCGCCGGCGACGATCGCGCTGGGGCCGCTCTCGCCGTCGGCCAGGCGCTCGTCCTCCATGCCGGTCAGGTCGCCCCAGTCGCCCTTGGAGAAGGGCGCCCAGCCGAACCGGCGGCGCACCAGGACGCCCTGCGGGTCACGGGCGGTGGCCTGGTAGAAGGTCCGCGAGACGGGCGCCCGCCAGTCGATGACCAGGGGCGGGGCGGCCGGGTGCTCGCTGACCCGGCGGCGGCCGATGTGGTGCTCCTGGCCGTCGGCGAGGTCGAGGCGGCCGAAGAAGAGCGGGCTCTCTGGCTCTTCGCGCAGCTCCTTGGCCCGGGTGCGCAGGAAGTAGCCGAGCGCCTCGGCGTCGGCCCCGGAGGCGGCGACGTCCTCGCCGGAGACGACCTGTTCGTCGGCCCCCTCGACCATGGCGGCCAGGGCGTCGCGGCAGCGGTCGTGGTAGGCGCGTTCCTCGGTGAGCTGGTGGGTGAGGTCCCTGAGGTTCGTCGTCATGGGGACAGGGTAGCTTTACTCGGTAAGAAATGTTACTGAGTAACAACAAGAATCAGCCGCGCTCCACCGAAGCCCTAGCCCGCCTCCACCCCTCGGGCCAGCTGCCGGAAGGCCAGGCCCGCCGCCGCGCGGGCGTCCGGCTCCACCACCGCCAGGGCCTCCCCCGCGTCGATGCGCCGGTAGTTCTCCAGGGCCAGCACCCGCAGCACCGCCACGACCTGCGCCGCCGCGAGCCGTCCGGCGAGCCCGTCGCCCAGCTCCCGGGCCAGCGCCTCCTCGGAGCGCTGCTGGTAGGTCTGCATCCGGGCGACCAGGCTCGGCGTCCCGTACAGCAGCCGCATGAAGGACAGCACGCCCGGCTCGTCGCTCAGCCCGGTCACCGGGTCACGCCGGTCCAGGCCGTCCAGGTGGTGGCGGTGCAGGGCGTCCAGCGGGGAGGCGTCGCCGCGTCCCGCGACCACCCGCGCGAACTCGTCCTCGTGGTCGGCGAACCGGTGGACGACCAGGTCCTCCTTGGCCGGGAAGTAGCGGAACAGGGTCGGCTTGGACACCTCGGCCGCCGCCGCGACCTCCGCCACGGAGACGGCGTCGAAGCCCTTGTCGAGGAACAGGGCGATCGCGGCCTCGGAGATCGCCCGGTACGTCTGCCGCTTCTTGCGCTCGCGCAGCCCCAGCTCAGCACTCATGGGGCCGAAGCCTACGCACCGGCGCGGCGCTCAGGTCAGCAGGTCGTCGACCTGGGCCTCGCCCTCGCGGTAGCGGCGGGCGATCTCCGCGCTGCAGTCGTCGGCGGTGCGCTGGAGCTCCTGGCGGCGGCGCGAGACCTGCTGCTCGTAGCGGGCCAGCCGGCCCATCGCGTCGTGCAGCTCCTCGTCGGTGAGGGAGTCCAGGTCCGACAGCTCCACCTCGGAGAGCATCTCGGCGGCCAGCCGCCGGTACTCCTCCCCGCGCGGCGTCGACAGCGTCACGTGCCGGGCCGAACTGCGGTGCCGCGAGGGCGAGTCGGCGAGGATCTCGGAGAGCCGGTCCACCACCGGCACCTGCGGCCCCGCACGCCGCGCCAGCTCGGCCCGCAGGATGTCGATCCGGCCCTGCAACAGCCTCCGTACGTAACTGAGATCGGCCTCGTCGCCCTGTGACACCCGCCGCAGCGCGCGCAGTTCGGGCAGCCGCAGCGCCCCGAGGTCGAGGACGGCGCCCGGGGGCGCCTCGGCGGACCGCTGCGCGGGCGGGCGGCGGGCCGCCGCGTCCACGGCGGACATGGGTGCGGAGCCGGCCGATTGTCCGGCGCCAGGTGTGCTCATCGTCTTCCGTCCCCTCGACCGGTGCGCGACGCACCGCCTGACAGGCATGGTGCCACTTGCGGGGGTCCCGGTGCAGGCGGTCTGCACCCGTTCAGCCCCAGATAGGTTGGTCTGTATGCGTGCAGTGGTGCAGAGAGTCGACGGCGCGAGCGTCGTGGTGGCCGGGGAGACCGTCGGTGAGATCACCGGAGAGGGGTTGTGCGTGCTGGTGGGGGTGACCCACGAGGACACCAAGGAGAAGGCGGCGCAGCTGGCCCGCAAGCTGTGGTCCGTACGGATGCTCGACGGCGAGAAGTCCTGCTCGGACGCGAACGCCCCGTTGCTGGTGATCTCGCAGTTCACCCTCTACGGGGACGCCCGCAAGGGCCGCAGGCCCACCTGGAACGCGGCGGCCCCCGGCGAGGTCGCCGAGCCGCTGGTCGACGAGGTGGTGGCGCAGCTGCGGGCGCTGGGGGCGACCGTGGAGACGGGCCGCTTCGGGGCGAGCATGCGGGTCTCGCTCACGAACGACGGCCCGTTCACGGTGCTGATCGAGATGTAGGAGCGGCACGCGTGCGCGTACGAGCGCGCGTACGGGGCGCGGCTCAGGGTTCGACGACGACCTCCTGGGCCGCCGCCGTGTTCCCCGCCAGCAGCGGGGCGTCCAGCGGGACGTTCCGCTTCACCAGGGCCAGCGCGATCGGGCCCAGCTCGTGGTGGCGGGCCGAACTGGTGACGAAGCCCAGCTGGCGGCCCTCCTCGCCGTCCGCGGCCAGCCGCACCGGGGTGCCGGGCCCCGGCAGCAGCACCTCGCTGCCGTCCAGGTGCAGGAAGACCAGGCGGCGCGGCGGCTTCCCCAGGTTGTGGACGCGCGCGACGGTCTCCTGGCCCCGGTAGCAGCCCTTCTGCAGGTGCACGGCGCCACCGATCCAGCCCAGCTCGTGCGGGATGGTCCGGTGGTCGGTCTCCAGGCCCAGGCGCGGGCGGTGCGCCTCCACGCGCAGCGCCTCGTACGCCAGGATCCCGGCGACTGGGCCGTGCGCGGAGGCGTACTCCTCCAGGTCCTCGCGCGGCAGGAACAGGTCGCGGCCGTGCGCGGTCTCCCGCGCCACCGCGCCGTCGGGCACCGGGGCGATCGAGCCGGCCGGCAGGTGCACCACCGCGAACGCGTCGGTGCGGTCGGCGACCTCGACCCGGTAGAAGAACTTCATCGACTCCAGGTAGGCGATCAGCGCCTCCTGGGTGCCCGGCTCCACGTGCGCCCACACCGTCGCGCCGTCGTCCACCAGGTACAGGGCGTGCTCGATGTGGCCGTTGGCCGACAGGATCAGCGCCTCGGTCGCCGTGTGCGCGGGCAGCTCGCTGACGTGCTGGGTCAGCAGCAGGTGCAGCCAGCTCAGGCGGTCGTCGCCGGAGACGGTGACGACGCCGCGGTGGGAGAGGTCGACGAGGCCGGTGCCGTCGGCGAGGGCGCGCTGCTCGCGGAACAGGTCGCCGTAGTGCGCGGCGACGCCTTCGTCACGGCCTTCGGCGGGGACGGCGCCGGGCAGGGACAGCAAAGGGCTCTTCATGAGCCCCAGCCTACGACTCGGCGTCCCCGTCCCGACCGGCGCATTTCCCGCACCGGCCGAAGATCGCGAAGTGCTTGAGGTCGGTGTCGAAGCCGAAGGCCTCGCGCAGCTTGCCGGTGAACTCCGCGGCCACCTCCACGTCCGCCTCGATCACGTCCGTGCAGTCCCGGCACACCAGGTGCAGGTGGTGGTGCCGGTCGGCCAGGTGGTAGGTCGGGGCGCCGTGCCCGAGGTGGGCGTGGCTGACCAGGCCCAGCTCCTCCAGGAGCTCCAGGGTCCGGTAGACGGTGGAGATGTTCACGCCGGAGGCGGTCCTGCGCACTTCGCTCAGGATGTCGTCGGGCGTCGCGTGTTCGAGGGTGTCCACGGCCTCCAGCACGAGCTGTCGCTGGGGCGTCAGCCGGTAGCCGCGCTGCCGCAGATCGCTCTTCCAGTCGGTGCTCACCACACCGCCCAGTGTAGGGCGGCGCGGCGGGCACGGACCGGGCGTCCTACTTGAAGAAGGCGATGCCGTCGTCGGGGAGGTCGCCCAGGCTCTTGGCCATGGCCTCGACCTCCTCGGGCGTGACGACCTTCTTCAGGTGCGCCGACATGTAGGGGCGCAGCTCGACGTCCGGCGTGGACTTCTCGCCCACCCACATCAGGTCGCTGTTCACGTACCCGTACAGGCGCTTGCCGCCGCTGTACGGGCCGGAGGCCGCGGTGCGCGCCACGGCGTCGGTGACCAGGTCGATCTGCGGCTTCTGGGCGGCCAGCTCGCCGTACCAGACCTCCACGACGCCCTGGTCGCGGACCATGACGACCTCGACCTTGCGGTCCTTGTCGACGCGCCAGTAGCCGCTCTCGCTCTCCAGCGGCTTCACCTTGTTGCCCTCGGCGTCGAGGACCCAGGAGTGCGAGTGGTACTCGAGGAAGTCCCGGCCGTCGTGGCTGAAGGTGACGGACTGGCCGAAGTTGCACTTCTCGGCGCCCGGGAAGTCGGAGACGCCCGCGCCCTCCCAGGTGCCGAGGAGGAACGCGAGGGGGACGAGGTCCGGGTTCAGGTCGGACGGGATCTGGATCATGAGCAGCTCTGGCGATCTCTCGTGGAAGTGTTAGCGCTGACCCTGGTACAGCTTCTTCACGGTCAGGACGGAGAAGGCGGCGACGCCGACGCAGACCAGGACCAGCAGGGAAGTGAAGACTGCCTCAAGCACGGCGTGCTCCTCGGATGAGCGGGTGGGCTGATGGCCGGTCCCCAGCCTAATGGGTGGTCCGCCACCCCACTCCGTGAGGTTCCGCCAGGCGGCTACTGTTCGGGCCATGCCGACCATGTCGAAGAAGCTCGTGATCAAGGTGACCGCCGGAGCCGACGCCCCGGAGCGCTGCTCCCAGGCCTTCACGGTCGCCGCCGTGGCCGTGGCCAGCGGCGTGGAGGTCTCCCTCTGGCTGACGGGCGAGGCCACCTGGTTCGCGCTGCCGGGACGGGCGGCGGAGTTCGAGCTGCCGCACGCGGCGCCGCTGCCGGAGCTGATCGACTCGGTGCTGGCCGGCGGGACGCTGACCGTGTGCACGCAGTGCGCCGCGCGCCGGGGCGTGACGGAGGGCGACCTGGTCGGGGGCGCCCGGATCGCGGGCGCCCAGGTGTTCGTCAGCGAGGTCATGGCCGAGGGCGTCCAGGCCCTGGTCTACTGACCGCGCCGCCGCTCGTTCCCGTTCCGCTTCCCGCCGCCGGGGCCGTCCGGGGGATCGTCCCACCAGCGGTCCTCCGGCCCCTTGCGGTTGGCCACCATCGCGGCGAGCGGCGGGATGACCATGGCCACCACGCACATGCCCACGGCGACGGGCACCGACCACAGGCGCACGAAGGCCCAGGCGGAGACGAAGAGCGCCAGGCACGTCCCCATCAGCAGGAAGTAGGCGTGACGTCGTCGCGCGTACATGCCTCCAGCGTACGACCGGAGGGCCGCACCCCGATCCAGTGGCGTCCAACCCCTGGGGTGCGGCCCTCCGGCCCGTTCGCGTGCGCGGTCGCTCAGACCGCGATGGCCACCTCGGCGAGGCCGCCCTGCTGCGCCACGACCGTGCGGTCGGCGGTGCCGCCCGGCACCAGCGCGCGGACGGTCCAGGTGCCCTCGGCCGCGTAGAAGCGGAACTGGCCGGTGGCCGAGGTCGGGACCTCGGCGGTGAACTCACCGGTCGAGTCGAGCAGGCGCACGTAACCGGTGACGGGCTCGCCGTCGCGGGTCACCTGGCCCTGGATGGTGGTCTCACCGGGCTTGATCGTCGAGGCGTCGGGGCCGCCGGCCTTCGCTCCGCACATGTCGTACTCCTTGGGTGTCAGAGGTGAAGGGGTTACTTGTTGGCGCCGAGCTCGATCGGCACGCCGACCAGGGAGCCGTACTCGGTCCACGAGCCGTCGTAGTTCTTGACGTTCTCCACGCCCAGCAGCTCGTGCAGCACGAACCAGGTCAGCGCGGAGCGCTCGCCGATGCGGCAGTACGCGATGGTGTCCTTCGCCAGGTCGACCTGCTCGTCGGCGTAGAGGGCGCGCAGCTCGTCGTCCGACTTGAAGGTGCCGTCGTCGTTGGCGTTCTTCGACCACGGGATGTTGCGGGCGCTGGGCACGTGGCCGGGGCGCTGCGACTGCTCCTGCGGCAGGTGCGCCGGGGCGAGCAGCTTGCCGCTGAACTCGTCGGGCGAGCGCACGTCGACCAGGTTCTGGGTGCCGATCGCGTTCACGACGTCGTCGCGGAAGGCGCGGATGGAGCTGTCCTGCGGCTGGGCCTTGTAGTCCGTGGCCGCGCGCTCGGGCACCTGGGAGCCGTCGACCAGGTCGCGGGAGTCCAGCTCCCACTTCTTGCGGCCGCCGTCGAGGAGCTTGACGTCCTGGTGGCCGTAGAGCTTGAAGTACCAGAAGGCGTAGGAGGCGAACCAGTTGTTGTTGCCGCCGTAGAGCACGACCGTGGTGTCGTTGGCGATGCCCTTGGCGGAGAGGAGCTTCTCGAAGCCCTCCTGGTCGATGAAGTCGCGGCGCACCGGGTCCTGGAGGTCCTTGGTCCAGTCGATGCGGATCGCGTTCTTGATGTGGTTCTTGTCGTACGCCGAGGTGTCCTCGTCCACCTCGACGACGGCGACCTTGGGGTCCTCGAGGTGCGCCTCGACCCAGTCGGCGTCTACCAGGACGTCGCTGCGGCTCATGCTGATTCTCCTCCGGGGCAGTGCGGGGCTTGTGGTGCGGATACGCCTGCGGCACGGCACGGCGTACGTACACGGGAGCGGCCCTTGGGATGCCGGGCGTGGCTAGGGGTCCGGGGCCTTGAGAACGCGGGTCGCGAAGGGCCCGCTCAGACGGTGCGACAGAGCATGGCGGCGACGCGGCACAGGTCCACTGCCCGCCGCTTCGTGAGATCCGCCTGTCGCTTCATGCGTCCGATCGTAGGGACGGACGGGCGGCCATGTCACCGGTGTGTCGCATCATGAGACGCGATCGTCCGACATGCGGGACGCACAAGGGCCCCGGGGGTCGCCCCGGGGCCCCGCTGACGCCCGGTGGACGCCGCCCATCTACGGAGCGGACGCCTCCGGGCCACATGCTGAGACGGGCCGCTTCCCCGCGCCCGCCGCCTCCGGACCGGCCCAGGTCGGCCCGGGTCAGTCCTGGTCAGCCCGCCAGTACGACGTTCGATCCGGTGACCGTGATCTCCACCCCGTCCGGCTTGGGCTCCACCTTGGTGAGCTTGAGGCCGGAGGGCAGCCCGCCGATGCGGCGGTCGAAGTCGGTGCGCTTGCGGACCAGGTCCTCCAGGCCGGGAATGCCCTCGCCGGGCACCTCGTCGGCATGGACCCGGATGGTGCTGCCGTCCACCAGGGAGACCGAGGAGACGACGCTGCGGGTCAGCGAGCGGCCCAGGACGGTCACCGAGCCGGTGACCTTCACCTTGTTGCTGCCGCCGTAGGCCACCGTGATGTTCTCCTCGGCGGCGCGGGAGAGGTCGGCGTAGGAGATCCGGGCGGTGCCGGTGGCGGTGGCGGCCACGGCGCTGGAGAAGTTGCCGCCGATCTTCACGTCGCGCAGGGCCGCGTTCATCTCGGTGATGCGCACCGGGCGGTTCCCGGCGGTGGCCTGGAGGTCGGTGAGCTTCACGTCGACCTCGTCCAGCTCCTTGCCCAGCACCTGGGTCAGGAACGGGAAGCCCCCGATGGAGACCTCCTTGGAGCCCACGGTGCCCTGGGACAGCCGGATCCGGTCGGCCGCCTCGGACTCCGCGTAGTTCACGGCGAGCCGGTCGACCAGGACGAATATGCCGCCCAGGACGACCGCGAGGATCAGAAGAGTTCGAAGTGCGCGCATTGCCCGGTGTCCCCCAGCCCTTTCGTGCGCCGGCCGTACGCCGGTCGTACGCCAGTACGTCTACCCCCGACTCCACTGATCGACGTGCGGGGGGAGCCGATGGTTCCACCACGGCCCGGGCGCGGGCGCGGCGGGGTGCCCCGGAAGGGCACCCCGGCGCACCTCTCAGACGAGCGCGCGGCCCAGCAGGTAGGCCGCCGGGGCCGCCGCCGCCAGCGGCAGCGCGACGCCCGCGGTCATGTGCACGAACTTCGACGGGTAGTCGTAGGCGGCCACCCGCAGCCCGATCAGCGCGCAGCCGCCGGCCGCCGCGCCGAGCAGCGCCCCCGAGGCGCCCAGGCCGGTCGCCCCGCCCGCGGCGATGCCCGCGCCGGCGCCCGCCAGCAGCGCGACGGCCACGGAGGCGACGCCCGGCAGCGGCAGGGCGCGGGCCACGGTCGCCGCGGCGACGCCCAGCGCGCCCACCACGACCGCGTCCGGGTCGGCGGCGAGCCAGCCGGTGGCCACCACGGCCAGCGCGGCCGAGGTGACCGTCGCCATCAGCCCGTACATCCGCTCGTCCGGCTCGGCGTGCGAGCGCATCTGGAGCACCAGCGACAGCAGCACCCACACGCCGAGGGTGCCCAGGATCGCGGCGGGCGCGTTCGCCCGCCCGGCCGCGAGCAGCGCGATGTCGGCGGTCAGGCCGCCCGCGAAGGCCAGCGCGATGCCCTGACGGGCCGGCCACATACCGTTGAGCCGGAACCAGCCGGCCGCGGTGACCGCCTGGAGCAGCACCAGCGGCACCAGCAGCGCGTACTGCCCGAGTGCCGCGCCGCCCGCGAGCAGCAGCCCGAGGACCGCGGTGAGCGCGGCGGGCCTGAGGCCGGGGTCGATGATCGGCGAGCGGCCCTCGGCGCGGGCGCGCTGGGCGTCGGTGACCCGGGCGTGGCCGGTGGTCACGGGGGCGCCGTAGGGCGCGGCGTCGGCGGCGGCCTGGGCGTACGGGGTCGGCTCGGCGGGCGCGTACGCCTCGGGGGCCGGGGCCGCGTACGGGTCCTGGTGGTAGGGCTCGGCGTAGCCGGCGGCCTGCTGCCCGTACCCGTACGAACCGTCCGTCCCCGGCTGCGCGCCCCCGTAGGAGGGCTGCTGCCCGCCGTAGGACCCGTAGGGCTGCTCACCGGTGGCCTGCTGCCCGTAGGACCGGCCGTCCTGGGCCGCGTACGGGTCGTGGGGCTGCTCGGGCGGCAGCGGCTGGGCGCCGGAGTTCTGCGGCGGCAGGTAGGCCGTCCGCTCGGCGTCGGCCTCGGGCACCGGGGGCTGGTACTGGGTGTCCCAGGTCTGCCCCTGCCAGGTCTGCGTGGCGTACGGGTCGTACGGGTACTGCTGGTCGTCGCTCATGCTGTGCGGGTCACCCTCCTGCGAACGGCGGGAGCACCTCGACCGTGCCGCCCTCGGCCAGCCGTACCGTCTCATGCGCCCGGGTACCCACGGGGTTGCCGTCCACCAGGAAGGAGCACCGCAGCAGTACCCGCACCAGCTCGCCCGGGTGCGCGGCCCGGGCCGCCTCCAGGGCGTCGGCCAGCGTGTCCGCCGCGTACGGTTCCTCGGCGGTCCCGGCGGCGGCCTTGGCCGCGGCCCAGTAGCGGATGGTCCCCGCTGCCATAGCGGCACTCCTCTCGTTCGTGTGCGCGCCGCCCTCCATGATGGGCTATCCGGGCACCAGCCAGGCCGTCAGCCGGGCCAGCAGTGCGTCGTCCGCGGCGTTCTCCGCGTGCCCCATGCCCGCCTCCAGCCACAGCTCGCACGGACCGGCGGCGGCGAGCGAGCGCGGGTGGTCCAGCGGGAAGTACGGGTCGCGGTCGCCGTGCACCACGAGCAGCGGCGTCGGCGCGATCAGCGGCACCGACTCCACCGGCGACAGCGGCACCGGGTCCCAGTCGCGGTCGTGGATGCGGGTGCCGAAGCCGTAGCGGCCCACCAGGCGCCCCACCGGTCGGGTCACCACCCAGTGCAGCCGCCGCATCGGGGCGGTCCCCCGGTAGTACCAGCGGGCGGGCGCGCTGACCGCGGCCACCGCGTCGGTGCGCGCTTCCGTGCGCCCCTCGTGCGACGCCGCGTGCCGCAGCACCACCGAGCCGCCCATCGAGAAGCCGACGGTCACCACCCGGGGGTGGCCCAGCTCGCGCGCCCAGGCGACGGCGGCGGCCAGGTCGAGCACCTCGCGGTCGCCGACCGTGGAGCGCCCGCCGGAGCGCCCGTGGCCCCGGAAGGAGAACGTGACGACCGCCGCACGCTGGGCGAACGCCCTGGCGGCGCGGCGCACGGCGGGGCGGTCGAGGGAGCCGGTGAAGCCGTGCGCGACGACGACCGCCGTCTCCGCGGGCCCCTGCTCGCAGGGCTCGTAGCGGGCCTCCACGGGGATGCCGTCGGACGTGCGCAGGGTGGCTCGCCGAGGACCGGAAGTGATCCAGGAAACATCCGCAGTGTGAAATCGGCCCTCTGACGCGGAACTCATGTGGGCTATTCTGGCGGGCGAAGGATCCGGGCGAAGCAGCCCCCGGGTCCTTTTGTGTTTCCCGGCCGTTGTTACGACCGGGTTACCGAACGCTCTCAAGGGCGCGAGAGAGCGAGAAGTACGACAGCAGTACGAAGCAGTGCCGCAAACGTCCTCGCAGGGACCGAGGAGGAACCGACGTTATGGGCGAGCGAACCGTGCACGAGATCCGTACGACCGAGGCGGGTGGTCGGGGATGAGCTCCCTGCTGCTCCTGACCAACGCCCTCCAGCCGTCCACGGAGGTGCTCCCCGCCCTCGGACTGCTGCTCCACAGCGTGCGGGTGGCACCCGCCGAGGGCCCCGCCCTGGTGGACACCCCGGGCGCCGACGTGATCCTGGTCGACGGGCGCCGCGACCTGCCGCAGGTGCGCAGCCTGTGCCAGCTGCTGCGCTCCACCGGCCCCGGCTGTCCGCTGGTGCTCGTGGTCACCGAGGGCGGCCTGGCGGCCGTCACCGCCGACTGGGGCATCGACGACGTGCTCCTGGACACCGCGGGACCGGCCGAGGTCGAGGCGCGGCTGCGGCTCGCGCTGGGCCGCCAGCAGCTGGGCGCCGACGACTCCCCCATGGAGATCCGCAACGGCGACCTGTCGGTGGACGAGGCGACGTACAGCGCCAAGCTGAAGGGCCGGGTCCTGGACCTGACCTTCAAGGAGTTCGAGCTGCTCAAGTACCTCGCGCAGCACCCGGGCCGGGTCTTCACCCGCGCCCAGCTGCTGCAGGAGGTCTGGGGCTACGACTACTTCGGCGGCACCCGCACCGTCGACGTGCACGTACGGCGGCTGCGGGCCAAGCTCGGCCCCGAGCACGAGTCTCTGATCGGGACCGTCCGCAACGTCGGCTACCGCTTCGTGGTGCCGGAGAAGGCCGAGCGGGCGGCCGAGGCCGCGGCCACCCGGACGGAGGACGCCGCCGGGCCCCCCGAGCAGCCGGAAGAAGCCGCGGTACGACCTGCCACCCGGTAGGTCACCCCGCGTAGACTGCCGCGCGTGGCCAAGGTGACGCGGGATGACGTGGCGCGACTTGCGGGTACTTCCACCGCCGTCGTGAGCTACGTCATCAACAACGGACCCCGGCCGGTCGCCCCGGCCACGCGCGAGCGTGTCCTCGCCGCGATCAAGGAGCTCGGCTACCGGCCGGACCGGGTCGCCCAGGCCATGGCCTCGCGGCGCACGGACCTCATAGGCATGATCGTCCCCGACGCCCGCCAGCCCTTCTTCGCCGAGATGGCGCACGCCGTCGAACAGGCCGCCGCCGAGCGCGGGAAGATGGTCCTGGTCGGCAACTCCGACTACCGCACCGAGCGCGAGGTCCACTACCTGCGGGCCTTCCTCGGGATGCGGGTCTCCGGCCTGATCCTGGTCAGCCAGGGCATGAGCGAGCAGGCCGCGAGCGAGATCGAGGCCTGGGACGCCCGGGTGGTGCTGCTGCACGAGCGGCCCGAGGCGATGGACGACGTCGCGGTCGTCACCGACGACATCGGCGGCGCCCAGCTCGCCACCCGCCACCTCCTGGAGCACGGGCACGCGTACGTGGCGTGCATCGGCGGGGTGGAGAACACCCCGTCCGTCGGCGACCCGGTCGCCGACCACGTCGAGGGCTGGCGCCGGGCCATGCTGGAGTCCGGGCGCTCGGTGGAGGGCCGGCTCATCGAGGCCCCGTACAACCGCTACGACGCCTACCGGGTCGCCCTGGAGCTGCTGGCCGGGCCCGACCGGCCGCCGGCCATCTTCTGCGCCACCGACGACCAGGCCATCGGCGTGCTGCGGGCCGCCCGCGAGCTGCGCATCGACGTGCCGGGCGAGCTGGCCGTGGCCGGCTTCGACGACGTGAAGGAGGCGGCGCTGACCGACCCGCCGCTCACCACGATCGCCTCCGACCGCCCGGCGATGGCCCGCGCGGCCGTGGACCTGGTGCTCGACGACGGGCTGCGGGTGGCCGGGTCGCGCCGCGAGCGGGTGCGGCTCTTCCCCTCGGCGCTGATCGTGCGCCGCTCCTGCGGCTGCGGCTGACCCTCCCCGCGGGCGCCCTTACATCGGGCATACGCGGTTCTGCCGGGCTTCTCACCACGTACTCAGACGGCTCTCATGTACGGCGCACAGAGTCGTACCCATGACGGACTACTACCGCGGCGGCGGCGACAACCAGGGTCAGGGCCAGGGACACGGCGGCCAGGGGTACGGCAACGGCCAGGACGGCCACGGGGAGCACGGCGCCCCCGCCACGGCCCCCGGCGGCAGCTACCCGCCGCCGCCCCCCTACGAGCCCGCGCAGCCCTACGCGGCGGGCCCCGGCACCACCGTCTGGCCCTCCGGGCACCAGGTCCCCGCGACGGCCACCCTGCCCGCGGCCCCCGCCCCGGCCCCCGACCGGCGGCGCGCCAAGCGCCCGGTCGCCCTGCTCGCGGCGGTCGCGATCGCGGCCGCGGTCGTCGGCGGCGGCGCCTCCGCGCTCGTCACCGAGCTGACCGGCAAGAACGACGGCTCCTCGGCGGGCGGCGTGAGCGGCACCGGCATCTCCCAGTCCGACAAGGGCACGGTCACCGGGATCGCGCGGGGCGTCTCCCCCTCGATCGTCGAGATCAACGCCACCTCCGGCTCCGGCAAGTCCACCGGCTCCGGCGTGATCATCACCGGCGACGGCGAGATCATCACCAACAACCACGTCGTCTCCGGCGCCTCCCAGATCAAGGTGCGCACCAGCGACGGCAAGACCTACGACGCCAAGGTGGTCGGCACCGACCCCGACAAGGACCTGGCGCTGATCAAGCTCCAGGGCGCCAGCGGCCTCAAGGCGGCCTCGCTCGGCGACTCCGACAAGGTCCAGGTGGGCGACCAGGTGGTGGCCATCGGCTCCCCCGAGGGCCTGACCGGCACCGTCACCAGCGGCATCATCTCCGCCAAGGACCGCGACGTGACCGTCGCCAAGGACCAGGGCGGCAGCGGCGACGGCCAGCAGCAGGACCCGCGCGGGCGCCAGGAGTGGCCGTTCGAGTTCGGCGGCCAGCAGTTCAACGGCGACACCGGCGACTCCAAGACCACCTACAAGGCGCTGCAGACCGACGCCTCGCTCAACCCGGGCAACTCCGGCGGCGCGCTCATCGACATGAACGGCAACATCGTCGGCATCAACTCCGCGATGTACTCGCCCAGCTCGGGCGCGGGCAGCGGCTCCGGCGCGGGCAGCGTCGGCCTCGGCTTCGCCATCCCGATCAACACGGTCAAGGCCGACCTGGACAGCCTGCGCTCGGGCGGCAGCGGTGGCGGCGGCAACTCCTGAGGAGCGGGGACCGGGGGACCCGGGGACGGCGTGCGAGGCTGAGGGCATGAACGCAGGCGAACGCATCCTCATCGTGGACGACGAGCCCGCCGTGCGCGAGGCGCTCCAGCGCAGCCTCGCCTTCGAGGGGTACGGCACCGAGGTGGCCGTGGACGGACTCGACGCCCTGGCCAAGGCCGAGGCGTACGCGCCCGACCTGATCGTCCTCGACATCCAGATGCCGCGGATGGACGGGCTGACCGCGGCCCGCCGGGTGCGGGCCGCCGGCTCGACCGTGCCGATCCTGATGCTCACCGCCCGCGACACCGTGGGCGACCGGGTCACCGGGCTCGACGCGGGCGCCGACGACTACCTGGTCAAGCCGTTCGAGCTGGACGAGCTGTTCGCCCGGGTCCGGGCCCTGCTGCGGCGCAGCGCGTACGCGAGCGGCCCGCAGGAGGCCGAGGAGGGCGACGTGCTCTCCTTCGAGGACCTGCGGATGGACCTGGCGACCCGCGAGGTGACCCGGGACGGGCGCCGGGTGGAGCTGACCCGCACCGAGTTCACGCTCCTGGAGATGTTCCTGTCGCACCCGCGCCAGGTACTCACCCGCGAGCAGATCCTGAAGTCCGTCTGGGGCTTCGACTTCGAGCCCTCCTCTAACTCCCTGGACGTGTACGTGATGTACCTGCGGCGCAAGACCGAGGGCGGTGGCGAGCCGCGCCTGGTGCACACCGTGCGCGGCGTCGGGTACGTCCTGCGCCCCGGCGGTGAGGGGTGATCCGCCGCTTCCACGCCCTGCCGCTGCGCTCGCGCCTGGCGCTGCTGACGGCGGTGGCGGTGGCGGTGGCCGTGGCGGCCGTGGCCGTGACGTGCTGGTTCGTCACCAGGGCGCAGCTGAAGGACGAGCTGGACAACTCGCTGAAGAACTCGATGGTCTCGACGGCGGCCCTGAACGACATGGCGCGGCAGTGCAACCCCTCCCCGCCGCCCCCGCCGCGGGCCGGCTTCGCCTACTCCCAGCTCGTCGTGGGCGACGGGCAGCGCTGCGTCGCCCAGGACTCCTTCGGCGTCCGGGTCGAGCCCGAGGACGTCCAGGTCCTCAACGGCGAGCTCGACGACAGCCTGCACGACAGCGTCACCGACACCGGTGCCCCCGTCCGCGTGCACACCGTGCTCCAGCGCACGCCCCAGGGCCAGCTCGTCGCGGTGAGCCTGTCCCGTCCGCTGACCGAGATCGACGCCACGATGAACCGGCTGGCCCTGCTGCTCACCGTGCTCGCGGGCGTCGGCGTGCTCGGTGCCGGCGCGGCCGGGCTCTGGGTGGCGCGGGCCGGGCTGAAGCCGGTGGACCGGCTGGCCGGGGCCGTGGAGCACGTGGCCCGCACCGAGGACCTCACCGTGCGCATCCCGGTCGAGGGCGAGGACGAGATCGCCCGGCTCTCCCGCTCGTTCAACGCCATGACCGCCGCGCTGGCCTCCTCGCGCGACCGGCAGGCGCAGCTGATCGCGGACGCGGGGCACGAGCTGCGCACCCCGCTGACCTCGCTGCGCACGAACATCGAGCTGCTCGCCCGCAGCGAGGAGACCGGGCGCGCGATCCCGCCCGACGACCGCAGGGCGCTGATGGCGTCGGTGAAGGCGCAGATGACGGAGCTGGCCTCGCTGATCGGCGACCTCCAGGAGCTGTCCCGCCCGGAGGCGGTGGCGCCGGGCCCGCTGGAGGTGGTGGGCCTGCACGACATCACCCGGGCCGCCCTGGAGCGGGCCAGGCTGCGCGGCCCCGAGCTGACGATCACGGCGGACCTGGCGCCCTGGTACGTACGGGGCGAGCAGGCGGCGCTGGAGCGGGCGGTGGTGAACGTGCTGGACAACGCGGTGAAGTTCTCCCCGCCGCGCGGCACCGTCGAAGTCGCGCTCTCCCTGGGCCGGTTGACCGTACGGGACCACGGGCCCGGGATCGCGCCGGAGGAGCTGCCGCACGTCTTCGACCGGTTCTGGCGCTCTCCGTCGGCCCGCTCGCTGCCCGGCTCGGGCCTGGGCCTGTCGATCGTGGCGCGCACGGTGCGCCAGGCGGGCGGCGAGGTGGCGCTCACCGCGGCGGAGGGCGGCGGCACCCGGGCCGTGATCCGGCTGCCGGGTGCGCCGACGCCGCCGCCGGAGCTGTCAGTTGTGCCGGATGAGCGACTCCACCAGGCCTGAGCGGGTGTTCGGGAAGTCCAGCGGGACGATGCCCAGGCCCCGGTAGCCGGACCCCGCGCCGTCGAGGAAGGCGTGCACCTTCGGGTTGAGGCGGTCGGAGTTCCAGCGCGGCGGCAGCAGCGCGGCGGTGGAGACGAAGTTGACGTACAGCTTGCCGCGCTGGGTGGCGGCCTTGCGGAACTGCGCCTCGACCTCGGGGTACTTGGCACCGGGCTCGGCCATGTAGTCGTCCTGGACGTCGAAGAGGCCGCCGTCGGCCCAGCGCACGCCTGGCAGGCCCGCGTTGTCGGCGAGCAGGACGACCCGGCCGCGCGCCTCGCCGAGGGCGGGCAGCCCGTCGCCGATGCGGAAGAGGGAGCGCCAGCCGCGTACGTCCAGGTAGTTGTCGAAGATCCGCCGGAAGACCGCGTCGGACTCCTCGGAGTACTCCTGCTTGACCCGCATCAGGACGGTCTCGGAGGGGTGGGCGGCGAGGAAGTCCCGGCAGGCGATGAGCACGTCCCCGAACATCATGTTCTGGTAGTACGCGCCGTGGTGGATGGCGAAGGACTCGCCGGTGACCCGGCAGCGGACGTCCAGGAAGCGGATGCCGGAGGCGAGTTGCGCGGCGATGGTGGTGTTCTGGCACTCGGTCCAGGGCCCGCCGAAGCGGGCGCCGGAGTCGTGGCTGCCGGGGATGGTGAGGTCGCGCAGGGCGGTGGCGTCGGGTCTGGCCGCCATCCAGTCCTGGGTGGTGAGGGTCCGCGCCCGGCTGGGGCTCGCGCCGAGCACGACCGCCCCGGAGGCCGCGAGGGCCCCGACGAGAAATCTGCGTCGCTCCATGCGCGCAGGTTATGGCGGGTGCATGCCAATGCGGAAGGGTGCGTACGGGCGACGCGCGAGGGGCGCCGGGCCCTTGGGCCCGGCGCCCCCGATGTCACCCGGGTCCTACGAAGAGGACCGCTGCGGGACGACCGCTACTGGACCACGGTGATGCGGTCCGCCGCCGGCGGGGCCAGCGGGGCGGTGGCCGAGGAGTTGGCCGCCAGGTAGGCGTTGAACACGTCCAGGTCGGAGGCGCCGACCAGCTTGTTCTTGCCCTGGCCCAGCGCCGCGAAGCCGTCGCCGCCGCCCGCGAGGAACTCGTTCATCGCGACCCGGTAGGTCCTGGCCGGGTCCAGCGCCTCGCCGTTGAGCTTCACCGAGGCCACGTCGATCCGGGCCGCGCCGGTCTTGGTCAGGTCCAGCGTGTAGGTCAGGCCCTTGGAGACCTGCAGGATCTTCGGCGAGGCCTGGTTGGACCCGCTCACCTGCTGCTTGAGCGCCTCGACGACCTGCGCGCCGGTCAGGTCGACCACGTTCATCATGTTGGTGAACGGCTGCACGGTGAACGCCTCGCCGTACGTCACGACGCCGTCGCCCTCACTGCCCGACGCCTTGTACGCCAGGTCCGAGCGGATGCCGCCCGGGTTCATGAACGCGATCTGCGCGCCGCCCTTGTCCGCCGGGGCGAGCCCCGCCAGCTGCGCGTCGGCGATCAGGTCGCCCAGCGGCTTCTCCGGGGCGTTGGAGCCGCGGCCGTTGATGTCCGCCGAGATGAAGCCCTGCGGGCGGCTCGCCACCGGGGCGGCCAGCGTGTTCCAGCGGTTGATCAGCGCCGTCATGTCCGCGGCCTTGGGCACGGTGCGGTCGACCACGTGGTTCATCGAGCGCACCGAGGTGCGGACGATGTCGTCGGTGCGGCGGTCGTAGGTCAGCGTGGTGTCCGTGAACAGCCGCCCGAAGGAGGCCGCCGAGGTCACCATGCGCGGCTTGCCCGCCGGGTCCGGGATGGTGCACGCGTACGCCTGGTGGGTGTGGCCCGTGACCAGCGCGTCGACCTGCGGGGACACCTTCTTGGCGATGTCCACGATCGGGCCGGAGATGCCGTCGCCGGGGCCCGGGCTGTCGCAGTCGTAGTTGTACGAGCCGGACGCCGGGGCGCCGCCCTCGTGCACCAGCGCCACGATCGACTTCACGCCCTGGCGCTCCAGCACCTTGGCGTACTTGTTGATCGTCTCGGCCTCGTCGCCGAACTTCAGGCCCTTGACGCCCTCGGCGGTCACCACGTTCGGGGTGCCCTTCAGGGTCACGCCGATGAAGCCGACCTTGACGCCCTTGTGCTTCCACACCCAGTACGGGGCGAGGACCGGCCGGCCGCTCTTCTCGTCCGTGACGTTCGCCGCCAGGTACGGGAAGTCGGCGCCCTTGAACTTCTTGGGCTTGCCGTTGTCCTTCTTCTCGAAGCAGCCGGCCGTCGGGTGGCAGCCGCCGTCCTGCATGCGCAGCAGCTCGGCGCGGCCCTCGTCGAACTCGTGGTTGCCCACGCTCGTGACGTCGAGGTCCAGCTTGTTGAGCGCCTCGATGGTGGGCTCGTCGTGGAACAGGCCGGACATCAGCGGGGAGGCGCCGATCATGTCGCCGGCCGCGGCGGTCACCGAGTACTCCTGCCCCTCGCGCGCCGCGCGCAGGTGGGTGGCCAGGTACTCGACGCCGCCCGCGGGCACCGTCTTGGTGGTGCCGTCGGGCTGCCGCTCGGTCACGGTGCCGGAGGAGCCCTGCGGGGCCTCCAGGTTGCCGTGCAGGTCGTTGAAGGAGAGCAGTTGCACGTCGACCGTGCGCCCGGGCTTGTGCCCGTGGCCGCGGTCGTGGGCGCCGGCCGCGGACGGCAACGCCGCCACGAGGGCGCCGACCGTGGTCAGTCCGGCGGCTGCGGCGAGTATGCGGCGGGCCGCACGGTTCCTGGGCGGTGTCGCTGACATCTGTCCCCTTTGTGCCTTCGATGAGTCCAGCGTGACCCTAGGGTCATTCGGTCTGCGCGCAGCCTAGGGTCAACGCGCGTAGCTCGACAGGGGGTTCGGGTTACGAGCTGGTTGCGGACGGGGGCTTTGGCCCCCTTCGGCGCCCTACGTACGCCCCCTATGCGCCCTTCACCCCGATCTGCTCCCCTTCCCGGCGCCGTACCCTCGGAGCCATGACTGACTCCGCCGCCCCCGAACCCGGCCGCCAGATCCGCACCCTCGACGAGCTCGGCCCCGAACAGGCCGCCGAGGTGCTCGCCCTGCTCGCCGCGGCCGCCCGCGCCGACGGCGTCCAGGCCGTCTCCGAGCAGGGCCGCCTGCAGCTGCGCGGCGGGCGCCGCGAGGGCGTGCGCCACCTGCTGCTCGACGTCTCCGGCGAACTCGTCGGCTACGCCCAGCTGGAGGACACCGACCCGGTGGAGGCCCCGGCCGCCGAGCTGGTCGTGCACCCCGACCACCGCGGCCGCGGCCACGGGCGCGCGCTGGGCACCGCCCTGCTCGACGGGAGCGGCAAGCGGCTGCGGGCCTGGGCCCACGGCGGCAAGCCCGCCGCCCGGCACCTGGCCCAGGTCCTCGGGCTCACCCTGTTCCGCGAACTGCGCCAGATGCGGCGCCCGTTGGCCCCGCTCGACGTGCCCGAGCCCACGCTCCCCGAGGGCGTCACCGTACGCACCTTCGTGCCCGGCCGGGACGACGCGGCCTGGCTCGCCGCCAACGCCGCCGCCTTCGCCCACCACCCCGAGCAGGGCTCGCTCACCCAGCGCGACCTGGACGACCGCAAGGCCGAGCCGTGGTTCGACCCCAAGGGCTTCTTCCTGGCCGAGCGCGACGGGCGCCTCGCGGGCTTCCACTGGACGAAGACGCACGCCGAGGAGCGGCTCGGCGAGGTGTACGTGGTCGGCGTCGACCCGGCCGCCCAGGGCGGCGGCCTCGGCAAGGCCCTCACCGCGATCGGCCTGCGCCACCTGGCCGCCCAGGGGCTGCCGACGGCGATGCTGTACGTGGACGCGGACAACGTGGCGGCGGTGAAGGTGTACGAACGCCTGGGCTTCCGCACCCACGAGGTCGACCTGATGTACCGCGCCGAGTCGTAGGACTCCCGCCGGGGGGCGTCGCGGGCGCAAAGAAACGGGGGGCCACGACCCCTCGGCTCCCCGTCCCGGTGTCCGGTACGTCATGTCGTCGTTACCGGCCATTCAGACGCGCTTGCGACGCTCGACGAATGCACCCCGACGTCCCGGCTCGCTCCGACGCGCCCGAGAACCCCCTCGCGCGGAAGAATGGGTCCATGAAGCAGCAGCCCGCCGAGGTCCCGGTCCAGCACGTCCAGCCGTCCGTCGGTTCCATAGCCGCGCACCGCCCGCACACCGTCGCCGCCACCGTGTCCGACCTGGAGCCCGACCTCGACGCCGACCTGGACGCGTACGACGAGGGTGCCGACGGCGGCGCCGAACTGCCGCAGGGCCGCTTCCTGGACCGCGAGCGCAGCTGGCTCGCCTTCAACGAGCGGGTGCTCGAACTCGCCGAGGACCCGGCCACCCCGCTCCTCGAACGGGCTAACTTCCTCGCCATCTTCGCCTCGAACCTGGACGAGTTCTTCATGGTGCGGGTGGCCGGCCTCAAGCGCCGCATCGCCACCGGCGTCGCCACCCGCTCCGCCTCCGGCCTGCAGCCCCGCGAGGTCCTGGAGCTGATCTGGACCCGTTCGCGCGAGCTGATGGCCCGGCACGCCGCCTGCTTCCAACAGGACGTCGCCCCGGCCCTGGCCGACGAGGGCGTCCACCTGATCCGCTGGCCCGAGCTCACCGAGAAGGAGCAGGCCCGCCTCTTCACCCTGTTCCGCCAGCAGATCTTCCCGGTCCTCACCCCGCTCGCCGTCGACCCGGCCCACCCCTTCCCGTACATCTCCGGCCTGTCCCTGAACCTGGCCGTGGTCGTACGCAATCCGGTCAGCGGCCACCGGCACTTCGCCCGCGTGAAGGTGCCCCCGCTGCTCTCCCGCTTCCTGGAGGCCTCCCCGCAGCGCTACGTCCCGCTGGAGGACGTCATCGCCGCGCACCTGGAGGAGCTGTTCCCGGGCATGGAGGTACTGGCCCACCACATGTTCCGGGTCACCCGCAACGAGGACCTGGAGGTCGAGGAGGACGACGCCGAGAACCTCCTCAAGGCCCTGGAGAAGGAGCTCACCCGGCGCCGCTTCGGCCCCCCGGTGCGCCTGGAGGTCGAGGAGTCCATCGACCCCTACGTCCTGGACCTGCTGGTGCGCGAGCTGAAGGTCTCCGACGCCGAGGTCTACCCGCTGCCGGGACCGCTCGACCTCACCGGCCTGTTCGGCATCGCCGCCCTGGACCGGCCCGAGCTGAAGTTCCCCAAGTTCGTCGCCGGCACCCACCGCGACCTGGCCGAGGTCGAGTCCGCCTCGGCGCCCGACATCTTCGCGGCGCTGCGCGAGCGGGACGTGCTGCTGCACCACCCGTACGACTCCTTCTCCACCTCCGTGCAGGCCTTCCTGGAGCAGGCCGCCGCCGACCCGGACGTGCTGGCCATCAAGCAGACGCTGTACCGCACCTCGGGCGACTCCCCGATAGTGGACGCGCTGATCGACGCCGCCGAGTCCGGCAAGCAGGTCCTGGTCCTCGTCGAGATCAAGGCCCGCTTCGACGAGCAGGCCAACATCAAGTGGGCCCGCAAGCTGGAGGAGTCCGGCTGCCACGTCGTCTACGGCCTGGTCGGCCTCAAGACGCACTGCAAGCTGTCGCTGGTGGTGCGCCAGGAGGGCGACACCCTGCGCCGCTACAGCCACGTCGGCACCGGCAACTACCACCCCAAGACGGCCCGGCTCTACGAGGACCTCGGCCTGCTCACCGCCGACCCGCAGGTCGGCGCGGACCTCTCCGACCTCTTCAACCGGCTCTCCGGCTACTCCCGCCGCGAGACCTACCGGCGCCTGCTCGTCGCCCCCAAGTCGCTGCGCGACGGCCTGGTCTCCCGGATCAACAAGGAGGTCGCCCACCACCGCGCCGGGCGGCCCGCCTACGTCCGGATCAAGGTCAACTCGATGGTCGACGAGGCCGTCATCGACGCCCTGTACCGGGCCTCGATGGCCGGCGTCCCGGTCGACGTCTGGGTGCGCGGCATCTGCGCGGTGCGCCCCGGCGTCACCGGACTGTCGGAGAACGTCCGGGTCCGCTCGGTGCTCGGCCGCTTCCTGGAGCACTCCCGGGTCTTCGCCTTCGGCAACGGCGGCGAGCCCGAGGTCTGGCTCGGCAGCGCCGACATGATGCACCGCAACCTCGACCGCCGCATCGAGGCCCTGGTCCGGGTCGCCGACCCGGCCCACCGCGCGGCCCTCACCCGGCTCCTGGAGACCGGCATGTCCGACTCCACCGCCTCCTGGCACCTCGGCCCGGACGGCGGCTGGACCCGGCACTCGGCCGACCCGGAGGGCCAGCCG
Source organism: Streptomyces sp. NPDC001941 (assembly GCF_040296945.1). Taxonomy (NCBI): domain Bacteria; kingdom Bacillati; phylum Actinomycetota; class Actinomycetes; order Kitasatosporales; family Streptomycetaceae; genus Streptomyces; species Streptomyces sp. NPDC001941. The sequence continues at coordinate 23,695 of NZ_JBEOYE010000059.1, read as the reverse complement.
CTGCGGCACGTACAGGAGATGCTCATCGACGCCCGGAGGCGCAGGCGTGCTCAACCCTGACAGCCAGGTCACGGACGGCCAGGTCCCGGTCCGGGACCCGCTCTCCCCCTATCTGCACGCCCGGGCCGGGGACTTCCTGCGCAGCCTGCGGGTGCACCGGGAGGCCGGCGCCGACACCGCGGGCGCCGAGCAGGCGGCCCGCGCGCTGCGCTCCTCCGCCCGGCGCATCAGCGCGGCCCTGCACACCTACCGGGCCCTGCTGGACACGGCCTGGGCCGACGGCCTGCGCACCGAGCTCGCCTGGCTCTCCGGCACCCTGGCCCTGGAGCACGCCTGTACGTCGCGGCTGGTCCGGCTGGTCGACGCGCTGGCCCGGCTCACCGGCGCCACCGTCCCGGCCCCGCGCTCGGAGGGCTCGCTCACCGTGGGCGCGGCCCGCGCGGGCGCCCTCCTGGAGCGGCAGCTGACCCTGGCCAGGACCCGGGCGCACTCGGCGGCCCTGCAGGCGCTGGGCTCCGCGCGCTTCCACGCGGTGGCCGACGCGGTCGCGCTGCTGGCCTCGGAGGTGCCGCTGGCGCCCGCGCCGGAGGCCGACGCGCTGCACACGGCCGCCGAAGGGGTGGAGCGGCGGCTGCTCGACGCGGTGGCGACGCTGCCGATGGCTCCCGCGGTGGGCGGCGAGGCGCAGGACGGGGCCTGGCACCAGGCCCGGCTGCTGCTGCGGCTGCACCGGTACGCCCGCGAGGTGCGCGGCGGCGGGACGGCCCCGGTGCTGTACGAGGCCGGGCTCGCCCTGGACCGGCACCGGGACGCGGCCGAGGCCGCGGCCGCGGCGGCCGCGGCGGCGCGCACGCCCCGGATCGCCCCGGCGACCGCGTACGCCCTGGGCATCCTGCACGCCGACCAGCGGCACGAGGTGGAGGCGGCGCGCCGGGCGTTCGTCGAGACGTGGTCGAGGACGGCGGTGGCGACGCGATGACACAGGTGGTGCTGGCGGCGGGGTGCGTGCTGTGGCGGCGCTCCCCGCTGGACGGCGGTCTTGAGGTCTGTCTGGTCCACCGCCCCAAGTACGACGACTGGTCGCTGCCCAAGGGCAAGCTCAAGCGCGCCGAGTCGCTGCCGGACTGCGCGCGCCGCGAGGTCCTGGAGGAGACCGGCCACACCTGCGACCTGGGGCCGCGGCTGCCCACCACGCGCTACGTGGCCCAGGGGCGCCCCAAGGAGGTCGCCTACTGGGCCGCGGAGGCGACCGGCGGCTCGTTCGCCGCCAACGCGGAGGTGGACCGGGTCCTGTGGCTGCCGCCGCACGCGGCCCGGCTGCGGCTGACCCAGCCCCGCGACCGCACCCTGATCGACGCCTTCCTGAACTCCGTACGCGTCTCCTGACCCCCGGGTGTCTCCCGGACGTCCCCCCGGCGACCGGATACCGTCACGCAGGGTGACCGCACACCGCGTTCGTGTGGTCGTCCGTACCCGCCGCCCGGGCCGCGCACCACGGCTTACGGCACGGTTCACCGGCCGTTCACCATCGCACGCCGACGGCTTCACCTGATCTGCCTAATTTCGGCCTTACACGGTGAACGGCACCCCGCCGCACCGCACACTCCGACGCTCGCCGCCGTATGAAGTCAGCTGTGAAACGGACTCGGGCGGCAACTGGAAGGAACACCCGAAAGTGAAGCTTCAGCGCAAGAACGGGCTTCGCGCCACCGCGCTCGGTGCCCTCGCCGTGTCCGGCGCCCTGGTCCTGACGGCGTGTGGTTCCGACAACAACAGCGGCGGGACCGGCAACGACACCAAGACGAACGCCGCGTCGAACATCAAGTGCGACGGGGCCAAGGGCCAGCTGCTCGCCTCGGGCTCCTCCGCCCAGAAGAACGCCATGGACGTCTGGGTCAAGAACTACCTGGCGGCCTGCAAGGAGACCCAGGTCAACTACAAGGCCTCCTCGTCCGGCGAGGGCATCGTGGCCTTCAACCAGGGCCGCGTCGGCTTCGCGGGCTCCGACTCCGCGCTGAAGCCGGAGGAGGTCGAGGCCTCGAAGAAGATCTGCAAGTCCGGCCAGGGCATCAACCTCCCGATGGTCGGCGGCCCGATCGCGATCGGCTACAACCTGGGCCCCGACGTCAAGGACCTGGTCCTGGACGCCCCCACGATCGCCAAGATCTTCAACGACAAGATCAAGAGCTGGGACGACCCGGCGATCGCCAAGCTGAACCCGAACGCCAAGCTCCCGAAGAAGGCCATCCAGGCCTTCCACCGCTCCGGTGAGTCCGGCACCACGCAGAACTTCGGCAAGTACCTCGGCAAGACCGCCAAGACCGAGTGGCCCTACGAGGCCGAGAAGAAGTGGCCGGCCCCCGGTGGCCAGTCCGCGGGCGGCTCGTCCGACCTCGCCGCCCAGGTGAAGCAGGTCGACGGCGCGATCGGCTACTTCGAGCTCTCGTACGCCACCTCGCAGTCCATCCCGACCGTCGCGATCAACACCGGTGCCTCCGCCCCGGTCGCGGCCAACTCGGAGAACGCCTCCAAGGCCATCGCCGCCGCCAAGATCAAGGGCACCGGCAAGGACCTGGCGCTGGACCTCGACTACGCGACGAAGGCCGAGGGCGCCTACCCGCTCCTCCTCGTCACGTACGAGATCGTCTGCGACACGGGCAACAAGGCCGAGACCCTGGGCGCGGTGAAGTCCTTCCTGGGCTACACCGCCTCCGACGAGGGCCAGAAGGCGCTCGCCGCGATCGGCTACGCCCCGATCCCGGCCGAGATCAACGCGAAGGTCCGCGAGACCGTCAACGGCCTCAACTAAGAGGCTCTCCCCAGGCCCGGGACACCCCTCCGGGCCTGGGGGCCTCCTCCGGTGCACCGCCGCCAGGGGAGCCGCGCGTACCGCGACTCCCCCACACAGACCGGAAAGATCATGGCTATATCCACCGAAACACCGCCGGCCCGGCCGGCGCCCGAGGGCGGCCGCTCGACCGGCCGCGCGGGTGACAAGGTCTTCGCCGGCCTCTCCCGGGGTTCCGGCATCCTCCTCCTCGTGGTCATGGCGTCCATCGCCGTGTTCCTCACCTACCGCGCCAGCCTCGCCCTGTCGAAGAACGAGGGGAACTTCCTCACCACCTTCGACTGGGACGCCTCGGCCACCCCGCCGGTCTTCGGCATCGCGGTCCTGCTCTTCGGCACCGTCGTCAGCTCGGTCATCGCGATGGTCATCGCGGTCCCGGTCGCCGTCGGCATCGCCCTCTTCATCTCGCACTACGCGCCGCGCAGGCTCGCCGCGCCGCTCGCCTACGTGGTCGACCTGCTGGCCGCCGTGCCCTCGATCATCTACGGCATCTGGGGCGCCCTCTTCCTGGTCCCGTACCTGGAGGGCCTCAACCTCTGGCTGGACGAGTACCTCGGCTGGACGTACGTCTTCGACAAGACCGAGGTCGGCGTCGCCCGCTCGCTGTTCACCGTGGGCATCCTGCTGGCGATCATGATCCTGCCGATCGTCACCAGCGTCAGCCGCGAGGTCTTCCTCCAGGTCCCGCGGATGAACGAGGAGGCCGCCCTGGCCCTCGGCGCCACCCGCTGGGAGGTCATCCGCCTCTCGGTGCTGCCCTTCGGCCGCTCCGGCGTCATCTCCGCCTCGATGCTGGGCCTGGGCCGCGCGCTCGGCGAGACGATGGCCGTCGCCACGGTGCTCTCCCCCAGCTACCTGATCTCGCTGCACGTGCTCGATCCGGGCGGCGGCACCTTCGCCCAGAACATCGCGGCGAAGTTCGACGAGGCCAACGAGTACGGGCGCGACGCCCTGATCGCCTCCGGCCTGGTGCTCTTCGTCCTCACCCTGCTGGTCAACGGCGCGGCCCGCCTCATCATCGCGCGCCGCAAGGAGTACTCGGGGGCGAACGCCTGATGAGCACCACGATCCAGGACCCGCGCGCCGCGGCCGCCGCGCCCCGCAAGAACTCCCTCAGCCGCCGCGGGCTCCCCCGCTGGGCCCCCTTCGGCTTCGCCGCCCTGGCCGTCGCCCTCGGCACCGGCACCGGCGCGGGCTTCGGCCTCGACAGCCGCATGCAGTGGGGCCTGATCTCGGCGGTCCTGTTCATCGTCATCTCGTACGTGGTCACCTCCGCGGTCGAGAACCGGCGCCAGGCCAAGGACCGCGTCGCCACCAGCCTCGTCTGGGTGAGCTTCATCCTCGCGGTCGTGCCGCTGCTCTCGCTGATCTGGATGACGGTCAGCAAGGGCGTCAAGGTCCTCGACTTCTACTTCCTGAGCCACTCGATGGCCGGCGTCACCGGCTTCGAGGCCGGCGGCGGCGCGTACCACGCGATCATCGGCACGCTGGAGCAGGTCGGCATCGCCACCCTGATCTCCGCGCCGATCGGCCTGCTGACCGCGGTCTACCTGGTCGAGTACGGCAAGGGCGCGCTGGCCAAGGCCGTGACGTTCTTCGTCGACGTGATGACCGGCATCCCCTCCATCGTGGCCGGCCTCTTCATCCTGTCGATCATGCTGCTCGCCGACCTCCAGCCGTCCGGCCTGATGGGCTCCCTGGCCCTGTCGATCCTGATGCTGCCGGTCGTCGTCCGCTCCACCGAGGAGATGCTGAAGCTCGTCCCCAACGAGCTGCGCGAGGCCGCCCTGGCCCTCGGCGTCCCCAAGTGGCGGGTGATCCTGAAGGTGGTCATCCCGACCGCCGTCGGCGGCATCACCACGGGCGTCATGCTCGCCATCGCCCGCATCGCCGGTGAGACCGCGCCGATCATGCTGCTGGTCTTCGGCAGCCAGCTGATCAACAACAACCCGTTCGAAGGCCCGCAGTCCTCGCTCCCCTTCTACATCTGGGAGCAGTACCGGGTGGGTACCGAGGCCTCCTACGACCGCGGCTGGGCCGCGGCGCTGGTCCTCATCGCCTTCGTCATGATCCTCAACCTGGTGGCCCGCGGCATCGCCCGCTGGAAGGCCCCGAAGACCGGCCGCTGACGCGGCTCATTGGAAGTGATTCAGATGGCCAAGCGAATCGACGTCAGCGGCCTCTCCGCGTACTACGGCGCCCACAAGGCGATCGACGACATCTCGATGACCGTCGAGCCCCGCTCGGTGACGGCCTTCATCGGCCCCTCCGGCTGCGGCAAGTCCACCTTCCTGCGCACCCTCAACCGGATGCACGAGGTCACCCCCGGCGGCCGCGTCGAGGGCAAGGTGCTGCTGGACGACGAGAACCTGTACGGCTCCGGGGTCGACCCGGTCGCGGTGCGCCGCACGGTCGGCATGGTGTTCCAGCGCCCCAACCCGTTCCCGACCATGTCGATCTTCGACAACGTCGCGGCGGGCCTGCGCCTGAACGGCAAGTACAAGAAGTCCGAGCTGAGCGACGTCGTCGAGAAGTCCCTCAAGGGCGCCAACCTCTGGAACGAGGTCAAGGACCGCCTGAACAAGCCCGGCTCCGGCCTCTCCGGCGGCCAGCAGCAGCGCCTGTGCATCGCCCGCGCCATCGCGGTCGAGCCGGACGTCCTGCTGATGGACGAGCCCTGCTCCGCCCTCGACCCGATCTCCACCCTCGCCATCGAGGACCTGATCGGCGAGCTGAAGGAGCGCTTCACGATCGTCATCGTGACGCACAACATGCAGCAGGCCGCGCGCGTCTCCGACCGCACCGCGTTCTTCAACCTGGCCGCGGTCGGCCAGCCCGGCAAGCTCATCGAGATCGACGAGACCTCGCGCATCTTCTCCAACCCGTCGGTCCAGGCCACCGAGGACTACATCTCGGGCCGCTTCGGCTAGGCCGACCCCAGCACGTCTCGCGGTGCTGCATGGCGGTGCCACCGCAAGACGATGGGCCCGCCCCCTCTCTCCCAGAGGGGGCGGGCCCGCTTTCGTACGTCGTACCCGCGCGTCCGCGGGCGTACCACCGCTACCCGAAGGCCAGCCGCACCACGAAGTAGCTCACCGCGGCGACCAGCGCCGCGGCCGGCATGGTGATGAACCAGCCCAGGATGATGTTCTTGGCGACGCCCCAGCGCACGGCCTTGACGCGCTTGGTGGCGCCGACGCCCATGATCGCCGAGGTGATGACGTGGGTGGTGGAGATCGGCGCGTGGAAGATGAACGCCGAGCCGAACATGATCGAGGCACCGGTCGTCTCGGCCGCGAAGCCCTGCGGCGGGTCCAGCTCGATGATCTTGCGGCCCAGGGTGCGCATGATGCGCCACCCGCCGGCGTAGGTGCCCAGCGACAGCATCACGGCGCAGGCGATCTTCACCCAGACCGGGATCGGGTCGCCCGGGCCCTCGACGTCCGCGATGACCAGGGCCATCACCACGATGCCCATCGTCTTCTGGGCGTCCTGCAGGCCGTGGCCCAGCGCCATGCCGGCCGCCGAGACGGTCTGCGCGATGCGGAAGCCGCGCTTGGCGCGGTGCGGGTTGGCCTTGCGGAACAGCCAGAGGATGGCGCACATCACCAGGTAGCCGACCACCAGGCCGATCACCGGCGAGATGAACATCGGGATGACGATCTTGTCGAGCACGCCCGACCAGTAGACGGTGGTGCCGCCCGCCAGCGCCGCGCCCACCATGCCGCCGAACAGGGCGTGCGAGGAGGAGGACGGCAGTCCGAAGTACCAGGTGACCAGGTTCCAGATGATCGCGCCCACCAGGGCCGCGAACAGGATCCCCATCCCCTTGTTGCCCTCGGGCGTGGAGATCAGGCCCTCGCTGACGGTCTTGGCCACGCCGCTGCCCAGGAAGGCGCCGGCGAGGTTCATCACGGCCGCCATCGCCAGTGCCGCGCGCGGGGTCAGCGCCCGCGTCGAGACGGAGGTCGCGATGGCGTTGGCCGAGTCGTGGAAGCCGTTGGTGTACGTGAATCCGAGCGCGACGCCGATGGTCACGATCAGCGCGAAGGTGTCCACGGACTCAGGACTCCTTGACGGCGATGGTCTCCACCGTGTTCGCCACGTGCTCGAACGCGTCCGCCGCCTCTTCGAGGACGTCCACGACCTGCTTCAGCTTCAGCACCTCGATGGCGTCGTACTTGCCGTTGAAGAGGTGGGCGAGCAGCTTGCGGTGGATCTGGTCGGCCTGGTTCTCAAGCCGGTTGACCTCGATCCAGTACTCCGTGAGGTTCTCCATGGTCCGCAGGTGCGGCATGGCCTCGGCGGTGAGCTCCGCGGCCCGGGAGAGGACCTCGATCTGCTGCTCGACGCCCTTGGGCAGTTCCTCGATGTTGTAGAGGACGACCAGGTCGACGGCCTCCTCCATGAAGTCCATGATGTCGTCGAGCGAGGACGCGAGGGTGTAGATGTCCTCGCGGTCGAACGGCGTGATGAACGAGGAGTTCAGCTGGTGGAAGATCGCGTGGGTGGCGTCGTCACCCGCGTGCTCCGCTGCCCGCATCCGCTCCGCGATCTCGGCCCGGGCGGACTGGTCCGCACCGAGGAGTTCCATCAGGAGCTTCGAGCCCGTGACGATGTTGTCCGCGGACGCGGCGAACATGTCATAGAAGCTCGTCTCCCTGGGGGTCAGACGAAATCGCACGTGGGGTCCTCGGGGTGCATGGGATTCGGTCAGGCTGATGCTAGGCGCATCATCCGGCCACGGCTAACCGGCGTTCTTCAGTGTCGCCCATCAGGCACAGTGATCCGAACGGGCCCCCGCCCCGACCCGCGGGGATCGGTACCATATACCCACGAGGGGTATACGGACCCGCTCACGACAACGGGAGGACGCGATGACGACCACCGAGGCGGCCGACCTTCCGGTCAGCGGCGAGCAGACGGACCACGACCGCGGGGTGCACGGCTACCACAAGCAGAAGGACGAGCACCTCAAGCGGCTGCGCCGGATCGAGGGCCAGATCCGCGGCCTGCAGCGGATGGTCGACGAGGACGTCTACTGCATCGACATACTCACCCAGGTCTCCGCCTCCACCAAGGCCCTGCAGTCCTTCGCGCTGCAGCTCCTGGAGGAGCACCTGCGGCACTGCGTCGCCGACGCGGCCCTCAAGGGCGGCGACGAGATCGACGCCAAGGTCGAGGAGGCCACCAAGGCGATCGCCCGCATGATGCGGACCTGACCGGGCCGGTACGGTCCCGGGGCGCGGCGGCCACGACGACCGCCCCGCGCCCCCGGGTCACCGCCCGAGCAGCGCGGCGGCCCGGTCCGCCGCCACCCTGAGCACCTCGTCGATGCGGTCCGGGCTCAGCCGCTCCTCGCCGGTGGCGGACGCCGCGATCATCAGCTCGCCGCACAGCTCGATCTCGGCGAGGGCGACGTGGTCCTGGACGGTCGTCGTACTGGGCGGAGCCACGTGCGTTCACCTCTTCCTGCCGGTGCCGGCTTCCTAGCGTAGGGAGCGGGGCACGCGCCGCGCATGGCACGTAGGGACCATTTACTCCCTGGGCCCTGCGGCGTGCCTCACACCGGCCTCAGGCCCTGATCCTGCCGGAGTAGATGTCCCGCCCCCGCGGCAGCGCCACCCGGACGGGCGCCCCGAAGTCGTACAGCAGCGTGGTCGAGACCACCGCCACCGCCCGCTCCCGGTTGCCGAAGCTGAACCGGTGGCGCACCTTCCGCAGCCTCCCCTGGTCGTCCAGGTAGGCGTCGAACGGCACCGCGTCCGTACTGAACCCCTTCGCCGCCGCCGCCAGCGTCGCGCGCGACCGGGCGTCCGCCGCCCGCGCCGCCGCGCCCAGGTCCGCCGTGCCCCGGTAGTGCCGCACCGCCACCCCGGCCAGCTCCTCCCGGCCCACCAGCGTCACGCCCCGCGCCCCGCGCAGCAGCTCGGCCGCCGCCCACGGGTCGGTCGCGCCGCCCGTCACCAGGTTGCCGTCCGCCAGCGTGGTGGTGTCCACCCGCACCCACTTGTCGGCGGGCACCCCCGCGCCCCGGTTCTTCATGTACAACGCGCCCGGCGCCAGGACCTCGGTGACCGGCCGGTGCTCGTCGGCGCCCGCCGCGTCCTTGGGCAGCACCACCCGCAACTGGCCGAGCCGCCGGGCGAAGTCGTACCCGCCCTCGCCCCGGATGGTCACCCGGGTGCCGCCGGAGGCCGTCTCCATCACCGTGCGCGCCCGGGCCGTGCCCGCCGCGCCCAGCACCCGGGCCGCCCCGCGGACCGCCTTCGCCGGGTCCTCGCCCGGCCTGGCGTCGGCCTCCTGCCCCGAACAGCCGGCCAGCGCCGCCACCGAGACCACGGCGGCCGCCACGGCCACCGCCCCGCGTCCGCGCCTGTGCTGCACCACCATCGACTGCCGACCCCCAAACGACCGGTAAGCCCCTTGTCCGACACCCCCGCCCGTCCCTCCTAACGACCACCTCGGCCACCCGTAACGCGCCGGGTCCCCAGTACGGTGGAGAGGTGCATCCGCGAGGCCCACACGAGACGACCACGACCGAGCGCGGCTCCTTCTGCTCCGCGCAGTGCTCCTGCGGCTGGCGGGGACCCGCCCGACGCTCCCGGGACCGCGCCCGCCAGGACGCCCACGAGCACGTCAGAGCGCAGACGTCCCTCAGCGCCCACTGAGCGTGCGGGGAGGGCCCGGAAGGCAGAGGGCCAGGAAGACACCCGCACCCGTGCGTCGCCGCGAGGGGGCGGGAGCGCTCAGGCGGCGAGGTCGTTCTGCTCGCTGCCGCCGAGGCGCGGCTCGGGGAGGTCCAGCGGCTCGGGCCGCTCCCAGGCCGGGGCCCGGCGCGAGCGCACCAGGACCGACAGCCGCCCCGCGCGGGACACGGCGGAGACCACCGGGGTCAGCAGCGCCAGGGCGAGGGGCGCGAGCAGCAGCGTGACGGCGGTGCCGAGCGCGAACCCGCCGACCACGTCGGTCGGGTAGTGCACGCCCATGAAGACCCGGCAGAAGCCCTCGGCGAGCGCGAGGCCGATGGCGGCGAGGCCGAAGCCCCGGTGGGCGACGAAGACGCCCACGCCGACGGCCATCGCCAGGGTGGCGTGGTCGCTGACGAAGGAGAAGTCGGTCTTGCCGGAGGCCAGCACCTCGAGGCCCTGGTGCTCCAGGAACGGGCGGGGCCGCTCGACGAAGCCCCGGATGGGGATGTTCACCAGCAGCGCGAGCCCGGCCGCGAGCGGCGCCCAGACCAGGCCGGTGACGGCGGCGACGGAGTCGTCCAGGGTGCCGCGCCGGCGCACGCTCCACCAGCAGCAGAGCACCAGCAGGACGAGCGCGAGCAGGATCCCGTACTCGCCGACGAACCCCATGGCGCGGTCGAACCACGACGGGGCGTCCTTGGCCAGCCCGTTGATGTCGTAGAGCAGGCCGACATCGGGGTTCGAACCGTCCGATGCGAGTCCAGCCATCTGCCCAGGCCCCTTGCCTTCCGTCACCGCGCGCGGTGGCGCGTCCACCGCGCCCAGTCCAGGGAACGACGGATGCGGAGCGGGCGTTCCACTCTCCACCGAACGATCACCAGGACGTTATCGAAGGGTGACACGTCATCGCAGCTCAGGGCCTTGGCCTCACGGAGAGTTCCAGCCACGGCCGAGCCGCGTTCAGGCCTGCGGCAGGTTCCTCGGCAGCGCTTTCGCGCCATCCTCGGTGACCCGGGTCGCCCCGAAGTAGTCCGGCGTGTCGATCTTGTCGAAGCGGATCACGGCGCCGGTGTACGGCGCGTTGATCATGTACCCGCCACCGACGTAGATCCCCACGTGGTGGATGGCCCGCGAGTTGGTGAGGTCGTCGGAGAAGAAGACCAGGTCGCCCGGGAGCAGCTCGTCGCGCCCCGGGTGCGGCCCGGCGTTGTACTGGTCGTTGGCCACCCGCGGCAGCTCGATCCCCACGGTGCGGTACGAGGCCTGGGTCAGCCCGGAGCAGTCGAACCGCCCGTTCTGCTCGGGCGTGCCGTTGCCGCCCCACAGGTACGGCGTCCCCAGCTTCTGCTGGGCGAAGTAGATGGCCGCCGCGGCCTGCTTGGAGGGCTCCACCCGGCCCACCGGCGCGGCGAAGCTCTTCTCCAGGGAGCGGATGATCCTGACGTAGTTCTGCGTCTCGCTGATCCTCGGGACGCCGCCGGACTTGATCACCCGGTAGGCCCCCGCGTTGTAGGCGGCGAGCATGTTGTCCGTCGGGTCGCCGGGCACCTTCTTGACGTATCCGGCCAACTCGCAGTCGTACGACGCGGCTGACGGAATCGCGTCGGCCGGGTCCCACACGTCGCGGTCGCCGTCCCCGTCGCCGTCGATGCCGTGGCCGGCCCAGGTGCCCGGGATGAACTGGGCGATGCCCATCGCGTTGGCGGGGCTGGTCACCCTGGGGTTGAAGCCGCTCTCCTGGTACAGCTGGGCCGCCAGCAGCGCGGGGTTGATGGCGGGGCACAGGTTGCCCCACTTCTGCACCAGCGGCTGGTACCGGGCGGGCACCGCACCCTTCGCGAGCGCCACGGCGCCCCCGGTCGCGCCGGCGCTCCCGAAGATGCCCGAGGCGGCCGCGTACGTACCGACGACGAGCAGGCCGACGAAGCTCAGGCAGAGGCCGATCACCCCGCCCGCGACCCACCACGCCTTACGCACCGTCAACCACCTTCCGCGCCAGGGCAGTCCACCGTCCGTCAGTGTAGGTGCGGAAGGCCGTGGCGGGGCCGAAGGTGTAACAACGACAGTCATTGCCCGCGGTCACGCCCCGTGATACACAGAGTGACCATACGCGTACGCGCATACAAACCGGTCCCGCCACCGCCGCAGGTCAGCGCAACGGGCTCGGTCATACGTGCGACGACACGAAAAGAGACCCGCCAAGACGGCATACGAGGCCGGTTTCATCAGCGAAGATAGTGCGACGACCCGTGCCCTGGGAGCCCGGGCGTCGAACTACCCAACAGGGGCGGTGAGTTACATGTACCTGGCGGCCGAAAAGGGCGACATCACCACCATCATCGGAGGAATCGCCCCGAACTGGGGGCCGTTCGGAACCCTGGGGAACGAAGCCCGGGTGATGATCGAGGTCGTGATGGCGGTGGCCATCCTGCTCTGCCTGGGCATCGCGATCTGGGGTGCGGCCAAACAGCGCATCGGCGCGACGGCCCTGCGCGACACCTTCAGCGCGGAACAGGGCAAGGGCCTGATCGTGGCGGGCCTGACCGGTGTCTTCATCATCGGCTCACTGGGGACACTGTTCACCATCGTGTACGGAATGGCGGTCTGACCCCCACTCAGCACGCCCGTCCCCCACCTCCCCGCCTCTCCCACCCCTCCCCTCCCCCTACTCCCCGTCCGCCCGTCGTGCCCCCCGGCAGAGGTTGCGTCTCCTGATGTCGAGTCACCACACCGCGCCCGCGCGGCAACCAGCAGGGCTACCTTCGTCGTACGCGCATTCGCACACGACGGAGGGGGCGTACGCGACATGAGCCTCGGCGAGGACAACACCGGCTACGGCGGCGTCGGCGGCACGGGCCAGACCCGCACCCGGCTCCCCGAGAGCCCCGGCGCGGACCCCTACGGCACCCCCCGCCGCCCGGCCCGCACCTCACGCTCGCTCATCATGGTCGTGGGCGTGGTGGTGCTCCTGATCGCGGCCATCGCCTTCGCGAACCGCAGCGGCGACGAGGGCCCCACCGCCAAGGACGGCACGAAGGGCGCCCCGGGCACGGCCCCGACGGCGGCGTCGGGGGAGCGCCCGGTGGAGGGCAAGAACGGGTCGATCCCGGTGGGCTACCCACGGACGGAGGAGGGCGCACAGAGCGCGGCGTCGAACTACGCCGTGCCGCTCGGCTCCGCCGACATGTTCGACCGCGACCGGCGGCACGCCATCGTGGACACCGTGTACGCGCCCGACGTCGCCAACGCCCGACAGGGCGACCTCGACAAGGTGTACTCCGACAAGGACTTCCTGTCCCGCATCGGCCTGCGCACGGACGGCACCGCCCCCGAGGGCATGACGTTCGTCTCGCGCATCATCCCGGTGGGCACGAAGATCGACGGCTACGCGGGCGACACCGCGACCATCGCCGTCTGGTACTCCTCCCTGTTCGGCCTGGCCGGCGACGGCTCGAAGAGCCCCGTCTCGGAGAGCTGGTACACGACGACCTACCAGCTCCGGTGGATCGACGGCGACTGGAAGGTCACCGACTTCACGCAGAAGCCCGGGCCCGTGCCCGTGGGGCGCGACCAGCGGGCCTCGGACGCCCAGGAGATGGCCGACGCCGTGAACCAGTTCGGAGGCTTCACGTATGCCCGGTAAGCGCATGCGCCGCTCCCTCACGCTCACCGGCGCGGTCACCGCTCTCCAGACCGCGGCGGTCCTGGGCGCCACCCGGGTGTTCGCCGCGCCCAGCCCCGGCCCCTCGCCCTCCCCCAGCCCGTCGAAGAGCAACAGCGCCTGCGACCTCATCCGGGGGCCCGCGCGGGACTACTGCGACAACGGGGAGCCCGGCTCCCGCCGGTCGGGCACCCTGGACGACCCGTCCAGCGCCCTCGACCCCCTCTCCTCCCTCGCCCGCGGCTGCGCCGACGCCGCCGCATGGGTCGTCGACACCCTCTCCAAGTCCGTCAAGACCACCGCCGAGGTCGACTTCACCAACACCACCTTCCTCGGCCAGTACGCCATCGTCTTCGCCGCCGCCACCGTCCTCACCCTCCTCCTGTGGCTGCTCGCCGTCGCCAAGCGCGCCATCCGCGGCGTCCCGCTGCCCACCGCGTTCTCCGAGGCCGTCGGGTTCCTCTGGCTCACCGTGCTGGCCTCCGCCTTCACCCCGCTGATCCTGTACACGGTCGTCTCCGCCACCGACGCCGTCACGGACGTCATCGCCTCCGGCACCGGCGGCCAGACCGACGCGTTCTTCGGGAGCTTCAAGGAGGCCCTGAAGAAGGGCGACGACATCGGCGGCGGCCCGATCATGCTGATCGTCGTCTCCCTCGTCACGATCCTCGCCGCCGGCGTGCTCTACCTGGAGCTCTTCCTGCGCGCCGTCCTGCTGTACGTCGGCGCGCTCCTCGGCGTCGTCGTCTACTCCGGGCTCGTCGACAAGAACATGTGGGGCCACGTCCGCCGCTGGGCCGGCATCATGATCGCCGTCATCCTGGTGAAGCCGGTCATCGTGATCGTCCTCGGCCTGGCCGGCGCCCTCTCCCAGGGTGACGGGCCCAACGCCTTCTCCGCCGTCGTCACCGGCCTCGCCATCATCCTGCTGGCCATCTTCGCCTCCGGCATGATCTACCGCTTCGTCCCCGGCTTCGGCGACGAGATCGTCGCCTCCCGCAACAACCGCCTGCACCGCGCCGGGGAGAACACGGCCGCCGCCGTCATCTCCTCCCCCGCCGCCCTCGTCTCCCAGGGCATCAAGACCCACAGCACCCGCCAGGGCGGCGACGGCAACTCCGGCGGTGGCGGCGGCGCCCGCCCCGCCAACCCGCTCTCCGGCGGCGTGGCCGCGCACAGTTCACGCACCGCCTCCTCGACCGGGGGCGGGGCGGGCGGCGGATCTGTCCCCTCCGCCGCACCCCCGCCCCGTAGCGGCTCCGGCCCGACCGCCGGAACCCCGCACAGCAGCCGCACCGGCAACAGCAGCCAAGGAACCACAGGAGGTGGAGGGCGTTGACGACCCAGTCCCAGCCGATCACGCCCCGCCGTACGTATCTCATCGGCCGCGCCCGGCCGAACGCGATCGTCGGCAAGAACCGCGAGACCGGCGAGATCGCCCTGATCATCGGCGGCGCGTTCCTCGGCATGATGAGCGGGCTGATCGTCCCCGTCCTGTCCCTGCGCATCGTCCTGCTCATGGGCTTCCCGATGCTCGCGCTCGCCGCGGTGTACGTCCCGTACAAGCACCGCACCTTCTACAAGTGGTTCGAGATCAACCGCAGCTACAAGCGCAGCCTCAAGCGCGGCACCGCCTACCGCTCCACCGCCGCCGAGTCCGGCACCCGCGCCGACGGCCGCGAGGTCGAGATCGGCCCGCCCCCCGGCATCGGCCGCATCAGCTGGCTCGCCGCCCCCTTCGGCCCGGACGAGATCGCCGTCCTGCTGCACGCCGACCGCCGCACCGTCACCGCCGCCATCGAGATCGAGGGCCCCGGCGTCGGCCTGCGCGACAGCGAGGACCAGGAAGCCCTGGTGGACCGTTTCGGCACCCTCCTCAAGCACGTCGCCAACGGCGACGGCTTCGTCACCCGGCTGCAGATGCTCGCCCGCACCCTGCCCGCCGACCCCGACGCCCACGCCAAGGACGTCGCCCAGCGCGGCGACGCCGGCGCCCCCGTCTGGCTGCGCGACTCCTACGACCAGCTCCAGTCCATGGTCTCCACCTCCAGCGAGCAGCACCGCGCCTACCTCGTCGCGTGCATGCACTTCACCCGCGAACTCGCCGCCGAGGCCCAGACCATGGCCCGCGCCGCCGCCCACACCGCCGGCCGCCGCAAGCTCGACCGCGACGCCGGCCTCGCCGTCGTCATGGCCCGCGAGCTCACCGACATCTGCGCCCGCCTCGCCGAGGCCGACATCCGGGTCCGCCAGCCGCTCGGCCAGGGCCGGCTCTCCTCCCTCGTGCACTCCATGTACGACCCGGACCACCCCATCGACCACATCCAGGCCATGACCAAGCGCAACGCCTGGCCCGCCGAACTGGACGCCGTCGAACCGACCTACCTCCAGGCCAAGACCCGCGAGTCCTCCACCCGCGCCCCCTGGTGCCACGCCACGGCCTGGGTCAAGGAGTGGCCGATGACGCCCGTCGGCGTCAACTTCCTCGCCCCGCTCCTCGTCCACACCCCCGACGTGATCCGCACGGTCGCCGTCACCATGGACCTGGAGCCCACCGAGGTCGCCATCGAGCGGATGCTCACCGAGAAGACCAACGACGAGGCGGAGGCCTCCCGGGCCGCCAAGATGAACCGCACCGTCGACCCGCGCGACATCGCCGCGCACGGCAGGCTCGACCAGCGGGGTGAAGATCTCGCGAGCGGCGCGGCAGGGGTGAACCTGGTCGGGTACATCACTGTGTCGTCACGCTCGCCCGAGGCCCTGGCCAGGGACAAGCGGACGATCAGGGCCTCCGCCGGCAAGTCGTACCTGAAGCTGGAGTGGTGCGACCGCGAGCACCACCGGGCCTTTGTGAACACCCTGCCGTTCGCGACCGGCATCCGCCGTTAAGGGGCCCTGATCCTCATGCGAGATCCGCTGTCCGTCCTCACCGACGCGTTCACCTCGTTCCTGTTCGGCAAGGTCGAGACGACCCGCCTCCCGGTGCGCACCTCCACCGGCCAGGCCCAGGCCGTCTACCTGCCGACCGCCGCGCCCGGACTCGGCGACTCGGGCGTGATCATCGGACGCGAGGTCTACAGCGGCAAGGGCTACATCTACGACCCCTTCCAGCTGTACGGACAGCAGCTCCCCGCCCCCCACTGGCTGGTCCTCGGCGAATCCGGCAACGGCAAGTCCGCGCTGGAGAAGACCTACGTCCTGCGGCAGTTGAGGTTCCGCGACCGCCAGGTCGTCGTCCTCGACGCCCAGGGCGAGGACGGCGTCGGCGAGTGGAACCTCATCGCCCAGCAGCTGGGAATAACGCCCATCCGGCTCGACCCGATGGTCGCCAACGACTCGGGCATCCGCCTCAACCCCCTCGACCCCGCCATCACCACGACCGGCCAGCTCGCCCTGCTGCGCACGATCATCGAGGTGGCGATGGGCCACGGCCTCGACGAGCGCTCCGGCTTCGCCCTCAAGGTCGCCCACGCGTACGTCAACGAGGCGATCACCGACCGCCAGCCGGTCCTGACCGACATCGTCGAGCAGCTGCGGCACCCCGAGTCCCAGTCGGCCGAGGCGATGAACGTCGACATAGACGACGTACGGGCCTGGGGCCTGGACGTCGCCCTGGTGCTCGACCGCCTGGTCGACGGCGACCTGCGGGGCATGTTCGACGGGCCGACCACGGTCGGCATCGACCTGGACGCCCCGCTGATCGTCTTCGACCTGTCCCACATCGACCGCAACAGCATCGCCATGCCCATCCTCATGGCGATCGTCGGCGTGTGGCTGGAGCACACCTGGATCAGGCCCGACCGCAAGAAGCGCATCTTCCTGGTGGAAGAGGCCTGGCACATCATCAACAGCCCCTTCGTCGCCCAGCTGTTCCAGCGCCTGCTCAAGTTCGGCCGGCGCCTCGGCCTGTCCTTCGTCGCCGTCGTCCACCACCTCTCCGACGTCGTGGACGGCGCTGCGGCCCGGGAGGCCGCGGCCATCCTCAAGATGGCCTCGACCCGCACGATCTACGCCCAGAAGGCCGACGAGGCACGCGCCACCGGGCGGGTCCTCGGCCTGCCCCGCTGGGCGGTCGAGATCATCCCGACCCTCACGCCGGGCATCGCCGTCTGGGACGTCAACGGCAACGTGCAGGTGGTCAAGCACCTGATCACCGAGGCGGAACGCCCGCTCGTCTACACCGACCGCGCGATGACGGAGTCCTCGGTCAGCGAGGACGACGAGCTGGAGTGGGAGACGGAGCAGCGGGCGGCGCTGATGGAGCGGCAGCTGGGCGAGTCCTCCGAGTCGACGGTGGCCTGAGCGTGGAGCGCGCACCCAAGGAACGGGGCATCCCGGACGCGCTCCTGGTCGGCGTCCTCGCGTTCGTCCTGGGCCTGACGGTCCTGGTGTGGACGGCCACGGGCCTGTCGGGCCTGTTCGCCCACGGGGCCTGGCCGGACCAGGTGACGTTCACCAACACCCCGCAGGCGATGCGCGCCCTGGCCGCCCGCCCCCACGACCTCCCCGGCGCCTGGCCGACCACCCCGGCCCCCCAGCTCTCGGGCTACGGCCTCTTCTGGGGCCTGCTGATCGGCCAACTGATGATCCTGATGGTCCTCACGATCTTCACCTTGGGCACATGGGCCAGATGGAGAACGGTCCGCAGGAACCGCGCCCGTGGTGGGCAGCTCCCTCCCCAGGCCCTTGGTGGGCAATCGTTCCGCGGGGCGAGTGGGGTCTCCCCTGTTCGAGCGGAGCCGAGAACTCGGGGAAGGGTGGGCACCACCCCGGAGGCCCCGCACCGTCCGGAGCCGGTGACCCCGGAGACCCCGCTCCCCGTGGAGCAGGAAGCCCCAACGCCCCCGCCCCCAGAAGTCCCCCTCCCCCCACAACGCACCCACCTCCTCTACGGCCCCGTCGAAACCCGCCGCCCCACCACCCTCCAGCACATCCACGACGCCGAAGGCCCCGCCCTCGTCGTCACCTCGGACCCCACCATCTGGTCCGAGACCAAGGACGCCCGCGCCAAGCTCGGCCCCGTCCTCGTCTACGACCCCGGCCACCTCTGCGACACCCCCGCCCGCCTGCACTGGTCCCCCACCGCGCACTGCGAGGACCCGGAGACGGCGCACCGGCGGGCCGTCGCGCTCCTCGCCCCCGTACGCCCGCACTCCCGCCTGGACTCGGCGGTCGCCGACACGGCGGAAACGCTCCTGCGGTGCTGGCTGCACGCCGCCGCCGTGGACGGGCTGCCGTTCAAGCAGGTGCACCGCTGGGCGCAGAACAACGGCGCCCACGAACCCGTACGGATCCTGCGTACGCACCCCAAGGCCACCAACAGCCAGGCGGGACTGCTGGAGTCCGCGCTCACCGCGTACCCCGAACGGCGCCAGATGGCCCAGGAGCTGACCGCGCGGGCGCTTTCCTCGCTGTCCTCGATCCACATCAGGGACGCGTGCACGCCCAACCGATCCGATGCGCTGGCCCTGGAATCTTTCGTCCACGAGGGGGGCACCCTCTATGTGGTGGGTGAACCGATCGAGGACCCCCGCACCCGCCCCGCAGCGATGCCCCTGCTCACCGCACTCGCATCAAGCGTGGTCGAGCACGGCCGCCGCATGGCCGCACGGTCATCCGACGGTCGGCTCGACCCACCACTGACGCTCGTCCTGGACGACGTCGCCGCCGTGGCGCCGCTGCCCGCCCTCCCCGAGCTGCTGGCCGACGGCCACGAGCGGGGCCTGCCCACCACGGTGCTGCTGCGCTCGCAGGAGCAGGCGCGCGCCCGCTGGCCCGAGCCCCTGCCCGGCTGACGACGGGAAGCCGCCCGACGGGAACCCCGGAGAGAACCCCTACACCCCCGCCGGACGCGGCAGTTCGTACTCCAGCTCCAGCTTCGTCTCGTCGCCCGGCATCGGCACCGTCGCCCCGCTGGGCGCGAAGCCGAAGCGGCGGTAGAAGGCCGCGGCGCGCGCGTTGTCCTCGTGGACGTACAGCCGCACGCGCCGCACGGTCTCCCCGCCCAGCGCCCAGGACCAGTCCACGGCCGCCCGGAACAGCGCCCCGGCCAGCCCGGAGCCGCGCGCCCGCTCCCGTACGAACACCCCCACCAGGTGCGTCTGCGGCGCCTCCGGCTCCCCGCCGAACGGGCCCGGGTCACCCGGCCGCTCGACCAGCACCGTCACCGTCCCGGCCCAGCCGCCGTCCGGCTCCTCGGCGACCAGCTGCAGCACCGCGCCGTCGCCGGTGGCCCCGGCCGCGCGCCCCTGCCAGAACGCGTCGGGCTCGCCGAGCGCCTTCTCGTACGACTCCAGGAAGGCGATCGGCGCGACGGGGTCCTGGAGCGCGACGAGCCTCAGCTCGCGGCACTTCTCCCACTCGTCGGCCCGGACGGGACGGATGCGGTATTCCATGCACCCATCCTGACCAGCACACACGCACGGAGGCAACGGAATTCGGCCACCGCGGCCACTGCTCGCCACCACGGCAACCACGGCCACCACAGCCACCGGGACGTCGCCGACGCCCGCGTCGTACCCCGGTACTACGCCCGCGCGCCCGCTCCCGCCCCCGGTCGGACGCCCCGCGCCCCACCGCTCCGTAGCGTCGTGGACATGATCGAAGCCCAGGAACTCACCAAGCGCTACGGCGACAAGACCGTCGTCGACCGGCTCGGATTCACCGTCAGGCCCGGCACCGTCACCGGCTTCCTCGGCCCCAACGGCGCCGGCAAGTCCACCACCCTGCGCATGCTGCTCGGCCTCGACGCCCCCACCCACGGCCGCGCCACCGTCAACGGCCGCCCCTACGCCGCCCACCGCGCGCCCCTCACCGAGGTCGGCGCCCTCCTGGAGGCCCGCGCCGTCCACCCCGGGCGCACCGCCCGCAACCACCTGCTCGCCCTCGCCCACACCCACGGCATCCCGCGCTCCCGCGTCGACGCCGTCCTGGACCTGGCCGGACTCACCGCCGTCGCCGACCGCCGGGTCAAGGGCTTCTCCCTCGGCATGGGCCAGCGCCTGGGCATCGCCGCCGCCCTGCTCGGCGACCCGGCCGCCGTCGTCCTCGACGAGCCGGTCAACGGACTCGACCCCGAGGGCGTGCTGTGGATCCGCACCCTCCTCAAGTCCCTTGCGGCGGAGGGCCGTACGGTCCTCGTCTCCTCGCACCTGATGAGCGAGATGGCCCTCACCGCCGACCACCTCGTCATCATCGGCCGCGGCAGGCTCCTCGCCGACACCACCGTGGAAGCCTTCGTACGCGACTCCGGCGCCCGGCACGTCAAGGTCGTCACCCCCGAAGCCGCCACCCTCGCCGCACTGCTCGCCGCCCCCGGCGTCGAGGTCGCCACCGCCGCCCCCGGCACCCTGGAGGTGCGCGGCACCGACGCCGAACACGTGGGGCGCACCGCCGCCGCCCACGGCGTCCCGCTCTTCGAACTCACCCCGCTCACCGGCTCGTTGGAGGAGGCGTTCATGGACCTCACCCGCGACTCGGTCGAGTACAAGACCACCCGCACGCCGATCGGAGCCGCCGCATGAGCACCGCCCACGGGACCACGGCCCTCCCCGCCCGCCGCCTCACCACCGCCCGCGTGCTGCGCTCCGAGTGGCACAAGCTGTGGACGCTGCGCTCCAGCTGGATCACCCTGCTCACCGCCTCCGTACTCACCCTGGGCATCGGCCTGTTCATGGGCGGCACCTACGAGAGCGACGGCAGCGACTCCGACGTGGACGTCGTCGTCATCGTCCTCATCGGCATGCAGTTCTCCCAGGTCGCCCTCGCCGTCCTCGGCATCCTGTGCACGGCGGGGGAGTACGCGAACGGCATGGTCCGCGCCTCCCTCACCGCCGTCCCCCGCCGCCTCCCCGTCCTGTGGTCCAAGGCCGCCGTCTTCGGCTCCGTCGTCCTGGTCCTCACCACCGCCACCCACCTGGTCACCTTCCTCGGCGCCCAGGCCTTCCTCCACGACACCGACCAGGCCGCGTCCCTCGGCGACCCCGGCGTGCTGCGCGCCGTCCTCGGCAGCGCCGCCGGCCTCACCCTGCTCGGGCTCACGGCCCTCGGCCTGGGCGCCCTGCTGCGCTCGGTGCCCGGCGCGATCGGCGCGTTCGTCGTCGCCGTACTCGCCCTGCCCGAGGTCATCGGCCTGCTCCCGTACGAGGCCGTGCGGGACGCCGTCGCCTACTTCCCCGCCCAGTGCCTGCGCGCCCTCGGCTCCGCCCACCCGGTCCCCGACGCCGCATCCCCCGCCACCGCCCTGCTCGCCCTCGCCCTGTGGGCCGCCGGCACGCTCGCCCTGGCCGGCACCCTGCTCAAGCGACGCGACGTGTGAGCACCGCGCCCCGCACCAGGCCCCGGCCTTCCGGCCGACCCCGCCCGTCAACTCCCGCACCGGTGTACGAGGATGGGCCCGTGGCAGACGAAACGCGCCCGGGCCCGCCCCGCCCGGCCGGGACCCACCCGCTGACCGGCGGCCTCACGGCCCTCGGCGCGCTGCTGCGCGGCTTCGACCGCCGCCACCCCGCCGTGTGGGACCTGCTGCTCACCTCCTTCTGGCTGGTCGCCGTGCTCATCGACGCGACCGGCGGCGGCTGGCGCAGCACCGCCTTCGACCAGGGCGCCCCCGGCTGGCTCGTCGTCCTCGTCGCCGCCGGGTTCGCCGCGCCGCTGCCCTGGCGCCGCACCCACCCCTACCGGGTCCTCGCCGCGATGCTGCCGTTCTCGCTCCTCAACGCCTGGAGCGGCGCCTACCTCCAGGCCGGCTACCTGGTCTGGATCGCCTTCTTCCACGTGGTCCTGCGCCGCCCCCCGCGCACCCTGCTCGCCGCCCTGCCCCTGATCGCGCTGCCGCTCCTGGTGGGCGTGGTCCGCTACCCGGCCGAGGCGTGGAGCCGCCAGATCCTTCCGGAGCTCGACGGACTGCTGCTCGTGGCCCTGCTCGCGCTGGGCGTCCGGATGCGCCGGGAGAGCACCGCGTCCCTGGAGGAGCGCGCCCACCGCCTGGAGGTCGAGCGCGACCAGCAGGCACAGCTGGCCGCAGCCGCCGAACGCGCCAGGATCGCCCGGGAGATGCACGACATCATCGGCCACAACCTCTCCGTCATCACCGGCCTGGCCGACGGCGGCAGGTACGCGGCCGCCAAGAGCCCCGAGCGCGCCGCCCAGGCCCTCGACGCCATCGGCACCACCAGCCGCCAGGCCCTGGCCGACCTGCGCCGCCTGCTGGGCGTGCTGCGCGAGGACGAGGAAGGGGCCGCCCGCGCCCCGCAGCCGACGCTGGACGACCTGGACGACCTCGTCGACGGCGTCCGCACCGCGGGCCTCCCGGTCCGCCTGGTCCGCCGCGGCCCGGCCTCACCGCTCTCCCCCGGCCGCCAGCTCACGGTCTACCGGGTGGTGCAGGAGGCCCTGACGAACACCCTCAAGCACGCGGGCACCGACGCACGGGCCGAGGTCACGCTCGCGTACGGGGAGAAGACCCTGACGGCCACGGTCACCGACACCGGGACACCGACGCACGGCACCGGCCCCGGCGGGATGGGCTCCCCCGGTCAGGGCCTGACCGGAATGCGCGAGCGCGCGGCGCTCTTCGACGGCACACTCGACGCGGGCCCGCGGCCGGACGCCGGCTGGCGGGTCGCCCTGCGCATCCCCTTGGAGGACAGTTTGGAGGACACCCCCTCGTGACGACCGTGCTCATCGCCGACGACCAGCCCATGCAGCGCTTCGGGTTCCGGATGCTCCTGGAGAGCCAGGACGACATGACGGTCGTCGCGGAGGCCGCCAACGGCTCCGAGGCCGTGCGCCACGTCGCCCAGCACTCCCCCGACGTCGCCCTGATGGACATCCGCATGCCGGGCCTGGACGGCATCGAGGCCACCCGCCGCATCCTCGCCGCGGGCGCCCGCACCCGGATCCTGATCGTGACGACCTTCGACCTCGACGCGTACGCGTACGAGGGGCTGCGGGCCGGCGCCAGCGGCTTCCTGGTGAAGGACGCCCAGCCCGAGGAACTGCTCTCCGGCGTACGGGCGGTGGCGGCCGGGGACGCGGTGGTGGCCCCGACCCTGACGCGCCGGCTCCTGGACGCGTACGTCCACCACCTGCCGCGGACCCCGGGCGCCCCTCCGGCACCGGACGCCCGGCTGGCCGCGCTCACCTCACGGGAGACGGAGATCCTGACGGCGATCGGCAAGGGCTGGTCGAACACGGAGATCTCCGAGCACTTCCACCTCGCGGAGTCGACGGTGAAGACGCACGTGGGCCGCATCCTGTCGAAGACGGGGGCGAGGGACCGGGTGCAGGCGGTCATCCTGGCGTACGACACGCAATTGGTGAGCCCGGCATAGGAAACAGCCCTGAAAAGGGCCTTGAAAAGGGTCGTGAACGCAAAAATGCCTCAACCCCCGGACACAGTCCGGGGGTTGAGGCTAAAAAAAGTTCGGCGGCGTCCTACTCTCCCACAGGGTCCCCCCTGCAGTACCATCGGCGCTGAAAGGCTTAGCTTCC
>NZ_JBEOYE010000058.1:0-60758 GCF_040296945.1 Streptomyces sp. NPDC001941 | reverse complement strand
TCAGTCGGTGATGTTGCGGTCGGAGACGAGGGCGGCGATGGCTTGGTAGGTGTCGGGGAGACGGTCGCGGCGGTGGGTCCAGCGCTGGAGTTGTTTCCAGCGTTTGTGATTGGCGAGGGCGTGCTCGACGGTGATCCGCCTGGAGGAGTGCTCGTGTCGCTGGCGTTCGTTGTGCTCGATGAAGGGAAGTGTCGCGCCTGGCCGTAGCTTGCGTGGCTGGGTGAGGGCTTGGCCCCGGTGGTCTCTGCTCAGGCCGAGGTAGCCGTCGTCGAGGAGGACCTCGACGTGGTCGAAGGTGTGGAAGCAGTGGGTGATGCCGGCTGTGCGGGCGGCGGTGGCGTCGTGCATGCGGCCCGGTCGCAGGGCGTCGGTCCACAGGGTGCGGCCGAGATGGTCGGCGATGACGGTGGCTTTCATGGTGTTCTGCTTCTTCTTGCCTGAGACGAATGCCCGCCGGCCGCCCCGGCCCGCGGTGGGTCTGCGGACCTGGACCTCGGTGGCGTCCAGCCGCAGCCGGACCCCTTCGGCCTGGGCGTAGGCGAAGACGTCTTCCAGGGTCCGCAGTCGCAGTCCGGGCCGGTCCGGGACGGCACATCCTCTCCCGGCCAGCAGATGGCGCACCTCACCGATCGCCCGGGTCATGGTGGAACGGTCCACTTCGTAAAGGAGAGCCAGGATTGCGTGCGGGAGGTCGTGACGCAGGTGGATGAGGGTGGCGACAAGCCGGTCCACGAACACCAGCTGATGCGTGGCACCGGCTCCTGGCGCCCGTTTCCTCGCACCGCCCCGAGCCTGGTGCCGACGGCCTTCAACCGCGACCACCCACGGCCGTGCCAACTCCGCCACCAGGGATGCCAAATGCGCCTGCGAGACGCCCGTGAACAACGGATGCGTCAAGACCGCACGATCCACCATGCCCCTCACCAGCAGAGCATGCCCACCCGCTATCACGCACCAACTCGTAAGCTGTCAGCCGGGTCGCGGAGTTCATCGGCGGGGATGGCTGGCGCCCTCGCAGCCTGTTCGTCGGACCAGTACCTGGCCACGGTCATCGACCCGCCACGCCGAACGAGCAGGCTCGCCGAACGGAGACCTGAACCGAGGTGGCCTGATGGGAAGTGCGGTTGGCGGTCGAGCCGGTGAATGCGCCCTTGGCCATCGAAGCCGCGACGTCTGTGGCGTCCTTCGGCACGGCGGGAGGGACGAGGGGCTTGCCGAGGTGGGTGAGGTTCTTCGTCACCGTGCTGCCCATGCCCGGCAGGGTCGAGGCGAACGTCGTGCGCGTCACCCGGCCCCCGCCTCGACCCAGACATGCGCGGTGATCGGGGCGTTGTTCGTGGGCCCGAACGGCTGGTCCAGCTTGGTGCGGAAGTCACTGGCCGCGCGCAGCGTGAGGGCGTCGCGGCCCAGGGTGCCGCGGTAGTGGACCCTGGGCACACCGTTCGCCTTCTCCTTGCCGACCTCGGTCACCTTCTGTGCCAGGGCCGCCTGGCGCAGCAGGTGCTGGGGGGCGTTCATTGGGCAACGGCACGCCAGGCGGTGTCCGTCGGCGGACTGCGGCATGCGGAAGTAGCCCCTGCCCCGTGGAACACCTCCTCCGCGCGCACCGGGGTTGCTGGGCGGAGGATGACCTCACTCGTCACAAGCGCGGCCCGACCGCGGGTTGCGAGACCAAGGCGCAGGCCGCGATCCGCAGTTGTGCTTCCCATGCCGCCTCGTCGAGTCCCAGCGTGAACTCGATGCAACACGCGCACGGCGGGAGCAGCGCTACGAATGCTTGCTCCTGAGCAGTCTCGACCCGCACCTGCGACCACTCGTCCGATACCAACTCGGCCAGGTCGACCTCGCCGGCGGTGAATCGCGAGGCTAGCCTGCTCAGCGCGTATCGCCGGGACAGGTTGTGAGAGGGCAGCAGGATCCCCAATTCCTCGAGGGCCCGCTCGAACGCGTCGCGGATGTCCCGGGGGTCCTCGTGACGCGCCAGTCCGGCGAGCTCGCACAGGGCCGGCGTGTCCATTCCCGTGGCGAGTGCCTGGGCAGCAGTCATCGGCAGGTCTTCCAGACACACTTGCTCCGCCTGATACAGCCACGCTGCCTCCACCAGGGGCGGATAGGTGCCGTGGAATGGGCTGTCAGGTTCGGTTGTGTCGTCTATCGCTTCCATGGTTCATACGATGCCAGCACGGCTCTCGAGCGTGCCTGGAAATATGGACCGTCCCGGCACACCGCCCTGCGGGCCGACCCAACACGTGCCGTCGCCCCCGTGACACGCCGCCATCGCTCCCCAAGCTGAACGGTCAGCCGCCAACGGGGCCAGGAGGACTCGTCGCGGGGGCCTCGCCCGGTCCAGGCCCCGGCCCGCTTCGGCGTCTGGGCCCCACGTCCCCGAGCGGCCCGCTACCAGCTGAAGTAGCTGCACCGCCGCGTCGAAAGCTGATCGCCGAGGTCAACAGTTGGTGGCAAGAGGGCTCAGCTTCGACGTCTGGCATCCCTTGTCGGTCTCGGGTCGTCACCACAAGTCGATGGTCCAGACGCCCCGCTCTCGCTTCCTCCCTGTAGCCGAGGCACTTGTCCAGCCGCGTCGAGCGCCTGAACGCCGCAGCGACACAGCGCCGGCGAGGCACGTCAGGGATGGCAGTTGTCCACGAACAGGTCGCGCGGGAACCACCTCACCCTGGCGTGCACGAGCTCGTAACGCCCCCGCATGCACTCACGCCATGGATCATGCGGACATTTCATACCATCAGCCGTGAAATAATTCGGGCATGGGCATAGCAAGCGGACCTCCTGACGGGACTGGCGCCGGCAGCGGAAGACTCCCGCGCCGCGAGCGCAGCGGGGCGCTCGCGGCCTGTATGGCCGGACTGGTCGTCATGGGGGTCGCCCTGTGGCTGTTGCTCGTGCCGGTCGCGGCCGGTGAGCGGAGCGAGGCCGCCTTCCAACGGGCCGTGCCCTGCCCCTCCGCGCCCGCTGCCGGTGGCCCGGAGTGCATCAGCCGTAGCGACAGTGTGATCAGCTGGACCCGGCAGGACAGTCACAAGAACCCGGCCTACTCGGTCGCTGTGCCCGGTCCGGGCGGGGCAGTGCGGTGGATCGCCCTGAAGAACGCTCACGCTTTCACGGACCGCGCGCACCGGGGCGATTCCATCGCCCTGTATTCCTGGCGCGGTGACGTGCGTACGGTGGTCACCGGCAACCGCTCCTACGACACTGCCCGTACACCTGTGGGGAGTTGGGGTACGGCGATGGGCTGGGCGGCAGGATTGTTCCCTGGCGGGCTCGCCGTCCTCGCCTGCGGATGGTGGTGGCTGGCACGCGGCGCCGCGCACAGGGCGGCGGCTCCGTGGCAGGTGGGCCTGATCGGCACAGTGGGTATCGTCACCGCGGTCTTCGTGGGCGTCTGGGCCGGTCAGGGCCCGGTCACCGTCGGCCAGGCCCTGCGTGGCGCGGGGGCGGCCTACACCGCCGGGCTCCTCCTGGTGCTCCTCTGCTGGCCATTCCTCGCCCGCAGGGAACGCCGACGTGGCGACAGCATCCGCGTCACGCCCCTTCACGGCCCCGCCGAGCAGGTCATCGCGGTCAGCATCCCCGGCGAATCCCGCTACGCGGGCTTCCCCTACCTGGTGGTCCGGCCGGACGCACTGGCCATGAGCACTGATCCCACCGGGCGCGTGGGCTGCCGTCCTCTGCCCAACGACTTGTCCCTGGTCCGGGTCCGCCGACAACGGCGTACCGACCCCTTCCCCTACATCCATGCCGGACGCTCCATCGAGCCGTACGTCATCGGCGAATGCCACGCAGGGGAGAACACGCTGCTCTTCGCGGGGAAGGCGAAGGCGTTCGACCGCATGGCCGGGGCACTGGCGGCACGGCGGCCGGACGTGCGGCAGCCCGCATAGGGGGTGGTGATGGAGTCGCAACCGTCACCGGGTTCCTGCTGAGGGGCCGTGCCTGGCCGGAGCGGAACTGGACGATCACCGGCCCTGCCGTCCAAGGCCACCCCGGCACATCAGCAGCGTACGCGCGCCCTCTGGCCGCCGATGCGAACAATGCACTGGTGGAAGAGGGGTAAGGTCCGGCCGTCTATCTCGTCGACGAGCGTCATCCCCAGGGCCATCAATGGCTTGATGTACGCACTGTTGCGCTGCCCGTCCGGATCGGGACCGGACAGCGAATCCCAGCCTTCGAACAGCGCACGGACCTCCTCCCAGCCAGGCCCGGCCGTGAAGTGGCACAGGAACCAGGGCTGGTCGACTCCGTCGAGGCGTAGCTCACCCACCAGTGTGTCCCCATGCATCAGCCGCCAGCTGCGTTCCATGCCGGACCCTTCCTGCCAGTGATGGTGTGCCACCCACGACGGCAGGGCGGCCCGCGCGGACTCCCGCGGCCGGATGCTCTCCTGGTGCGTGTTCGACGGTAGCTGCTCGGGTCGTGTCCCGTAGGGCGGTTGGACCAGGCAGCCCGCCGGGACAGCCAGAGGCGCTCGGCTTGTCCTCGGCCTGCGCCTGGGCGCGGCCTGCCCGGTCCTTTCCCGCGTCAGGCGCGTGATGTGCGCCTGAGGAGAGGGCAACAACGCAGTAGAGGGCGACAGTGCGCTCCTGCCCCAACTCCTCTTCACCAGGCGGCTCCTGGGCTGTCGGGTGGCGGATTACGCTCTGCGTCATGGCTCTGCAGTTCAGCGATATCGGCTTCCGATACAACCGCAAGACTCCGGTGCTCGACGGCCTCGACCTCCGCCTCGACGCCCCCTCCACGGTCCTGCTGGGCCCCAACGGAGCGGGTAAGTCGACCCTGATGGCGCTCGCCGCCTCCCAGCTGCGGCCCGCACGCGGCACGGTCACCTGGAGGAACCTCTCCTCCACCGGCCGCCGCGACCGCACCGCCTACCGGCGGGCCGTGGCCTGGATCCCGCAGCAGATCACCGCGGTCCCCGGGCTTACGGTGCGCGAGCAGGTCGCGTACGCGGGCTGGCTCAAGGGCCTGTCCCGCACCGCCGCCTGGGAGGCCTCCGGGCAGGCCGTGGCGCGGGTCGGGCTGAGTGAGCTGGCCGGGCGCAAGAGCCATCAGGTCTCCGGCGGTCAGCTGCGCCGCATGGGCATCGCCGGGGCCCTGACCCACCGCAGCGACGTGATCTTGATGGACGAGCCGACCGCCGGCCTGGATCCCCAGCAGCGCGCCGTCTTCCGCACCCTGGTCGAGGAACTGAGCGTCAGCGTGCAGGTGGTGGTCTCCACCCACCAGACCGAGGATCTCGCCGACCTCTACCAGCAGGTCGTCGTCCTGGACCGCGGCACGGTGCGCTTCCAGGGCACATCCGGTGACTTCCACGCCCTGGCCGTGCCCACCCAGTCGCCGCGCGAGCAGGCCGAGGCCGCCTACGCCCAGCTCGTGGGCCGGGAGGTCTGAGCGATGCTGCTGCGCACCCTGATCCGTTCCTCGGCGGCCACCTACCTGCTGCCCTTCCTCCTCGGCTTCGTCCTGATCGCCCTCAACGATGACCTGTCCAGCTGGGTGACCGCGCACTACTGGCTGTCGGTGACCGGCACGTCCACGTTCACGCTGCCCTTCGTCAGCGCCGCCTGCGCCGCTGTCGCTGCGTGGGAGGGAGCCCGCCTGCACCGCGGGCGCGTCTTCGACCAGGCGCCGGTCCGTAGCCAGCTGGCCATCAGCCTGCCGGTCCTGCTGCCGGTGGCGGTCATGGGGCTGCTGGGCATGCTCGCCGCGCTCTTCGCCGCCGCCAGCGCCGCCGACGTCGGCCCCGGCCTGCCGCACCCCGGGATCCTGACGGTGATCCTCGGGGTCCTGCTGGCCAACACCTTGGTCGGCTACATCGTCGGCCGCGTTCTGTCCGCGGTCCTAGCCGTGCCGCTGGCCCTGATCGGCAGCTTCTTCGCAGGCGCCTACCCCTCCTCCTGGAGCATCTTCTGGATGCGCCACCTACTCGGCGGCGCCCTGGACAACTGCTGCGCCGCCGACGGCCAGGTCGATGCCCGCGCCCTGGCCGCACCGCTGGTGTTCACCGGCGCCGTGATCATCAGCGCGCTGCTCCTCATCCAGCTGCGCGGCCGCACGGTCACCCTGGCCGCGGCCGCCGTCGTGACCGCCGCCGGGATCGCGGGCGCCGGCTACCTCGCCCGCGACCTCGGACCCGACCCCGTCACCGCCCGCCCCACCAGCGCCCTGCAGTGCCAGGGGGAGGCGCCCCGCATCTGCCTGTGGCCGGAAGTCGAAGACCCCACCGGAGTCGCACGTCAGACCCGGGCGGCGGTGACCCGCCTCACCCAGGCAGGCCTGACCGTACCGACGACCCTGACCATGGCCGCCCATCCCGCGGCCGGCGCTGCCAAGCTCGGCATCGCCACCAACCCCCGCCCCGCCGACATCCCCGGCGGCGTCGCCTCCGGGCTCCTGCCCACCGAGCCGCCGCAGTGCGCCCGCGACGGCCAGCCCTACCCCGGCGGTAACGCGATGATCCCGCTCACCGCCTGGCTGTACGCCACCGCCGGAGAGCCCGCCGACAGCGTCGCCGGCCGCTTCGGCCCCCAGGACTTCGCCGTCGTCCAGCCCGTCCTGAAGCAGCCCCGCGACGTCCAGCTTGCCTGGTACCGCACGAACCTGAGCGCCCTGAGCTCCTGCGGCGTCCAGCCCCAGCTCGCGCCCAAGGGGAGCGCGTCGTGACCTGGTGGCTCAAAGTCCGTACGGCTCCGGGCCTGCTCGCCGCGCTCGGCGGAACGATGCTCCTCGGCCTGCTCATCGGTGATGCCGAACTCCCGGTGCCCGCGCTGACCGGGCAGTCCGGCCGGTTCCTGCTCGGCCACCTGCTCACCCTCACACCCGCCGTGGTGTTCCTGTTCGGCACCGGCCGCGGCGACACCGCCTCCGAGAGCGTCGCCATACGCCCCGTCCGCCGCTGGGACGTCGCCCTCGCCCTGACTACCGCCGCGCTGGCCCTGGCCGCCGCCGGCGTGGTGCACACCCTCGCGCCGGACAGCATCGCCCTGACCCTGGGCAGGAACACGACCGGCTACCTCGGCCTGGCCCTGCTCCTGTACCCCTTCCTCGGCCACCGCCTGGCCGGCGCTGCGATCTGCGCCGTCCCGCTGATCTGCGCGGGCGCAGGATGGGCCCAGGGCGGCCAGCCCGAACCCTGGGCCTGGATCCTCTACCCGCCCAACTCCGCCCCCGCCCTCACCGCCGCCCTCACCATCCTCGCCACCGGAACCATCGCGGCCCTCACCTGGCAGCGCCAGCCCTGGAACCCCCAGGCAGCCCGCTGACCCCGGAGCGGACCTGAGGGTGGGCGTGCGTCGGCCCCTGGCAGTGGTCTTGGAGAAAGAGTGCGGGGCTCTCGCTATTCGACGGCAGAGCACATGGTGCGAGTGGCCCACCGGTGAGGCGGTGCCGGTAGAGCCTGCTGGCTGGTCTTCGTCGCCGGCGGGTGCGTGGGCCAGTACTTCACGTAAATGGCCTCCCCAAGAACTCGGGGAGGCCATTCCTTTTACTCTGTCGCGTGTGCTGGTGAGTCAGCGTTTGAAGGCGTCGCTGGCCTTTTCCTTGGCCGCGCGAGCCTCGCCCTTACTCTGCTCGATCTTGCCTTCGGCGGTCATCCGCTCGTTGCCCACGGCGTTGCCCAGGGTCTCCTTGGTCTTGCCCTTGGCCTGCTCCGTGGTGGCCTTGGCCTTCTCGCTGGCGCTCATGGAATACGCCTCCTCAACGCTGTACGGATCATGATCGGTACACCCCCTGGTGCCCGGACCGGCTGGCTGTAAACAAGGTGATCAGCGGCGATTGGACGTGGAATTGCGGGGCACTCGGAGCCCTGGAGGTTGATAACTATGGTTCCCCTGCTTCTGGTTCTTCTGCTCGCCCTGATTCTCTTCGGTGCCGGTTTCGCGCTGAAGGCACTGTGGTGGATCGCGGTGATCGTGCTCGTGGTCTGGCTGATCGGGTTCGTTGCCCGGCCCAAGGGCGGCAGCGCCCGCTGGTATCGCTGGTAACGCGGATACGTCCGCACATGCGTGTGGGGGCGGCCACCTTCGGGCGCGGCCGCCCCCACACGCATGCTTTGCGCTATTTACGTCTTTGGTCCCGTGTGCGGGTGGAGGGTCCGGGTAGGCGGCTCGTGAGCCGGTCTGTGCGGCCAGCAAGGGAAACCCACGCCTCCATCCGCACAGGCCGGCTTTTCTCCTGCGGGGACAGGCACTGCCTTTCACTGCTGTGCCCGGGAGGCCGGGGACGACGCCGCCCCGGCCTGTCGCCGACGTGGCGCACGGAGGCGGTGTCACCGCCCAGAACAAGTACGTCGAGAGATGCGGCTACGTCGGCGGCACGTCCAACGAAGCCTGCAACCGCGGCGCCTTGCAGTACGACGGCTCCACTTTCGTCACCAAGTGGCGCTGCTAGCCTCCTGGTCCCCTCCGGTCGGCACGCACCGTGCCGCCCCGGCCTCGCCGTCCCGCCGGAAAGACCATGTGGCAACTCATCTTCTACGTAACCCCGCTGACAGTCGCGACGTTCATCGCCCTCTCCGCGGCCCTGAGCGCCGCGTTCGCCGCCTGGAGCGCCCGGCAGCCCGACCATGCCTACAAGGCAGCCACCGTCCTGTTCGTCCTCCTGCTGCTCTTCATCCTGGCCGCCACCCTGATCCCCACCCAGGCCATCGGCAGCGGCGACCACACCACATCGCTGCGCCCAGGCGAAGGCCTTCTGGATGGGGGGCGGGGCATGCTGCCCGAAGAGCGCCGCATGGCCGTGCGGCTCCAGATCGCCAACGCGGCGATGTTCCTGCCCCTGGGCGCGCTCGGCACCTTCCTGGCCCGCACCATCCCGACCTGGATCGCCTTCGGGACCTGCACAGCCTTCAGCGTGATCATCGAGACGGGCCAGTTCCTGATGAACGTCGGCCGCGTCGTCGACATCGACGACGTCCTGCTCAACAGCCTCGGCGGCGGCATCGGCTGTCTGCTCGCCCGGGCTGCCATGACCATCATCTCGCCACGGCGCGGCCCAGGGCGGCCCCGGCACACACGCACATCCGCCCGGGCAGGGCTGTCCCGCGACGCATAGAACCCACGGAGCGCCTTGCCCCACCCTGACCGGGCCCAGGTCACAGCCCGAGCCCTCGCGCTCTGCCGGGTGGACTGCAACGATCACGGGACCGGACCCGGACTCCTCAGCGAGCGACGCCGACGCCAAGGGCGCTCGTGCCGGACAGGAGCGCGGCACGGTAGATCAGGAGGAAAAGGCGCCAGCGGCCTACGAGTTCGAGGCTCCGGCCTTGATGGAGTACGGCGGGTAACACGACACGAACGGGTGCTCAGTCGCTCACCGGTCTTCGTCCACAGGGCCCTCTTGTCGATGGCCTGCAGGTGCAACCGGAAGTAGCCGGTCTCCGCGATCAGCTCACCGCAGAAGTCGTCAGCGTTCCCAGGACTGGCCGCGACGATGCACCCATATGTCCGCGTCTGCCATACCCGAAGTAGAGTGAAGGCGCGATGGACAATGACGATGAGACCGAGACTGCCTGCCGGATCTGCGGCTACGACGACGGCGAGGCCGTGTTCAAGCACGGTGTGCCGGAGTACGTGATTTGCCCTTGCTGCTACAACGAATCCGGTATCGGCGATGACAACGTGACGCAGGTTCGCCAGCTGCGCGGGTACTGGGTGGCGAGCGGCAAACTGTGGCACGACCCGAAGTTCCGGCCGGCCGGATGGGACCTGCTCAAGCAGGTGGCCAACATTCCGCCCCCGTGGCGCTGACACTCTGTGACAGTTCGGGCCGGACTGGTGGCCGCACCAGTCCGGCCCTTGTTCTTCACCGGTGACGCGCTTCCCGCCCGTTCAGACCCGGGTTTCAGCCCGTCCGGATCTCAGATGGTGGCCGGTGCCGGGAGGGCGGTGGGGTCCTGCATCGCGGTGAGCTTGCGGACGAAGACGATGGCCAGGAGGGCGGCCGCGAAGGTCAGGGCGTCGGCGGCCATGGTCACGTCCACGGCGCGCTGGAGGGCCTGCGGGGTGGTGGCGTTGGACTGCATGGTCATGCCGATCCTGGCCAGGACCAGCGCGCCGACCCAGGTGCCCCACCACAGGTTGAGGGGCCGCCGGGAGACCTCGCGCCACGATCCGTCCGGCGCGGTCTGCGCGCTCGCGGTCCAGATCTCCCTTGCGACCGCGGCGGGGAGCCACAGGTTGCCGATCGGGATGAACCAGGCGCCGATGGCCCAGCCCCTGCCCCGGGTGCACACGTCCTGCGCGAACACCTCCGCGTTGCAGCGTGCCCGGTAGAACCAGATCAGGAACACCACCGCGGTGGCCGCGATGGTGAGCAGCTGAAGGTTGCCGGCCAGGCTGTAGAGGCTGTCGGCCGCGTCGATGCGGTCCTCGCTGGCGGTGAGGAGGTCGCCGCTCACGTTGTGCATGACGGTGCCGGCGTAGAGCGCGAAGAGGTCGGCGGCGGCGGCCAGCCCGAGCAGCACGCTGGCGGCTGTGGCGAGCCCCTTCAAAGGGCGCAGGGCCGCGGCCGGTGGCGGCATGACGGGGTAGGGCTGATTGGTCATTGGTGCATCCCCCCAGGAATGTGAAAGACCCCGCGATCGCTCCGGCGGGGTGCCGCAGGACCGTACGTCACACACGCCGCCGTGAACAAATCCATTTCGCGCAGATCGTCCGGTCGACGCGGCAGGTCAGGGGGCTGCTGCTGTGTGTCGGGCTCCGGGCAGGTCCGGGGTCGATCACTGCCCGCGATGCGCCTCGGATCTACGCGGGTGGCGGGCTGCCGTCAACAACGGCTGCTGTCCGTGCCAGAGTTGCGCCTCCGGTGAGGTACGGGGCAGGCGTCTCGACGGATGCCGTCCGGTCCGAAGCTCACTTCGCCGCCCGGAGTCGGCTACGGGGATACGGAGCAGTTCTCTCCGGCTCGTGTGCCGTGCTGGAGCAGCAGCCGCATCATGCTTTGAACGTGTTCAATTCGTGTGGCAGTATGCCGGTCAGGCTGCGTCAAGGGGGGCGTGAAGGTGCGCGAGGACCAGGACAGGGATTACGGGAGTCTGCTGATGCTCTCGATGAGCGTGCTGTTCGTCGAGGCGGTCCTCGCCACGACCACACAGCGGCTCTACGCGGACACCCAGCCCTCCCCCAGCATGGCGGGCAGTGGCGTCCCCGGCATGCTGTTCCTGCCCGTCTTCCTGGTGGTGGGCGCGTTCTTCGGATGGGTCGTCTCGCACGTGCTGGTGCTGCCTGCGGTCTGGATCAGCACATGGCTGGGCCGGCGCCATCCGGCGTGGGCCAGATGGTGGGGGCCCGTGGCGGTGGCCGCCGTCCTCTGCCTGGCGGCAGTGGGCTGGATCGGCGCGCTCGCCGGAGTACGCGAGCCGTCGACGTTCGCGCTCACCTGGCTGGTGACGACGCTCGCGGTGGCCGTGCCCGCCCTCGCCAGCCGCTCCCGTCGGCCCTTCGCCGCAGCGGACACCGCGCTGTGGGGTACCTTCGCGGCCCTGACCACCGCCGTGCTGGGGCTGGTTGTCTCAGCGTCCGGTGTGCTGCCGCGTTACCACCCGCCGACGCTGCAACCGGCCACTCTTGTCGGGACATGGTCGGACGGGAACGGCGGGACCGTCACCTTCACCCGCGACGGAACGCTCCAGGCCGAGAGCATCAACACCTACTCCCTGGACAAGCACAGCGGCACGTGCACGGGCAGCGGCACATGGGCGCTCGGCCAGCCACGCGCCTACCAGGACCTCACGCTGAACTTCAGCGTCGCCAGGTGCACCACGCGCGACTGGGAGGTCGGCGGCACCAACAGCGACATCACGCTCCACCACTACGTCGGGGACCCGGACAGCGGGCACCTGTACGAACTGCACAAGCGCTGACCACCCGTCACCTACCAACCAGCCGACCACCGCAGGAGACAGCAAGCACCGCGCAATCACCCTCCGGCGCCCGACGGCGGTTCTGGACACCCGGTGCGAGATCGCTCTGGTGGCCTGGGTTTACACGAGGCCGGAAGTCTGGAGTCGGGGGACGAGTCAGCCGTAGCCGGTCAGCGCCCAGTGGTTCGCGTCGGGGAGCAGCACGCGGTGGCCGGGAAGGCCCGCCCAGGACGACTCGCTCCCGGGCGGCGCCGTTGCATGCGTTGGTGAGGAACAGCAGCAGCGGCTGGTCGAGGGCGGTGGGCGTCGGGTACAGGTCGAGATGGCCCCAGGTTCGCCACCCCGCCGACCCGGCGGTCGTCACGGGCCACGTGCAATCCGATCCGGTGGGAGTCCATGACCCGGGCGAGCGGTAGGTCGCCGGGTCCGGTGGCCCGAAACAGCATCCGGTACCTGAGCCGCGCATCCCAGGGCTCCTCCGCAGCCCGGTCCCACCTCACTCGATCTCGATCTCGATCCGCTCCGGTGACGGCAGGGCCGTGGGCATCTCCTCGCCGTACCAGGCGTACTCGATCCCGGCCAGGAAACCGTTGCCAACCCAGATGAGGATCTCTCCCTCGAACGGCATCTCGGCCCCGGGCAGCGCTCGCACCGCGCCGACCACGTGCAGAACTCCGTCACCAACGCCGGTGGCAGGGACGGTCGCGGTGGTCGGTTCGATGTCGACGCTGACCGAGTCCGAGGCCCACTGGGAGACGACCTGGCAGGTCTCCACCTGCGCGCGCAACGCCCCAGCCCAGGGCAAGTCCACGGACAAGATCTTGCCCAGAACGGCGCTTTCGGCGTCGTTCAGGTGCCGGGGCGTGATCGGGATGACGGGCATGGTGCTTCCTGGAAGGTGGCAGGGGCTGCACGGCTCCCGTCCACGTCTGCGCCGCACACGACGCCGCCGGCCAGGCCGGCCGGTTGACTTACGGCTACAGCGCGAGCAGAGCCAGTTGAACAGCGACAATACCTCGCTGGATCCCGCGGGCCGCGCGCCTGCCCGCGTCCTGTATCCGCGCGCTGCTCACGGCTGCCTCAGCGCTCACGGGTGATCCGGCAGATCGAAGCAGCCGACCGAAGGAACAGACCCGGGGGGAGACCTCGCAGACGCCAGGCACACTGAGGGGATGGATCGTGATCTCATTCCCGATGTAGTGGCTGCCGGAGGCCTGGTTCCCGCGTTGCGCCAGGCGGGCGCGGAGCTGGGCGTGAACGTGACGGTGGAGGCGGACGGCGCCGGGGCTCGGATCCGCTGGGAGGGACAGGACGGAGCCGTCGTGCGTGATCCGCTGCAGGTAGAGCTCAGTGCGAAAGAGCGGACGTTCTTCACCACGGGCATGGGGCCGGGTCGTGGTGTGGAGCTCGTGTCCGGGACGGTGACCGGCCTGGGGAACGTGGTGCGCCTGGCCGCAGCCTGGGGGCAGGGGGTTGCGCTGTCCCATCTGCACGCCCAGTTCCCTGGCACCTACTCCTCCAAGCTCGCGCTCGCGCACGAGCAGGGCCTGGAGGCAGTCCTCGCTCTGCAATGGCAGATGCTGCACGACCAGGCCGCGGAGGAGGAGTCGTTTGCCGCGTTCGGGGAGCTGGTGCGGGCCGCGTACGCGGAGCCGAGACTGCGGCGGCTTTCGGCGTTCACCAGCCACTGGGTGCTGGGATTCAGCACCAGCGTCCATCCACGAGCCCGGCCCGTCATCGCCCTGGGCAATAAGGTCTGCCCGCCGTGCGCGGGGGCCGCACAGGTGATGGGCCCCGACTGGCCTTCACGGCCGGCCGGAGCCCATCGCGCTGTTAACTGAGTCTAATTTTCTCCTAAGCGAGAGCTATGGCCAGGGGAAGGGAAGCCACGAAAGCTCCTGCACCAATGGCAAAGGCTACGCGGAGTCCGGTTCGCCAGGACTCGTCGCTGGTCTTACCGCGGCGGCGTGCTCGGATGGTCACTAGAGACCCCGCGACAAAGGGGGCCACAGTGACGAGTACCAGCGTCAGCCCGAGGGGCAGTGATGCCTGTGTGTTTCCCGGACTGATCACTTGCATGGCCCGGAGCGTTTGGTCAGCCCCTATCGGGCCCAGGCTGAGCGCTGTGAGCATTGCCGGCGCGAGCGCGGCGAGCGTCAGAAGTGCTGTGACCAGGCGATCAGGACGGAGGTGGTCGGTCATGGTCATGCTGTGCCTTTCACCAGCGTGGGGCCCAAAGGCTGATGGAGGTGGCGAATATGGTCCAGCCTGTATAGGCGCCGACCTTGTTGCCGAAGGAGGTCACCATATGCTTGTGGAACCACTTGTCGTTCGCTCCGCTGGCCTGAACGGTGAGTTTGACTCTGCCCCAGCTCTTCGAGAACGAGAACTTGATCCACTTGCCTGCGCCTTCGATGTGACCGGCGAGTGAGATGAACTTCCAGGAGGTGCTGCTGAGCTCTGTCACACGAACGGGGAAAAGCCCGTATGCGAGGTTGCAGCGTTCGCCCTTGGACAGGGTGGCACCGCAGCCTGAGAAGGGGAATACCCAGAAGTGTGTGCGGACCCATCCGAAGACGGACTTGGCCGAGTTGAAGAAGAACCCGAGGTCGAAACTCCATTTGTAGGAGTACTGCCCTGAGAGGTCGGTGCAGTTGACCGGGTCTGCGTGGCAGTACTCATAGGCGTTGGCATTGCCTCCGTGTACGGGGTCCAGGGAGAGGAAGCGTCCGGTGCTCGGGTTGTAGAGACGGGCTCCCATCAAGGTGACGTTGCTCGGTGTTTCGGCGGAGCGCTGTTTGGCCCCGAGCCATCCGTAGCGGGCCGGTGCCTGGCCGGTACGGGGGTTACCGTACTCGTCGCTGTCCAGGGCGGTGGGTGCCTTGGTCGCGTCGAGGGGGAGCTGGAGGGCGACGTCTCCGTGGATGGTGGTGAGCTGGAGAGTGGTGTCGCCGGTCTTGCTGGTCGTGGCGGCGAGGTTGCCAGAGACGGAGTCGACCATGCGGGTCAATGCTCCGGTTGCGGCGTCCTCGGTGATCCATCGGGGGCTGTCGGTGTCGCCGTCGTAGTGGTTGGTCTTGGTGCTGGTGGGGCTCCACGTGGTGCCGTTGAGTGCGGCGGTGGTGGAGGAGCGGAAGCGGAGGGCCGGATCGAGGGTCCAGCTCTGTCGCTTGGTACCGGTGGTCTGCTGGGCGACGAGGTCGTTGACGTAGTACGTGGTGGCGGTGCCCGGCAGGGCTGTAGTGCGGCCGAACTCGTCGTACTTGTAACCGTCGGAGATGAGGCGGTCGGCGCTGTCGTAGCTGTAGGGGGTCTCCTTGACCCCTTGTGCGGTGCAGGGCATGCCGGGGGCCGCGGTGGTGGTGCCGAGCCACGTGCGGTTGGCGCGCTTGTCCAGGGCGTAGTCCCGGCGGGTGCAGACCTGCTGGACGGTGTCCTGTGTGGCGGCCAGGCGTCCGGCCTTGTCATAGTCGTAGGTCTGGTTGGACCAGCCTGCGTGGTCGATGACCTGGCCGTGGACGGATTCGGTCACGGTGTCGGTGTAGACGGTGGTGTTGTCGCTGTCGCGCGTGTAGGAACGGGAGACGGTGCTGCCGGTGGTGTCCTCGGTCACGTTCAGGGTGTAGCCGCCGGGAAGCTTCTCCGTTCTGACCGAGCCGTCTTGGTCGTAGGTGGCTGAGAAGGTGCCTGCGACGGAATCGGTGACCTTCGTGGCCAGGCCGCGGGGCTCGGCTTCGTGGTCGTAGGTGAAGGTGACCGTTGACGGTGAGGTGTCAGCGACCTTCAGCGGGCGGCCGAGCAGATCGAAGTCCGTGGTGGTCGTGCCGCCGTCGGCGTCGGTGTAGGAGATCTGGCGGCCGAGGCTGTCGTAGTCCTTGCTGATGGTGCCGGCGGTTGCTGACACGATGCGGACGGGTTTGCCGGAAACCGGGTCGTAGAAGTTTTCCACGGCGGGTACGGGCAGGCCGACGCCGTCGCTGACAGCGGTCTTGGACGGGCGTCCGGCACTGTCATAGGAGACGGTTGTGGTTCGGGTTTTGCCGTTGGCGGTCTCGGTCACCGTGGCGGGCAGGCCGTAGTAGCCGTACTCGTTGGTGATGCCGGGCAGCTGCTTGGGCTGGTCGCCGCCGCCGGATATGTCACCGCCGGGTCCGGTCCAGCACACCAGGTCGGCCCATTCGGGCCGGCCCTTGCACTGGCCCGAGCCGGTGGCTTCCCAGTACTTGGTCACACGGGTGGTCGCGTCGCCGCCGGTAGCGCCGGGCTGGATCTGTGAGGAGATCCGGCCCTGGGCGTCGTAGCGGGTTTCCGTGGTGAGGTCCAGGCTGCCCAGTGCCTGGATGAACTTGGTGGACAGTCCCTTGGCCCAGTCGTACTCCATGCGGTTGACGCGCTGTTCGGCGACGGTGTCGTAGTCGCTCTGGACGCGTGCGCCCGCGATGGTCGTGGTGACCTGGTCCTTGACGATGGCCGAGCCGTCGGTGGGGCGTCCCTCGTCGTACTTCTTGATCATCCAGGAGCGGGCCGGTACGGACGTGCCCTTGGTCAGGGTCAGGCCGTCGCGGCCCTTGAACTCCTCGGTCAGCTTGACCCGGTGCAGGGGGTCGAACTTCTGCAGTTCGCGGGTGCCATCAGCGCTGTATTCGGTGATGGTCGACAGCAGTTCGGCGCGTTCGTGCCATTGGCGGCCGATGATGCCGAGGTCGGTCAGCGTCTGCTTGTCCTGGCTGCTCTGGCCCAGGGCCAGGGTGCGGTTGGCCGCCGAGAGTTCCCTCACGGTGTTGCCGTATCGGTCGTACTCGGTGGTGGTGATGCCGCCGCCCGGGGAGGCCGTGTTGACCGTGCGGCCCGATGCGTTGAGGTAGTGGACGGTGGCGCGCTTGTAGTCACCCTTGCTCAGGCTCGGTCCGGATGCCGCGACGGGCACGGAGTCGGCGGGGAAGACGGCGGTGGCGTCGGTGGGCTTGTCCAGCTGGCCCCAGTGCCGGACGTCCGCCATGTCGTAGGGGGCCTTGTCACCACTCAGGGGTGTCCCGTAGACGATGCTGGTGGTGGCGTTGCCCTCGGTCTCGTTCTTGCTGCCCGGCTTCAGCTTCGCTCTGGTGACCTTGATGAGCATGCCTGAACCGGGGGCCGCGCCGGACTTCACCGTGTCGAAGGAGAAGGTGTACGGCTGCTCGCCGGGTACGGCCATCCACACAAGGCGGTCTTCGAAGTACGCGTACTGGGTCTGGGTGTCCTGACCCAGACGCGGGTCCCACTGCTGACGCAGGAAGCCGCTGTTGTCGTAGCGGTAGGTGGCGACGCTGGTGGCCGTCGCGTTCGCGGCACCGGGTCCGTTGGACCACAGGCGCAACTGCTTTACCTGTCCGGTGAAGTCGCCGAAGTCGCTGCTGTTCTTGTCGCCCTTGGCCGTGGTGGCGGTGGCGTAGTCGAACTGCAGGACGCGGCAGCCCTTGGTGGCCGGGTTGGCCTCGCAGGCCGCGGTCGTGGCAGCGGTGGTGGGGGCGATCAGCATCTTGGGGCGGGCCAGCTTCTTGCCGGCGACGGTGACCGTCTCGGACACCACGGTGCTGGTGCTGTTGTCCCTGCCTTCCTGCCGGGTGCTTGAGAGCTGCCAGGCTCCAGCTGCGGCGTCAAGCTTGGAGAACGTGGCGACGGCGCCGTCGGTGTCCGTCAGCGTGAACCCGCCCGGACCAGCTGCGCTGCCCGTGAGGGTGAGTTCCTCCCACCCGATTTCAGGTATCCATCCCGACTTGGTGGCGTTGGCAGTGAAGTGGATTGCGTCACCACCCGCCAGCATCACGTCGACCGCGGTGTCGGAGACCTTGCGAACGTGGCTGTATCCGGAGGCTTCAGCGACGGTGCCGGAAAGCCAGTGCGGGCCGAAGACCGGCGCCTGGTCCTCGTCGTACTTGGCCTGGAGGGGTGAGCGCGAGGAAACCGATCGCGTCACGCTCATGCCGAAGTACGAGGCGTCAGTCGCGCTCTGTGTGAAGTCACCTGTCAGCAGGTTGAGTTCGCCGGGGCCGACTTGAGTGGTGGCGGCGCCGTCGCCGTCGCCATCGAAGACGACGACGAGCGGGGCAGTGGCACCAGTCGCCCCTCCGGGACCGGTGAAGTCGGCCTTGATCTGGACGTTGCCGCTCTTGCCGACGGTTTCGGCGGCGTTCCACACCAGGGGTGCGTTCTTTCCGTCGCTCAGTGCGACGGGCCAGCCGCTCAGCTTGACACCGTCGGCGGTGACGTTGGCGGCCGGGATCTGCTGCCAGGCGTCGGCCTCGGAGCGGCGCCAGGAGAACGTCGCCTTGTCGTACTTGCCTGCCTGTGTCTCCACGGCCAGCGGAAGGCGGCCCGCGGTGCGCTCGCCCTCCATCGGGGTCACGAACCCTGACGTGCCCGCGTGGAAGACGTAGCTCAGCGGCTCCGACTTGTTATCGGCCCGGTCAACGCTGCGGACCTGAAGGGTGTGCGTTCCGTCCCGCGGGGGCGTCACCTTGATGGTGACATCGCTCTGCGCGCCGCCCGCAGCGACCTTGGTCCACGTGATGCCGTCCAGGGTCCATTCGAGCCAGTGGTGGTCGCTGCCGGCCGGGGGCTTGACGGTGAAGGTGCCGGCCTGGCCGGTGCCCTTGACCCAGCCGGTGCTCGGGTAGTCCGTGGAGGAGATCGACACGGGTGCCGACGGCGGCGCGGTGTCGACGGTGAACTGCTTCCACTCGCTCCAGGCCGTGGAGGTCTTGCCGTCGAAGGTCTGCGTCTGGAACTTGTAGGTCTTGCCGCTCACGAGCAAGCCCGCAGGAACGGTGACGGACGCTGCCTGGCCGGAGTTGACGTAGTCCGAGGTGAGGAGGTCGCCGATGCGGGCACCGGTAGCGGGGTCCTCGACCTTGAAGACCGCACGGACCTTGTCACCGTCCGGGTCGGAGAGGGCGTCCCGCAGCAGCGGTGTCACCGTATTGACCACGTAGGTGCCGCCGTAGCTGAGGAACGGCGGTCCGGCTTCCCGCCATGAGCCCTGGTTCGGCGGAGCCGCGTACGTCGCCGACAGTACGGGGATGTTCGCGGCCGCGTTCGGGGATGACAGCTTGGTGAGTCCGGCGGCGGGCTTTTCGTCGGCCACTCGCAGCGCCACCTGCGCCTGGGGCGTCTTGGCTGACGCCCACTGCCGGGCCATCGCGGTCACGTCGGCCGACAGCCAGCCCTTCGCTCCAGGGTGTGCCAGGGCTGCGAGGGGCTTCTTGTTCTTGACCGGGGTGGAGACTTCTACTGGGGCCTCCTTGCCGGCGCCGAAGAGGCGCAGCTCTGCCTTCTTCACCGTCGCGCCTGCCAGTGCGGCTGTCTCCAGGGACAGCGAGGCACGTTTCGGCGCACCCCTACCGGTGCTGCCCAAGTCCATCGTCGTGCCGGCCGGCATGGCGTCTGCGGCCG
Organism: Streptomyces sp. NPDC001941; assembly: GCF_040296945.1. Lineage (NCBI taxonomy): Bacteria > Bacillati > Actinomycetota > Actinomycetes > Kitasatosporales > Streptomycetaceae > Streptomyces > Streptomyces sp. NPDC001941. The sequence continues at coordinate 41,452 of NZ_JBEOYE010000058.1, read as the reverse complement.
TCACCGCCGAGGTGACCGTGAGCGGGAAGACGGTTTTGGCGTCGGTCAGGAAAGCGGGATCGGGGGTGATGACGAGTTGGTCGGTCGTTCCCTTGCGTTGCAGGTCCATCCGAACTGGCGCGCTGCGCGGCGTCTTCGAGGAGTCGGTGATCTTGGGAAGGGCCATGGTTGCCCAGCGCCCGCCGTCCTTGCGGGTCAGGATCAGATCTCCGGCTTCGTTCCGGCTGGTCTTCAATCCCTGTGCGCTGAGCGGCAGGCGATAGGAGAAGCCCTTTGCGGGCCGGGTCTTCAGCACGACCTGCTGGGTGAAACCGCCGCGCGTGGACTCCACCGTCACGTCGGTGCCCGGTGCTGCGTTCGCGAACACGGCGCGCGTGCCTGCCGCCTTCGGTGCGGTCAGCGTGCCCGGCCACTGCACCGACAACTGCGCGTGTGTGTCGCCCACGGAGACCAGCGGTGTGCCCGAGCCGTTGGGTATACCGCCGACCCGAAGCCCCAACGGGTGTGCTTGCGCGACAGCCGTCATACCGGTGGGCCGCAGCGTGAGGTCGATGTCCACCCAGCGCCCGTCGCGCTTCACCCGCACCGGTGCAGCGGCCGTACTTGTCGTCAGGCTCCCGTCTGGGTTGGCCCATGTCGTCGATGTCTCAGTGCGCTCTGACAGTGCCTCAACGCGGAGGCGCGTTAGCCGGGCTGCCACCCGAGCCGACGAGATGTCAGCTGCGGAAGTCGCTGCAGGCTTGTCAGCAATGGTCTTCTGGTTGGCTTCGATGAGCTGTGAAGCGGCCGCTGCCGTCCCTTCTGCGGCTCCCACCGAGACGGTAAGAGCCAAACCGCCTGCTATCCACCGCAGACCGCGGGACTTGCCCCCCCGCCCGGATTGCCCCTTTAGGGAACCCGGATCCTTCTTCTTCAGCACAGCACTCACTTCAGTTGGGTTGGTCTTGTGAAGACTCAATGATGAGTCGGCAAAACTTAACCCATAGATGTGACTTGGTCACGCGCCGCACCTTGCCGCAGCGAGGGCAAGCCCGTTGAGCCGCATTCCGGAGCCCAATACCGAGACAGGCCGTTGCCACGCAACAACACCTACAACGGACGGAGTTGGCGGCCGACCCGCGGTGACGTGCAGCGGGCCGACGTCGTCCGAGGCGGCTCGGAGGAACCTCTCCACCCGTGATTGAAGGACCGATTCCGCTTGCGACACGACCACTTGACGGAAACCCCAGCCGCATCCCAAGTAGGCGGAATGCTGTGCTCCGGATTCTTGGCGCATGACGGCTCGCGAGCGGGCCTTTCCGCGCTAGGTCCTGTCTGACAAATGATCACCTGGAGATTCTGGGGAATACCGACCCGCTCTTGCATGCGCACGTCTGGCCGCGGTTCGAGTGGGAGCCGGCCGAGCTGGTGGGTAAGCCTGACTGGCTGTATCCGGGCGACCGGTGGAGTGATGAGGAGTTCAGGCTGGGGCCGCAGCATGACGTGCTGCGGGACGGGATCGGAAGCGAACTGGACCGGTTGCGTTCGATGGGCTGACGGCGTGAGCCCATCGGCCGTCAGGTCGGTGGGCGCGGTGATCCGTGACGGTCCGCGCGGCTCGAACCCGCTATCCTCGGATAGGAGTTGGAAGCCAGGAGGACTTGGCGAAGATCGCTGGCGCCAGCGAACCCTGCCACAGCCCTGTGACAGCTCCCTCCGAATTGTTGGCCCGAGCTGCTACCGGCTGGCTCCGTGGCCTGATGACGGGACAGGGATACAGGGCGCGCCGTGGTGGCGGAACTGGGAGCACAGTGCACACCAGTCCTCTTCCAGGACGGCGACACCGGCGATCGAGCGTTGCGTAACGCTCGTGAGGGTTGGCAGGTCGGTGGCGTGCCGGGCGAAGCAGCGTACGTGCCAGGTGTCGCGAGCGTTCCACCAGGTGTCGAGCTGGAGGTGGATGGCGATGCCGTCGGCCAGCCACCACCGGTCGGCGGGCCCGGTTGCCTCCGTATCAGGCGCGGCGATGTCCAGGCCGTTCACCTGCGGTTCCGCGTCGCGCTCGGTTGTGGTGGCCAGGGTTACGTGCGGCCAGGAACGGACGTGGACGAGCTGCGCGTGGGTTTCCAGCCGTACGGGCCCTCGTGGACGACGGGTTCACCCTCCAGCCCGTGGTCCATTCCGTTGGAGCCGAGGACCGGGTACCACAAGCCGCCGTACCGCTCCTCGAAGCGGAGCAGGGCGTTCACTTCCTCCTGCGACGCTGCTCGCGTCCGCCCGTCCGCATCGACCGCGGCGGCCTGCTCCTCGATCAAGGCAGTGGGCGTAGCCGGGTGTCGGCGCGCGCGGGACAGCAGCCCCTGAACGCGGGCCGGATGGTCTGGATCATCAAGGAGGTGCACGCGGCTACGGTAGACGGTCCTCGCGCTCAGCAGGGATGCCGGGAGAGCACGGACGGCGGGGCGTCACGGTGGGGGCGGCGTGGGGCGGTGGCCGTCAGGAGCCCCCGGATGCCGTCGCGTGAGCCCGCTTGGCCTCCCGCTCCAGGGCTTCTGCGCGGGGTCGCGGGCTCACGCCATGTGCTCGCGCTGGTCGCGATCGTGCCGTGCAGGTGTGTGGGGGCTGCTGCTGGGCTGGGTGGGTCAGGGTGTGGCCTTCGTCAGGGCGTGGGGCGGGAGGCCGGCGCGTAGTACGTCGGTGTTCGCGCCGAGGAGCAGGTTGCTGCCGCAGGTGAGGACCGCGTCGCGGCCGGGCTGGCGGGCCAAGCGGGCGGCGCGCTCAGCATCGCCGTCTTCGGCGCGCTGCTCGCCGGGGACTTCGCCGCGGGCATGCGCGAGAGCCTCTTGGTCGCGGCCGGTCTGCTCCTGGTCATGGCCGTGGGCGCGGGGACGCTGCTGCCCCGGCGCTGACGCGGGCGGGCCCCACGGCGCGCGGCCCGCGCGCCCCCAGACGCCCGGCGGCCGGAAATCCCCCGTACGGTCGCCGGGTTCCACACGTCCGGCGGACCACCCCGAGCGGGGCGGTCCGCCGGACGCGTTCGTCCACGGCGTCTCCACCGCTCTCCCGCACGGGGCGTGGTCGCCCACCAGCGCCCTCTCCAGCAGCCCGACCGGTGGCATCCCGAGCGACAGCAGTGCGTCGTGGAAGCGGCGATGGGTACCGTGCGGGCCCCAGGCGATGCGGGTCAGGGCACGGACGCGGAGCATCTCCGGCTTGCCCAGGATGCAGCGGTCGTGCGTGGACGCGGTGGTCGTGCGTGGGATCGGGCGTGCGCGTAGTGGCCCGGGGTCAAGGCCCATGCTCTGCGAGCCCTTCTCGCAGCGCCTGGTTGGGTTCCTCAGGCACAGGCATCCGGCGTGAGGGAGCCTGCGCCGCCCATGGGATGAGGTGCGGTAGAGGTGCGGTGAGGGACTACGGGTGGCTGTTTCCCCGAGGTGACCGGGGCACCGTCGCCGCAGGGGGACTCCTCATCCCTGGGGCGCGGCCGCGCGGTCGAGGTACGCGGTGACGAACCCGGACACGCAGCCAGCGCTCCCCTGGCGGTTCGCCGACGGGACCTACAGCCCCACCTCGCCCGCCGCGTCCACGAGGCGGGCGAGTTCCTCGTGCGACCAGCCCGTCAGGGACGCCACCCGGGTCCAGTCCTCGGGCGTCTGCTCGGAATCACGGAGTGTGACGGCGGCTTCCGCCTCCAGATCGGCGCGGGCGGCGTCGAGGGCGGCGACGCATTCCCGGTAGCGCTGCACGGCCAGTTCGATCTTTGCTGTATCCACGCACCGATTCTCCCCCGCCGCGGCCCTCGCTCGGTCCGAAGCAGGGTCCTACCGCCCGCTCGGGCGACACTTCGGCACGGAGGCGATCAGATTCGGAACTTCGCGGCCAGCTACTTCACCGGAATGAACGCGGAAACGGACCCGATCCAGGGATGGTCGACGCGTACCGGCCCGCGCCCCCGGGTTCGCCCCTGGTGGAGGATCTCGCCACCGGTTTCCCGGGAGACCTCGCCTGGAGGTTGGGAACGGGCAGCAGCGGGTCGTTGCCCGTGTGGGCGAGGTCGTTGATCCCCGAGGAACTGCTGCTGTACACGGCCGACTTGTGGCCCTTGGCGTGGAGCCGCTCAGTCCACGCCTCCAGGAAGGCCAGGACGTCCGCCTTCTGACCCGGACCGTAGGCCTCCATGTCGTAGTAGGCCGTGTTCACCGGCCGGAAGCCGCCCCCGGTCTGCCCTTCTGCCGTTGAACACGCCACGGCACTGGCGGAACGCGCGCCACCGCCGAACGTGCCGGCTCTCCGTTACCGCTGCCAGAGCCAGCATCAGATAGCCCCTTTAACGGACCTCGACTTCTCCAAAGATCTGCCACTGCTTGCACGTTCCGCCAGGGTTACGGATCCCGCAGAATGAACGGGATACCCGGATTTCGCTTCCCCTCGCGATCAGCAACTCTTTCTCCTCGGGGCTCGGGGACAACGATTCTATGTAGCCTGCTGACACACCCTTCGGGACACGGAGGTGCAGGATCGAGTTCTTGTCCCTGAAGTCCTTTGGAGGTACCGGCCCGACGGAGGTGGACATGTAGCCCTTGTGCTCGATCTCCTTGCCCGTGAGGTTCTGGAACTGCTGCTCGGAGAATCGGAGGTTCGTGCCGCGCGTCACGATGTACTCCCTGTCGGTGCGCCGACCGGAGAGGATCTCGTCAAGGGATTTCAGCTGACGCGCCCTCTCCTCCGGCTTGAGGTAGTCGCCAGGGCTCCAGCCCCCCTCATTGAGGTGCCTGTTGAGATGGGCGCTGCCACCCCCGGCGTAGTCGCCGACGAACCACTTTTCCTGGGCCGAGAGATGGCTCATGTAGTCGTTCCATTGGGAGCGAGCCTGTTCCGTGAGGTCCAAGTCCCAGTCGGTTCCGGTCGACAACTCGCTGGCCACGCGGTTCTGGTGTGCGCCCGCGAGTGCTGGAGTTGCGATGAGCGTCGCCAGCGAGAAGGCGATCAAAGTCGCTGCCATACTCTTTCGTACGGGATGCATGCGAACTCCTTTTTGCAAGCGCCGCGTTGCTGTCGCGCTGAGTGATCATGACGAGTTGCGGGTGTTCAGTGCGGTCGCTCGTGCCCTCTGCGATGAGAGTGGAGGCGCTCATCGGGCGCTGGTCAGGGTTTGGGCAGCTTGCAGGCCTTGCGGTCCAGGTCCAAGACGTTGCCCGGGGTGATGCAGTCGTTGATGGCCGCGGTCTGGGTGGCGTAGCCGCGTCCCTTGTGGACGGTGGTGTCGTCCGCGCCCTGCGTCCGCTTCACGTCAGTCGTGTCCTTGGTTCCGACCTCGCAAGGGTTGTTGAGTGTGCACGTCCCTCCGTCGCGGTTGCTGGTGCTGTTCACGGCGATGAGGGCGCCGCTCTTGGCGTCGAGCACCGCGGAGCCCGAGCTCCCGGGCTTGGTGTCGCAGTCCTTGGCGTACCGCACGGCCGTCGTCGAGGTGTAGTCGCCTTCCCTGAGGGTCGGCACGATCGCCTCGGCCTTGCAGGACCACACGCTCTCCAGGTAGCTGGAGGCCACCTTGATGTCCTGCCCTGGTGCGGGGCCGGTGGAGCTGAGGGGGAATGCCTTGACGCCGTACTTGCCCTGGATGTCCGCGTAGCTGCTGTCCAGTCGGACCAGCATCATGTCGGTCCCGGTCATGGTGGCGTACAGCACGCGCTCGCCGGTGACCTGACCGAGTTCGCGACCGGCAGCGCTCATGACGGTGGCGTTCATCGAGGTCGCCTTGTCGGTGATGACCTGGCCGGGCTCGGGCCTGTCCCCGGGGTAGCAGTGCCCGTTGGTCAGCAGCAGTGCCTTGTCCTGGTCGCGGGCGCCGGGGGGCCGGACGAGGGAGGCGGAGCAGTTGTCGAGCTTCACCGTCCCAGCCAGGTTCCCGATCGGTCCGGCGGTGTTCTCGGCGGGCTGGCCGGGGCAGCTGCCCCGGGCGGCCGTGCCGTCGCGGTAGAAGTCGGTGACCTTGGATCCGCAGGCGAGCGTCTTGTGCTTGATGCCGGAGTGCACGTTGTCCTTGACCGTCAGGAGTGTCCCGCCGATCTTCCGCTGCATCTGCTGTGCCCAGGGGAAGGGGGTGACTTCTTCGTACTCGTGCCCTGAGAGCTGGAGTTGGCTCTTGCCGGGCTTGAGGTCCCAGTGCTTGCCGGCCGGCCATCCGCCGCAGCCGATCATCTCCAGGTCCCGTCCGTTGTCGGGGCTGAACGGGGTCTTCTTGCGCCGGTCTTCCCTGTGTCGGAGAACGTCGGCGTAGTCGCGCCCCTCGGCGGTCGCGTTGCACAGGAAAGCGGTGTTCGTGATCCCGTAGTTGTGTCCCTGCTTCCCGAAGCCGTAGGAAGCCCGGCCCGCCCGCGTCGGAGGTCCGTCCGCTTTCTTGCTGCCGTTCTTCTTGCCTGCGTTCTTCTTGCCCGCGTTCTTCTTGCTTGCGTTCTTCTTGCCCGCGTCGCGCACCTCGGCCAGCTTGGCCGCGGACCGCTCCCAGACGCCCGGCAGGTTCCGGAGGTTCTCGTCGAGGAGCAGGTCGGTCGCCTTCGTACCGTGTGCCGCGCGCAGGTCCTTCAGCCGCGACTCCACCTCCTGGGCGGTGCCGCCGAAGTGATAGGTCGAGTCGCGTTCGGCCAGCCAAGCGAAGAAGCGCTTCAGGGCCGCGTAGTGCTGCTCGTCCAGGGCCGAGATCGCTGCGCTGCCGACGTCGGGTGGCATGATCGACTCGAGCCACATGCGGTGGACGTGGTTGTCGAACATGGAGCGGTAGACCGCCCCGAGAGCGGTTCCGCCGGAGGTTCCGTAGAAGTCGATCTTCTCGTACCCCAGGGCTTGTCGGACCCTGTCCATGTCCCGGGCGGCGTTCTCCATGGACATCGAGACGGCGAGCTCCGGATCCTTCGCGATGCACGCGCGCTGCCAGTCGGCAGTCGTCTTGAAGTCCTCCTCCTCCGTCGCACCGGGCTTGTACTCGGCGCTTTCGCAGGAGATCTGGGCGCTGTAGCCCGTCCCGCGGGTGTCGATCCCGATGAAGTCCCGCGTGTCGTTCAACGGCCCCAGATGGCTGTCCAGCCATTCCCTGGGTGCCGGGGTCCCCGCGAGGCCGGGTCCGCCCGGGTTGGTGAACAGGGCGCCGGTGCGCTTGCCCGTCGCCTTGACCCGGCTGATCGCGATGTTGATCTTCCGCCCCTCCGGCTTGGAGTAGTCCACCGGCACCTGGACGAAGGCGCACTCGCTCTTCGTGTCGTCGCTGCTCCAGTCCTCCGCCGTGTCCTTGCACAGCGTCCACTTGACGCCCTCCCCCGGGGCGGACGGCGCCGCGACGGCAGACGAGGCCAGAGGCGTCGCGAGGGAGGCGGCCACGCTGATGCCCACCGCCACGGTCGAGAGCCTGTTAACGCGCATAGAGACTGACCACCTTCAGTTTCCTTCCGTACGGGCTGTGCGCCTCTTCCCCTGTCCGGGCGGGTACCGGCCGCTCCCCGGCACTACGAGCCTGACGTGCACCGCGACATCGGCCGTCGGCCGAAGCCGCGGACCGTCTTGGACCTGGGGGTACGCGTGTCGATGCGCTCCCGATCTCCGTGTGGAGCACGGTGAGGCACAACAGACGCGGGCTGAGACGCTGTTGGATCACGGACATCAGCGTGGTCAGCCACTTCAGCAGCCGTACGGCGAGTTCGTATCAACCAGCACACGATTGACACGCGCCTGATCAGACGCCGCTCGCACGGCATCACGGACAAGCCGCGACGGCCGCGGGAACGATCCCCGTTCCGGAGCCGTGCTTCCAGGAGCGGAGCAGGCAATGAAGGAGTTCGTCATCTCTGGCCCGGGCGCACGTATCCGGCCGTGGTTCGCACTTGGTCCCCGGGCGCGGCAGGACTTCGTGCCCTATCCGGCGTTCCCGCCGGAGGTCAGGAAGGTGATCTACAGCACGAACATGATCGAGTCGTTCAACGCACGGCTACGGAACGACAGTTCTCCTGGGTGGTTTCGGAGGTTGCAAACAGCTGCCTCCATTGCTCGGCACAGGTCTCAGCTCCTCGGTGCGGCTAGGGCGTCAAGAGCCCTGCCCAGGCCACCCAGGCCAACGAGTCCACCGACGGGATCGAGGGCCCGCCCGCACACAGCCCCCGGCGGGCGGGCCCGCCCCGTGTCTGCGCTGTTCCTCTTCGTACCGATCAGATCCGGCCGCGCATCGCCTCACCGCCCCGCGCGCCGGTGGTGCGCGAAGGTGGACGAAGGGGACAGGGGACGGGCGCGCCAGGTGGCGGACGGGTGACCTGGGTGCCCGGTGCATGAGGTGCGCTGCATAGCCTTGGGGTGTTCGTTCGTGCGAGGCGGTGGGGAGAAGTCGTGGAGTTTCGCCTGCTGGGCGGGGTAGCGGTGGGGGCGGGAGGCGGGGAGCTCCCCCTTGGTCCGGCCAAGCGGCGCAGCGTGCTCGCCGTGCTCCTGCTCCGGTGCAACACTGCCGTCCCGATGCCCCAGTTGCTGGACGCCGTGTGGGAGGACTCCCCTCCTGCCCATGCCAGGACCATCGTGCAGGGCCACGTCTCCCAGCTGCGCATGCTCCTCGCCGAGGCGCGCGCCCAGGACCACGCGGTGCGGATCGCCACGCACGGCTCGGCGTACGTGCTGGAGACGCCGGAGTTGCTGCTGGACGTGCACCGCTTCGAGGAGCTCGTGGCGCGCGGAGGTCAGGAGCCGCGTCCCGAGGCCGCCGCGCCCCTGCTGCGCGAGGCCCTCGGGCTCTGGCGCGGGCCCGCGCTCACCGGGACCGTGCCCAGCGCGGTGCTCGGCGCCGCCGCCCAGGCGCTGGAGGAGGCCCGGTTGTCCACCGTGGAACGGCTGGCGGAACTCCAGGGTCGGCTGGGCGACTTCGCCCAGGCCGTGGCCCTGCTCAAGACGGAGGCCGCCGCGCACCCGCTGCGCGAGTCGCTGACCACGGCGCTGATGGTCACGCTCTACCAGGCGGGTCACCAGTCGGATGCCCTCGACTGGTACCACCGCACCCGCGGCCTCCTGGACGACGAGCTCGGCGTGAGCCCCGGCCCCGCGATGCGGGCCACCTACGAGGGCATCCTCCGCGGCGACCTGCTCGGCGAGCGCACGTCGGCGGCGATGCCCCGGGGCCTCTCGGTGGAGTCGTCCGGTGCGCAGCCGTCGAACAGCGCGGCCCCGGGGATGCGGCCGGCGCGCATCGCGGCGGGCGCGGTGCGCGATCACGGTGCTTCGGACGGCGCGGCCGGTTCTCCCGGGGATGGCGGGAGGCCGACTGCCGCGCCGCGGGCGTCCGTCGCGGTGGCGCCCGGCTCGTCCCCCGGCCCTTCCCACGCGTACTCCGGAATACCCGGTGCGGCAGGCGCTCCTCCCGAGCCCGACCTGCACGCACCGGTCGCCCCGTCCGGCGACGGGGGTCCCCGACAGGTTCCGCCCTCCCCTCCGAGCCCGGCCCCGGGTTCCGCGGAGCAGCCTTCGGGCACGAGCACCGCGCTGCCGGTCCCCCGGCTGCTGCCGCGGGCCGCGCGGGGCTTCCACGGCCGCCGCCGCGAACTCGCCGCCCTCGACTCCGCCGCGCAGGGCGGCGCGGTCGCGCTCCTCACCGGAGCCGCCGGGGTGGGCAAGACCGCGCTCGCGCTGCACTGGGCCCACCAGCGCCAGCGCCGCTTCCCGGACGGCGTGCTCTTCGCCGACCTCCGCGGCTTCGGCGACGACCCCGTGGAACCCGACGAGCTCGTACGGGAGTTCCTGCTCGCCTTCGGGGTCAAGCCCCGCGACCTGCCGGAGACGGCCATGGGAGCGGCCGCGCTGTACCGCGAACTCACCTCGCGGCGGGCCCTGTTGGTGATCCTCGACAACGCGCACAGCGCCGACCAGGTGCGTCCCCTGCTGCCCGACGGCGACCACGCGACGACCGTGGTGACGTCCCGGCTGCGCCTGACCGGCCTGATCGTCGGGGAGCTGGCCAGGCCGGTCCCGCTCGACGTCCTCGGCCGGGACGACTCCGTGGACCTCCTCGCGTCAGCCGTCGGAGGGGAGCGCGTGGCGGCGGAGCCCGAGGCCGCTGCCCGGCTGGGGGCGCTGTGCGACGGACTGCCCCTCGCCCTGCGCATCACCGCCGCGCAGATCGCCACCCGGCCGGGCTGGAAGCTGTCCGACCTCGCCGCGGAACTGGCCGACGAGCAGCGGCGGTTGTCGCTGCTGTCCCTGACGGACAGCGAGGACGCGGGCGTCGCCGCCGCGCTGCGCCTGACCGTCCAGGGCCTGCCCGCCGAGTCGGCGCGCCTCTTCGCGCTGCTGGGCACGCTGCCGGGCCCGGACCTGGACCGTGCGGCGGCGGCCGCCCTCGCCGACCGCGACCCGGTGGCCGCGGGCGCGGCCCTGGACCGTCTGACGGGCGCGCACCTGCTCACCGAGCACGCGCCCGGCCGCTACTCGCTGCACGACCTGGTGCGGCTGTACGCGCGCGGCCTGCCGTCCGACAGCGCCGCCCTGCCGCGGCTGCTGGACTCCTACGTCACGACAGCGCTCGCCGCGGCGTCCGCGTCCGCACCCGACGACAAGCCCTGCTGCACCCTGCCGGACGGCGCCTACACGGTCGGCTCCGTACGGAAGTTCACGGACCGTCAGGACTCCCTGCGGTGGTACGCCACCGAGCGGGAGAACCTGGCGGCGGCCGTCCTGGCGGCACGCGCGGCCGGGCACGACGACCGCGCGTGGCGGCTGGTCGTCCTGCAGTGGCCGTACATCACGTGGAACGTGCGGGACGGCTGGACGCCCTTGCTCGAAGAGGCGCTCGCCGCGGCCGTGGCCCTCGACGACCCCGACGCGGAGACGCGGGTGCGGGCCCTGCTCGGCTGGGTCCTGCTGGAGGAGGACCGGCTCGCGGAGGCGATGCCCCACCTCGAGCTCGCACCCGGTCTGGCGGCACGCGCGGGCGACGCGTCCAGCGAGGCGACCGCCCTGGTGAACCTCGCCCTGGCGCTGGAGCGCAAGGGCGACCTGGACCAGGCGGTCGCCCGCATGTCCCGCGCGACCGAACTGGCCCACGCCGGCGGGGACCTGCTCACCGAACTGCTGGCCCTCGAGCTCAAGGCCCGGCTGCACCTGGCGACCGGCGCCATGGCGGACGCGGTGGGCTGCACGGCGTACGCGCTGACCGTGCTGGCCGACCGGCCCGGCCTGCCCGCGATGCGCCACGTGATGCTGCGTCTCACCAGGGCGCAGGCCCTGGGCGCGCTCGGCGAGCACGAGGAGGCGTCGGCCTGCGCGGCGCGCGCCCTGGCCGACGCGCAACGCCTGGGCTACAAGGAAGGCGTCGCGCGCGCCAGGGAGTTGGAGCAGCGCATGCGGCTGGGCGCCGGTGCCTGACGCTGAGGCGGGTGTCGTTCCGGCGTGCTCCCCCGGGGTCCGCGGGCCGGCCAGGGCTTTCGTGGGGCGCAATGGCCTTGCTAGGCGGTGCAGTTGATCCTGACGGGGGCCGCCGCCGCGTGGCGGTTGCCGGAGGTCTTGCCTCGATTGTCCAGGATGACCGAGAGGCGCCCCTGGTCCACCTTGAAAGTGCCCGCCGAGACCCACTGCCCCAGGTGTGCCGTCTGGTTGACCTCGAAGGTGCCGACCTGGGTGTCGGACTGGGGCTTGAAGGACCGGTAGACGGTGTAGTGGGCCGGGCTGGCGCCGACGTACGAGACGTCGCGGACGGAGGGCACGTAGACCTGGACGGCGCAGGTCCCCTTGGTCACCTTGCCGGTGGGGAAGCGCCACTGCGCGTAGGCGCCGGACGCCTTGGAGCTGCTGCCGGACAACGGCAGGCTGTAGAAGAGCCCGTTGCAGCCGTAGCTCTTCGTGCTGTTCCAGCTGCCGCGCCAACCCTTCGTGCCGTTGGTGAAGCGGTCCGAGGTGGCGAAGCCCGCGGTGTCGCAGCCCGGCCCGATGAAGTGCGTGTACGTCGCCGCTGCGGGCCTCCGCACCGGCTGTGTCCCGCCGCCGGTGCCGCCGCTCGCACCGCCGCCGGGAGCGGCCCCGTTCCCGTTTCCGCCCGAACCCCCGGACGGCTTGGTGCCCGTGGAAGGCGTGGTGTCCACTCCCTTGGGGCTTCCTGGCCCGGGCTTGTTGCCAACGGGCTGTGTACCTCCTTCGTGGAGGGCGGTCCCGCCCTCGTGGAGGCCGCCGACCGGCCCTCCACCGCTCGCGCGCGGTGCTCCGGCCTTCGGCTTCGCGCCGCTGCCCGGGACCCGGCCGCTGTCGGGCGCGTCCTGCTGTCCGGGGACGACTCCGGGCCCCGAGCCGTCGGGTCCGACGCGGCTCCCTGCCGGCTCCTGCCCGGAGGCCGACGGGGAGCCGTCGTCCGGCCCGGAGAGCCCGGCGACGAGGAACGGGGCGCCGATGAGGAGCAGCCCACCCACCAGGGCCGCGGCGATCACCGGCTTGGTCGGGCGGCCGGGCGGATGTGCGGCGCCGCGGGCCGCCGCCCAGGGGCGGGCCCGGGTGGCGGACGTGCTTGTTCTGGTCCGGGTAGCGGTGTGCGTCGCGCTGCGCGACTCGGACTCGGGGGTGGTGCCTGTCTCGGGGGCGGTTCCCGTCTCCGGTTCCGTACGGGGCTCGGCCTCGGCGGTGGTCGCCGGTTCGCCGGTGCTCGTCGCCGGCGCCCCAGGGGGAACGGCGGACGCCTTGGTCGCCAGGCCCTCGGTCTCTCCGGCCCCGGGCCCCGCCCCGTCCGGATCCGGCCCCGCGGCCGCGCCGCTGCCGGCTTCCGCTGCCTGGACCGCGACCGCGGTGGAGGCGGACGCTGCCGTGGAGGCCTGGCCGGGGGAGGTGGCGGGTCCCGTGCCCTGGGGGTCTCTGCTTGCCATGGGATGTCCTTCGACGTGGTGGTGGGAGGGAAGGTGGAGGGAGCCGGGGCGGGTGTCAGCGCTTGCGGGGGGCCTGGAAGCCGTCGTCGCGATGTGCCTCCTCCAGGTCCAGTGCTTCGATGAGGCGAAGGACCCTGCCGTTGGCCCACAGGGTGGCGAGCGGACGGTCATCGGTGAGGGCGCGCACCCGGGCGAGCAGCGGACGGAGCTCCGACAGCGTCGTGGCGTCCCCGGTGCCCGCGATCGTCCGCAGAACGCGTACGAGGAGTTGCTGGCTCTCCGGGGTGAGGGAGGACCACCATCGGGCGCCCATCCCGAGCAGCTCGCTCAGTTCCGTGCTGTCCCCCTCCAGTGCCGACTCCGTGACGCTCTCGATCCGGGCAAGGATCTCCCGGCCCCTCCTCTCGGTCCCGGCCTCGCCGCCCGGCTGTCGGAAGTGGTCGTGGAAACTGTCGGGAGCCGCCGTGTCGGGTAGCAGGGCCGCCATCGTCCGGTGCACCTCGTGACTGCGCAGGCCGACCACCGTGCGGACGGCCGCGTCGAGGAGACCCCGCTCGTCCTCGGTCAGAGCGGCGAGTTCCTCCCGGCTCAGCCCGAGCCCGGTGGCCAGCTGGGTCGCGGCGGCCATCCGTCGCCTCTCGGTGGAGTCGGTGAGGTCGGTGATCCTGGCGAAGGTCTCCGGGTCGTCAGCCGTCATCCTCCGGACCTCGTCGAGGACGCTCCACACGGTCTCCCGGTCGCGGGCGGCCAGCTCCCTGACGTCCGAAGCGCTCAGGGTGAGCCAGTCGCGCGCGCCGAGCCGGAACTCCCCGAAGCCTCCGGGCAAGTGCCGGCCGAGACGCTCCTGGACGGTGGGCCGGAACAAGGCGATCTCGCCCCCGCTCGCCGCGTACCGCTCCCGGGCCCGCTCGAACCAGGGGCCGCCCAGGCCGGTGACCGCCGTGACGTCCCGTACCCTCAAGCCGCTTTCCTCCATCATGGTCAACAGGAACCACCAGTGGAAATCGGTGAGCGACGCGGGGTGCTCGCTGGCCGGGACGACCTCGCGCACACGCGCCAGGAACTGAAGCCTGTCACGGGCCTCGTGGCCGGTCCTGTTGTGGAAGAGCTTGAAGGGGGTACTGCCGCTCACGCCCATGGCCTTGCCGATCTCCTCGAACGTGGACGACAGGTGCAGCTCGCCCCCTTGCCCGTGGAAGCGGATGACGAGGTCGCGCAGCCTCTGGCGGGCATCGGCTCGCCCCGGCGTACCGAGACTGGCGCGGAACTCCCGGTAGGCGTCGCTGAGTTGCCGCCGCTCCTCGGGGTACAGCACGTGCAGCGCGGGTCGTCCTCCGGAGGCGGTGGAGGAGCCCTCGCCCAGGACGTTGAGCGTCGGCTCGATGTACGGGGCACGCCGCCGGGCCACGGACCGCCCGTCGGGTTCGACGTCGGTGTCCGAGGCGGTCACCACGCTGGTGGACACGACACGCTGGGGCGGCAGGAGGATCTCCTCGCCTCCCGGCCGGCCGGTCCGGTGGCCGTCGGGCGGCCGCATCTCCGACACGGCGGACGTGCTCATCCGTCCGTCGTCCGTCCGCTGGAGCCGGTCGTCGAGCAGCCTCCAGTAGTGGGCGTCCCGGCCGATGTCAGGCAGGTGGTCCCGGGTGTTCTTCACGGCCGTCTTCCAGAAGTAGCCGTGGTTGTCGTTGAAGGCCAGGCGGCTGAAACCGGACCTGTCACGCGTGTAGGTGAGCGCCGCCGCGCACCCGGCGCACGGCCTGAACCGTCCGTGCACGACGAGGGGTCCGTGGAGTGCGGCGGGGTCGTCGATGCCCCGGTGGAGGGCGGCGAGGAGCTTCTGCTCGGCGTGGAACGAGGTGGGGCGGCTGCCGGAGTCGACCGCGTCGGGGTCCTGGGTCACCAGGATCACGGCGCCCTCCATGCCGGGGTCCGTGAGGAGTGTGCTCAGACGAGGGTCGTCGAGGTGCGTGAAGTCGATCGGCCGGTTCAGGGCAGTGCGCAGGGCGGCCGCCGAGGCGTCCTCGGCGCGCGGCGGGTGCGTGCTGATGCGCCGTACCTTGGCGTCGGCACGGACCAGCCGCTTCTTCTCCTCGTTGCGCAGCCCTTCGAGCACCGCCGGGGCCAGTCGGCTCTCCGACGTGCTCGCAGCACCTTGGGAGGGTTCCGGCTGCCCGGCCGCGGAGGTTCCCGCGTGCCCGGGAGGTGTGGGGGTGGGTGTACGGAGAAGGTCCAGGACCACGCCCAGGGTGGGCGGCTCTCCCCCGCGTCCCAGTTCCGCCACCCGGTTCCGCAGGGCTGTCACGGCCTGGTCGATGTTGGTCGCGAAGACCAGTCTGCCGTTGACGAGCATGCCCTGGGTCTCGCTGTTCTTCAGCGTCGCGCGCTCCCCCGTCCGGGTCTGGACCCTGGTCGGGCGCACCAGGCGCATGACCTCGTGGAGGAGGCTGGACACGTGCGTCAGGGTCTGGGCCGGCCGCTCATCCGCCTTGGACCGCGCGAACCGCAGGCGGACGTCCGGCGTGACACCGCTCTGTCCCTTGCCTGCGCCGTAGAAGCGGAAGTCCCTCCTCAGCGCGGCGTTCAGAGCCCTCTGGAGGGGATCGGGTTCGGTATCGGCGTCGTAACCGTCCGCCTCCTCCCACGCCTCCGGGGTGCCCATCCTGGGCATCTTCCGGTCCTCCTCGGAACCCGAGTCGCTGCCCAGGCGCCGCTTCCTCGACTCCCCCATGCCGGACGCCTCTTCGGCGGCCTCGTGCGCGTGCGCGGCGGTGGCCTCCTCCGGGAAGAGCTGCCTCAGCCGCTCGGTCTCGTCCTCGGCGGAATCCCGCTCCCGCGCGCGTTCCTTCCCGTTGCGCGAGTTCCTCTCGGCGCCCGCGCGACTGCTCTCGCCGGGGTCCTCCGGCGCCTGGCTGCTGCGTCGTTCGCGCGGGGTGTCGCCCGGCGCGAGGAGGTGGTGGTCCGACGACGTGGTCGCGGGCACGGGGGACGAAGCGTCCTGCGGGGACGTGGAGTTCGAGCCCGGGCGGGGCGGGGACTGCGTCGTGGTGTGCCCGGTGCTCGCGCTCGTGGTGGCGCGGGGAGGCACCACGAATTCGTGGGCGAGGGTCTGGGCGTACAGGTTGCGCGCCCGTGCCAGGTCGGTGGGGTCGACGGTCTGCGCGAGGGTCTGGAACTCGGCCAGGGCCCGCTGCCACTCCTCCACGACCAGGGCGGCCTCGGTCTGCTCCTCCGCGAGCTTCGCCTGCTCCTCGATGATCTGCTGGTTCGTCTTGTCGATGTTCTTGCGTATGCCGAACGACTTCGGGTTCTGCTTCTTGCCTTCCGCGGGCTCGGCCTCGGCAGCCAGTGCTGCCTGCAGGTTCTTCTCGAGCTGTACGAGGTTCTCCCGGAGCTTGTCGATCGTCTTCTCCCTGCGGCTCTTCCCCTCGGCCGGTGGACGCGGCGTGGAGTCGATCCCGCGCAGGGCCGCCCGCAGCGTCCGGCCGTCGGGCAGCACCGGATCCGCCAGGCCGTGCGCCGGGTCGCCGGTGCGCAGCCAGGCGCTGATGCTGAGCACGTCCTCGTCGTGGAAGCCCTTGCGCCGCGAGATGCCTCCGTCCAGCGCCTTCGCGGCCTTGTCGTCCCGGTGCCAGTCACCGTGCTTCTGGGCGCCGGCGATCGCCTCGTACCCCAGCGACAGCTGGTGGCGGCCGGTGCGGGTCGGGGGCTCGTTGACGAGGATGCGCTCGTAGCCGGTGGCCATGCCGCCCAGTGCGGTGAGCGGCGCCGCCTGAGGACTGTCCGCGTCGGACGGGGCGTGGACGGCGTGCCACTTCGCCATCCGGCTGCCGCCCATGATGCTGTTCGGCTCCTCCAGGTAGCGCACCTGGTAGCCCAGGAGGGCCATGGCCTCCAGGTTGCCGCTGCGGAACCCGACGTGCCGGGTGGTGAAGTGACGGTCCAGGTGTTCGTAGAGCCGGAACTGGGACGTGCGCAGGCCGCGCCCGCTTTCGCTCCAGCTCCCCACCGCCGAGGCGTGGGTCACCCAGAACTCGGTCAGGTTGACGACCGCCGCGTGGAAGTCCGGTGCGTACGTGCCGTCCTCGTCCGTGGTCCCGGCGGCGTCCGGAACGGACGCGGGGTCCTGCTCCCGCTGGAGTGTCGCCTGCCTGAGCCGGTTGTAGTGGGAGGCGATCTCGTCGTACTTGGAACCCCGGTCCTGCTCGACGCTCCTGGGGTCCGCGTCGCCCACGATCAGTACGGCGTCGAGGTCCCCGAGCTCCCCGATGAGCTGGGCGACACCGCTGTGGCTGGTGTCGTGCTCCAGGTGGACCTCGCCGTTCTTGCCGCTGAAACGCGACCAGACGACGGCGACGCGCGGCCGCGCTCCCCCGTCGGCCGTGCGGAGCCGGAGGCCGAGCCGCTCCTCCAGCCACGTGCCGACCGCGCTGTCGTACACCGCGTCGTTCTCGGTGTTCCGGCTGACGCCCCACGCCGTGCGCAGGCTGTCGCGCAGGCCGGACGTGAAGGTGCGCGCGATGCGCTCGGTGGCCTCGCCGACCTCCAGCGGCTTGGGCCCCTGGGGCGGCGCGGGCTTCTTGCCGCGCGCCTTCGCGCCCCCGGCGCTCTCCGCAGCGGGGACCCCGGGCGTCTTCCTCGCCTCCTTGGGCGCGACCTCGATCCTGTTCCGGGGGATCTGCGACTCGGCGTAGAAGGCCGCGAGGCCTTCGGCCTTCTTCTTGTTCACGCCGGCCGCGTCCGGCGCGTACTCGATGCGTACGGACAGGTCCGCGTCGCCGACCAGGGTGGCCGCGACGGCGAACTGGTCCCCGGAGGCGTAGTGGTCCTGTCGTACGAACCGGCCCCCTCCGAACGGCGGGCCCGTCTCCGCCGCGGGCACGGCAGCGGGCGCCTGGTCGTTCCGGGCCGCCTCGTCGATCCTCGCCTGGGCTTCGTGCTCCTCCGGGAACTGCTCGCGCAGCTCGTCCAGTTGGCCCTCGTCCCGCGACGGCCCGTGTACGACGCGCTTGCCCTTGGCGGCACTGCTCGGACCGGGCTCGTCGGCCTTGGACGTGGGCCGGGCGACGGGCGCGTCCGGCGCGAGGGAGCTGGTCCTCGGCGCTCCGGCCGCCTGGAGTCCGGTGTGCAGGGGGATGCGGACCGTGTCGCCGACGTCCTCGATCAGGGCGAGGTAGTCGTTGGGCAGCTCGCGCAGGCCGTCGGCGGACAGGACGGCCATCAGCCCCGTGGTGCGGACACCGGTGAGCCGGGCGTCCCTGCGGAAGAGGTGGGGATCGCCCTGCGCCCTCCCGCTCGTGTCCTCGTACTCGTCCTTGAGTCCGAGGTAGTGGAGGACCTCGTGGGTGAGGGTCGCGTCGTCGTGGGAGAGGTCCCAGCTGGTCTGGTCGGCGCGGGCCGGGAGAAGCGTCTGGTCCAGCGAGATGGCCTCCCCGTGCTCCGGGGCCGACAGGAACTTCACGCTGACCATGAGCTGGTCGCCGGAGCGGGGCAGCCGGTAGCCGCGGTTGAGGTGGGTGTCCAGCGTCCCCTGCACCCGCTCTTCGAGCGCCGCGAGGTCCGAGGCGTCCAGGTGGTCGGCGAGCTTGAAGGGCAGGGTCACCAGGAGGTGGCGGACCGTACGCCCGTCGTCCGTCCGTTCGCGCCGCACGTGGTGGCGGATCAGCGTCTCGGAACCGGGGAGGCGCCCCGCGGCTTCCTCCGCGCGGTCGCGCGCGGTGGTGGGATCGAACCGCTCGGTGTGCACGGCGGCCGTCGCCGTGCCCTGGAAGCGGTGCAGCTCGGCCCGGCCGACGGGGCGGTCGACCAGGCTGCCCGGGGCGCGCACCTCGGGGTCGCGGTCGGGGAGCCTGCCGTGGCCGGCGGGGACGCCGAAGCGGCGGCGGTCCTCGTCCAGCGTGCGGACGGGCGGAGCGGGTGGCGGTGCGGGGACCTCGCCGGGAGTGAGGAGGCTGAAGACGTGCGCGGCGGACGCGGGCGCACCCGGTGCGGGTGGCGTCGGGGCGGCGGTGGCGCCGGCGGGGGCGGTGGTAGCGCTGGCAGGGGTGATGAAGGCGTCCTTGGACGCGGACGTGTGCTCCACCCCGGGGGCAGGCGCGGACTCGGTGACGACGGGGGCCTCGTGGGCACCGGTGAGGGGTGCGGAGGACGCCGTCTGAAGGGGGGCGCCGCTCGTGGTTCCGGTGCTGCCGACGCTTGCCGTGCTTGCCGTGCTTGCCGTGCTGCCCGAGGTTTCCGTACTGCCGGTGCTTCCCGTACTGATTGTGCTCGGCCGGTGGGGCGCTTCCGGCCGTCGGCCTGTCTGGTCGCCGGTCTTCTCCGGGCTCTTTTCCTGCTTGCCCTGCTTGTCCTGCCTCTCTTGCTTCTCCTGGCCGGCGTTCTGCCCGGACTGGGGCTGGGAGTGGGTCTGCCCCTGCTGCCCCTGGTTCGCCGTCTGCGCCGTCTGCGCCTGCTGCGCCGCCGAGGACTGGCCCTGGCCCTGCCCTTGCGTCTGTGCGGGGCCGGTCGTCGCTGCCGCTCCCGCCGCCGGTGAAGACGTCGTGGGCACGGGGGCCGGTACGGGCGTCGGTGCGGGCACCGTCGCCGTACCGTCGTCGTGCTCCGGGGCCGGGCTCTCCGCCGCAGGCGAGGCCGTGTTCGCCGTGCCGTCGCCGGCGCCGTTCGGGGAGCCCTGGTTGCCTTGTCCGGACAGGCCGCCCGAAGTGTCCATGCCGCCGGTCAGGAGCTTGTGGCGGGCGGCATCGCCGAGGTGTTCGCCGCCCATCTCCAGCACGTGGCCGAGCCGTCCCTCGACGATGCCCGAGCCGAAGGTGAGCGCGGACGTCTTCAAGGTGTGCTCGTCGCTGAAGATCAGGTTGTACATGCCCTCGGAGACGGCCGCGTGCGCGCCCTCGAAGAGGCCCTTGCCCGCGCCGTGCGCGCCGGTCTGGGCCCAGTGCCGCAGCATGCTCTGGGCCAGCGCGTCAGCGGTGCCCTGGGTGAGGACGTGGGTGGCGTCCCGGCCGAGCGTCTTCCTGACCGGCCCCAGGGCGTCGTCCAGGTTGCGCGTCAGGTCCTTCTTTCCGGTGTCCCGCAGGAGGGTGCGGGCCCAGTTCTCGCCGACCTCGCGCGCTCCCTCCCGCTTGACGTGCTTGTCGAAGGTGTCGCCGACGGACTTCACGAAGTCCTTGGCGGCCTTGTCCGACAGCTCCCGGGGTCCCGCGGTCCTCGGCACGTGGTCGCCGAAGTTCTTCGCGAGGTCGTCGCCGAAGGACTTGGGCGCGTTCGGGCCGGGCAGCTCGGTCTTCTTGTGCTTGAAGGCGTCGTCGAGCTGCTTGCCGATGTTCTTGCCGCTGTCCTTGCCGAAGAGGTGGGCGAGGCCCTTGCCGAACTTGTTGCCGAGGAACTGGAACGGTCCGGCCAGGAATCCCTGGATCATTCCGGAGAGCGCCGCGTTCTTCGTCAGGTCGCCCTCGAACTCGTCACGGGTTCCCTGGTTGAGCTGGGCCCACTGCACGAGCAGGTCCATGGCCACGCCCATGCCGACGTTGATGATCTGGTGGCTGATCAGCATCAGCACGAGCCGGCCGAGCCGGAACTTGATGAGCCACCGCACGAAGGCCACCTTGGCGAAGTACGCCTGGAGCGAGGCTCCGAAGAAGAAGGCGGTGGCGGCCGCGATGACCGCCTCGACCAGCAGTTCCACCAACTGGGCGATGATCATGTACTTGGTGTACTGGAGCTGGGTGGCACCCTTGCGGCTGAACTCGGCGAGGAGCCTGGCCTGGTCGGCCACCGCGTCGAAGTAGTTCAGCCCCTCTTCGCCGATGAAGCTCTTCATCGCCGCCTGGTACATCTCCGCCGCGTCGCCCCTGAACGACTCGCGGGTGTACCCGAGGGCTTCGGCGACCTGCTGCTTCAGGTCGTTCGTCAGCTTGCCGTGCAGGTCCTTGTGGACCTCGGCGAGCGCGAAGAGCTTGTCCTCGTCGCCACTCGGGGGCTTCTCCCCGGTCAGCGCGGCGAACAGCCAGGCACACTGGGGCGGGAACTCCAACGACACCGTACGGCTCTACCTTCCGTGCCTGATCCGCGTGTTGATGTCCTCCGACAGGTCACGGGAGTTCCTGCTGGTGTCCAGCTGACTCCTGGCGCTGCCGGACAGTCCCTCGTAGAGCCCGGTGACGCCCTCCTTGAGGTCTCTCTCGGCGGGCACGTACTTCTTCGCGAACGCCTCGCCGAACTCACCGTCGCCCCAGCAGCCGTGGTACGTGGTGAGCTTGTCCAGGTACTCGTCGCGGATCAGCTTGATCCGGTCGGCGACGTCGCCCATGTTGCGCCCGCTCTTGTCCAGGCCGTCGGGGTCGACGTCGAAGGCGTCGCTCACCGGGGCTCCTCGCCACCGCGGACGGACCGCGCCGCGGGCTGCTGCCCGGCTTCCCCGGTCTCCTCGCTCTCCTCGACCAGTTCGTCCAGGAGCGCGCCCGAGGAGCCGCGGGGTGCCTCGGCCGGTGGCGTGAGGATGCCCTCCTCGCGGAACGGGGCGAACATCTCCTTCCAGTCGAGTTCGGTGACGCCACCCTCAGCGTCGTCCGACAGGCGCGGCAGCGCGCCGAACGGCCGGTATATCTCGGCGAGTTGCTCGGCGGCGCGGGCGCGCGCCTCGTTGATGGTGGAGGTCAGCACCCCGGCGAGCTGCGCGGGAGGCATGCCCCGGTAGGCGTCGGAGGGGAAGCGGATGCGCGTCAGCTCGCCCTGGGCGCCCATCGTGACCTCCACGGAGCGGTCCTTCGCCGTCACCGTGGCGCTGACCCGGGCGGCGGCCTGCGCCGCCTCGGCAAGGCGGGCGCGCGACTCCTCGAATTCGGCCAGCGCTTCCGCCAGCCGCTCTTCCATGTGGTTCATGTCCCTGGTCCTGTCGTCGGTGATCGGGGGCGGTCGTGGTCGGTTGGGGGCGGTCGTGGTCGGTGGGGCGGGTTCCAGGGCCTGTCGTGCGGATCAGGGTGGCGTCGGGGGTCCTGATCTGCACGAGTGCCCTAGCGGCCGATGGCGCCGCTCACGCCTTCGCCCTCCGTGCCCCAGGTCTCCTCGTCCTCGCTCACCCAGGTGGAGCGCTGGCGCTCGTCGCTCTGGGTGCTGGGGGCGCCGCCCATGCCGCCGCCCATGGGCGGCATCATCGGCATGCCCTGGGACGTCGTGCCGGGCCGCCGGCCGACCAGGGCCGCCTCCTCGGCGGCGAGTTGCGCGGCCCGTCCGCGGGCGGCCGACGACTCGGCCGCCGCCACGGCACGGGTGCGCTCGGCGCCCGCGGCCGGGCCGCCCGGCACACCGCCCGGGGTCAGGCCCTGCGTGCCGACCGGGTTCATCGGCAGCAGCGGCATCCGGGGGCCGCCCGAGCCCGGACCGCCCGGACCGGAGCCGGTCGGTGAGCCGGTGCCCTTGCGGTCCGGGTAGTCGTAGTAGCCGTGGTCGGACAGGCGCGACGACGTGCGGTCCGGGGTGAGCGCGCTGCCGCCGGTGGTGCGGCCGTACGCGTCGGTCGTCACCGTGCGGCCGTCGGGGTAGGTGATCCGGTGGCCGCCGTCCTTGAGCGTCTTGTCGACCGTGCCGTCCGGGTACTTCGTCGTCGAGGAGCCGTCCGGGTGGTGGGTGGTCTGCGGGCCGCTGCCGCCGCCCGTGACGTTGAGGTGCTCGGTGGTCTTGTGTCCGCCCGCGTCCACGGTGGTGTAGGTGCCGTCCGGGGCGAGCCTGGTGGTGCTGCCGTCCTTGTACGTGGTCGACACGGTGCCGTCCCGGCCGACCTGGGAGACCGACCCGTCCGCGTACTGGATCGTCGACGTGCCCTTGCCGAGGTGGGAGACCGTCTTGGTGCCGTCCGGGTCGAGGGTGGTGACCGTGCCGTTGGGCGCGACGGTGGTCCTCGTGCCGTCCGGGCGGGTCGTCGTGGTGGCGCCGTCCCCGCCGTAGAGCGTGGTGGAGCCGTCGGGGTTGCGGACGGTCGATCCGGGCCGCGGGTGGCTCGTGGTGCTCCGGCCGTCGGCGTCGGTGGTGGTGAGGGTGCCGTCGGGCGCGTGCCGGGTCGAGGTGCCGTCCGGGTACGCGGTGAGCGTCGAGCCGTCCGGCCTGACCGTGGTCTTCGTGCCGTCCCGGTAGGTGATCGTCTCGCTGCCGTCCTTGTTCAGGACCGTCTTGGAGCCGTCGGGGTTGAGCGTCTCCGTGGTGCCGTCGGGCCGGACCGTGGTGGAGGTGCCGTCCTTGTGGGTGGTGGTGCGGGACCCGTCGCTGTTGTAGGAGGTGGTGGAGCCGTCGGGGCCCTTGGCCTTCTTCACGACGGTGAGCGAGCCGCCGGGCGTGAGCCCGCCGGTGCCGTTCGGGAGCAGCGGGGGCGGTGTCACGCCGGGCGGGTACGTGGTCCGGTTCCCGTCGGGGGTCGTGACGGTGGTCGAGCCGTCGGGGTTGTGGACGACGGTGCCCTGACCGCCGCCGAGGCCGCCGCCCGGGCCGGTGGGGTTGGGGACGAGCGGCGGGAGCTTGCCGAGTCCGCCCTTGCCGGAGCCCGGGCCGTCCTTCCCCGCGCCGAGGCCTCCGCCGAGGCCGCCCCCGCCACCACCGCCGACCGCGTTCGGGTCGAGGGGCGGTATCTTGCCGGTGCCCGCACCGTCACCACCGGCGCCGCCGTCCTTGTACTTGTCCAGCTCCTTCTTCGCGCCCTCCTTCTCCTTCTCGGCGTCGGCCTTCGCCTTGCCCGCCTCGTCGGCCGCGTTGGCCTCCTTGAGGCTGGAGGTGCCGGGCGTGAACCGGAACGCCGGGACGCTGCCGGCCCGCGACAGGGCCTGGTTGAGGTCGAGGACCACCCGCGTGGCCGTCTGGTCGAGTGGCACCAGGGTGGCCTGCCAGTCCTGGAACGCCTTGCGGCTCAGCGCCTTCCAGGCGTCCGGCTTGGTGAGGTCGCCGTACTCGGGGTGGACGTACATGACGCCGCCGCCCTTGTCGCCGGCGTACGCGTACTCGTCGATCTGCCGCATCTTGGCGATGTTGTTCGCGTTGAGCCAGAGCGCGAGTTCGTCGAGCAGCTTGTCCAGGTGCAGGCTGCCCATCCAGAGGGAGCCGCGTTGCCAGGTGTCCCAGGCGTGCCACAGGGTGAAGGCGGCCAGGTGGATGGCGTTCTCGGCGTCGAGGATCTGGTCGCCGACGGCGGAGTCGGAGTAGTAGGTCGCGTACACCGGTTCGTTCTTCGTCCGCTGCGCCGCCGGGGAGATGCGCGTCAGGAAGTCCTTGTAGCCGACGCTCAGCGCGTCGACCAGGTCGCGGAACACGTCCGCGCCGCTGCCCTGGTACGCCGAGTGCTCGGCGTCGAGGTCCTTCAGCCATCCCTCGAGGACCGGCCCGCGTTCCCTGAAGTAGGCGGTGAGCCGGTCGTAGGCGGAGGCGACCAGGGGGAAGGTGGCGAGGTCGACCGAGTCCTCCTCCTTCACGGTGCGGGAGGAGCTGAAGCTGTACCCCCCGCTCCTGTGGTGGTTGAGGAAGTGGGCGAGGACCTGTCCGTAGCCCCAGTCGAAGGCGCCGGCGTTGCCGGTGTTGCTCCAGTCGGCGCCGTTGGAGGACTCCATGGGCAGGGACAGGTTCACGGTGTACACCGAGAGGTGCTGGGTGGCGCGGCCCATGACCCCGTAGAAGTGCATGGTCCTGCCCAGCTTGCTGCCGGGCGAGGCCAGTTCACCGGTGGTCTGGCGGGAGTTGTCGCCGTCCTTGATGGAGATGGTCATCCACTCGCTGCCGTCCCCGGTCTTGGCGTCCGCGCCCCCGACCGCCCCGACCTCCTCCCGGGTGCCGCCGTCGAAGCCGGTCAGCTGGGGGACGACCTGCTCCCATCGCCACGTCGTACCGCCGCCTGTCGGGATCGACACGGGGTGGGCCTCCTTCGGGGGTGCGGGGACTCGACTTCGGGTCCCCGGGGTCGGGGCGGGGCGGGGCGGGGAACGCCTCGCTCAGGGCTTCTTCTGCGTTCCCGCCAGATCGGTGTCGACGTTGCGCAGATCGTTGAGGAACGACTGGCTGTCGATGTCGTCGAGGCTGTCCTGCTGCGCCTTCTTCATGGACTCCATGACGGTTTCGAGGTTCGTCTTGATGTCGTCGAACAGCCTCTTCTGGTCGTCGACCACCGTGGACAGCTCGGTCGTTGACGTCTTGAGCGCGCTCATCAGGGGCAGCGCGGTCAGTGGTCCGAGCTTGCCGTCTGCGTTGGCCAGTCGCCCGAGCTTGAACTGGGCGCTGGTGAAGCCGTGCACGGGGTCGCTGAACTGGGCCAGCAGGTTCCTCATCGAGGGCACGCCGTGGGGGTTCGGTCCGTCGGCGACCGCGTCCTCCTGGAGCGCGGCGAGCAGTTTGACGAAGCCGTCCCGCACGTCGTTGTCGACGAACGTGCGCAGGGTGTCGAGGTCCAGACGGGTGAGGGGCGTCGGGGCGGGGCTCATGGCGGCTCGCATTCGGCGGGGTGGAACAGGGGCACGGGGGCAGCGGGGCTGTCAGCGGCCGATGCGCACGCCCTCCCAGTTGTCCTTGGTGCGGGCCTCGTGGCGGCGGTACTGGTCGGTGATGTCGTCCAGCGTGGCGCTGTGGTTGGCCAGGATCTGGCCCAGCTTGCCCGCGGCCGAGTTCCACTGGCCCTGGATCTCGCCGTACGTCGAGGCGTCCGCGCCCTGCCAGGCGCCGAAGAGGCCCGTGAGCTCCTCGTTCAGTGCGGTCACCAGCTTGTTGATGCGTTCGGTCTGCATGCGCATGTCCTCGGCGGCCTGGTTGACCGCCGTGTACTCGACGTAGATCTGGCCGTCTGTCTTGTTGCCGTGGTCGTAACCGGAGGGGGCGGGCACGGGGACTCCTCGGGGGTTCGGTGCGAAGGGGCGGGGGCCGGGCGGGGGTGGTCAGCCCATGAGGTCGTTGAAGGCGTTGTTGTTGCGCAGCGAGTAGTTGATCTGGTCGCCGGTGTTCACCTGGAGGTTCGTCTGGTGGGCGCTGGTCTCCTGGAGCTTGGTGACCATCTGGTCTATGTTGCGCACGATGATGTCGACCTGCCCGCTCCACTCCGACAGGAGCTGCTGGTAGGCGCGGCCGTCGGCGCCGCCGTAGGAGCGGGCGAGTCCGCCCATGGTGTCCTTCACGTGCTGCTGCGACTGCTGGATCTGCGTCTTGGCCTGGGTGAGGGCGGTGTGGCCCTTCTGGTTCTCGGACTGGGACGAGCTCTGGAGGTTCCCGGGCTGGGCGACCACGGCGGGGTTCCTTCCGCTGGAGGGACGGGGCGGGCGAGAGGGTGGGGCGGGCGAGGGGCGCGAGCGCCACCGGGCCCCGGCGACTCGGCGCCTCGGCGTGAGACACCGAGTGTCGGCGGTGGTGCTAACGGCCCGCTAACGAAGCGCTGCCGGAGGTGTCAGCGGCAACTCCCCTCCCGCTGCTGCGCCTTCGTCTCGCCCCGGGCCACCGCGGCGTCCAGCACGGGTCCGGTGGGCAGCATGTCGAGCAGCCGGGAGGGCACCGCTTGGGCGCGGCCGCCCTTCAGGCCGAGCCGTTCCAGCGAAGTGGCGTCGGGCAGGCGGTACTTCACCCCCACGTCGGTGACCAGGTACGTCGTGGTTCCGATCGGCGACCCGCCCGCGCCCAGGGCCTGGACGAGCGCGCCGCCGCCGGGGCGCACGGACAGCGCGTCGACCGCCAGGCAGGCGGGGGCGGTGTCCTGGCCGGACACGGGTGGGGGCAGGGGGGCGCCCGACGGGCCGAGGGTGACGCTCACGCGCGGGGTCGTCCCCTCGGGCTGGAGGCGCGCGCAGAGCGAGGTCGCTGCTCCCGGGTCACGCACCGCGGGCACCCGGGTGGGCCAGCCGTCCGGGTCCGCTACCGAGGTCTTGGCCTGATGCTGCGTCAACTGTGCCGCGCTGAGGGGCAGTACGCCGGTTGTGCGGCCCGGGTAGGCGAGCTTCGCCGTACGGTCGTCGCCCAGCACCAGGGCCGCCGTGAGGACGCTGACCGGCCGGAGGCCGTCGCGTTCGAGCAGGTAGTGCTGGCGCGTAGCGCCGGGTGAGGTCAGGGCGTACACCTGGCCGGTGCGGCTGGGGCCGCTGCCCAGCGCCGGGCCGGCCGTTCCGCGGCCCGCCACCTCGGGGGCCGCGAGGTCGGTCCCCGCCGGGACGCCGTCCAGGAACGCCGCGGACACCGGGAGCACCGGCGCCCCCGCGTACCCCAGCGCCTGGAGGGCTCCGTGGCCGCCCAGGCGGAGCCGGTGGTCGCCCCACAGCAGGAAGCGCGTGCCGTCCGGGGAGCGCACCATCACCGCCTGCCCCGCGCCCAGGGCCCGGCCATCTGACGCGGGTCCGACGCGGAGCGAGGTCACCGGCAGCCGTTCGGAACCGTCCGCCCCGGTCCGCCGTGGTTCTTCGGCGCACACGGTCCAGGGGCCCTGCTCCAGGTCGGCGGGGCCCGGCAGGGCGTCCGGGGCTCCGGGGATGCCGACCGGGGGGCCGTGCCGTTCGCCGGTGAGCGAGGCCGCCGAGACCTGGACCGGCGTGAGCCGGTCGGCGGCGATGAGCTTGGCGGAGGCGTAGTTGCGGATCGGGCGCAGGACTCCGCCCAGGTACAGGTACCGGGTGCCGGTGTCCTTCTGGACGATCAGGGCGGAGTCCTGGCGCCACGTCTTCGTGCCGGCCGGGGAGATCATGCCGAAGAGCAGGAACCCGACGACGAGCACCACCCCGGCCACGGCGCCCCACACCATGCCCCGGTTCGTCCGGCCCACCGGTGACTCCGGCGCGTCCGGGTCGGCCCGGAGCATGCCGCTGGTCAGGCGGCCCATCACGAACATGTGGGCCTGCACCTGGTCGCGTCTCGACTGCATCGTGCCGCCCCCCTATCCGCTGATGCCGCGGAGCGTGGCGTACACGCCGAGCACCCACAGGGACAGGGGCAGCAGCGCGACGGCGCACAGCGTGTGCAGGACGTCGGCGCCCCTGCCCCAGTACGGCAGCAGGCGGCGCCCCGGCACCGTCCAGGAGGCGATCGCGGTCGAGGCGGCGAGGGCCAGCAGTACCGCGAGCAGCGCCGGGCGCCGTTGCGCGTCCATGGTGGTGGCCAGCTGCACGGCCATCAGCACCAGGCCGTACAGGCCCGGCGCGAGCACGGCGGGCCGCTGCCAGGCGTGGCCCACGCCCCGTGCGTGCAACAGCAGCAGCACGCTCAGTACGGCAGCGGTGACCAGGGCGGGCGTGCCCGGCCGGCCGGCGACCAGGACGGTCACCAGTGCCGTGCACACCAGTCCCGTGGCCGCGTACAGCGCCGTCATCCACTCCTCGGCGAGCGCCGTGCGGTCCACGACCTGCTGGTGGGGGTGGGGTTCGATGCCCTCCTGCAACTGTTCGGCGTTCGTCGGCAGTGCCGGCAGCCGCAGGCCCGAGAGGCGGAACGAGATGCCGGGCACGAGTCCGCCGAACAGCACCGCCGCCACCGCGACGACGCTCGCCGCATGCCCCGCGGACACGTCGAGGAGCATCATCAGGCCTCCCCACAGCACTCCCGCCACCGCGACGACCGCGGCACCGGCCAGCAGGGGTACGAAGGCGGCCACCGCCGCCACCGCGAGCACGGCGCCTCCCGCGCCGGCCGCCGAACCGGCGAGGAGCCGCGCGCCCGTGAGCTGCGGCCCCGGCACGCCCTGCGGCAGCAGCGCCCCGGCCAGGGCCAGGTACGGGGGTACGAGCGCGCCGAGCGCGGCGCCCGCCGCGGAGTCGCCCACCGCACGGCTGGCCGCGACCGCCCCGCACAGGACGAGCACCGCGGTGGCCGCGGCGGCCGCCGCCCGCAGCGTCGACGCCCCGCCGGTCAGCGAGAGCACGACCAGGCCGGCCGCGAGGAACGCCACCGTCGCGGCGCGCAGCAACCAGCGGCTGGTGCGCTCGGCCCATCCGTGCGGGCGGGTCCGCATGGTGGTGGCGACCGCGTCAACCAGGTCATCGAAGTGCAGCGGCGGCAACGCCTGGGAGCGCGGTCTCAGGTGCAGGGTCTCGCCGTCGCGCAGGGCCAGGTCCTCCAGCGTGGACTCCGCGTCCAGCGGTTCCTCGCCCAGGCGTTGCAGCACCCATCCGTCGTGCTCGATGCCTTCCTCGGCCAGTCCGCCGCCCGCGTGGTCGAGCAGGGTGGGGAGCAGGTCGGCGACCGGTACGTCGGCGGGGACGGCGAGTTCGACGAGCCGTCGGGGGGTGCGGACGGCGAGGCGGCACAGTCCGGATGTCGATACGTCAGTCATGGCGTGGGGCCAGCACCTCTTTGCCGGGAGCGGGACGCCGCAGTTGAGCACGGGTGACTAACGTCGGACTGCCGTCCGGCCCTTAGCGCCCTCTGGTACGCATGTGGCGCCGCGCCGCAGCGAGCGACGCACCCCCCTTTCCGTACCTGCCGAGGAGCCCGTTTGAGTACGGTCCTGTTCCGCCGTCCCGCCCGCCGCCGCGGCCCCGACATGCCGGACGGCGAGCTGAGCCTGCAGGAACCGCCGTCGCTGCCCGAGGCGGAGCCGAACTCCTCGGCGGTGTGGATGTACCTGCCGATGGGCCTGACTTCGCTGGCGATGCTGATGATGTTCATCAGGCCAGGCCAGGTCAGCGCGTTCAGCTACTTCGCCATCGGGATGATGCTGCTGTCGTCGGTGGCCATGGTCGTCGGGCAGTTCCTGCGCAGCGCGGGAGAGCGCAAGCGCAAGCTGAAGGGCGAGCGCCGCGACTACCTGCGCTACCTGGCCCAGACCCGGCGCAGGATCCGGCACACGGTGGTCGGCCAGCAGAAGGCGCTCGCCTGGCGGCATCCGGAGCCGTCCGCGCTGTGGGCGCTGGCGGGCACCAGCCGCCAGTGGGAACGGCGCGCCGCCGACGAGGACTTCGCCGAGGTGCGCGTCGCACTGGGCGACCAGAAGCTCGGCACCCGGCTCGCCCCGCTGTCCACCAAGCCCGTCGAGGACCTGGAGCCGTTGTCCGCGCACGCCCTGCGCAGCTTCATCCGCGCCTACGGCACCGTCCCCGGCCAGCCCATCGCCCTGTACCTGCGCGCCTGGTCGAAGGTGCTGGTGCGGGGCGAGGGGGAGGCGGAGGACGAGGTGCGGGCGATGGTGCGCGCGCTCCTCGCCCAGCTCGTCGCGTTCCACGCGCCGGAGGAGCTGTGCGTCGCGCTCTGCGTGGCGGACGAGCGGCGCCCGGCGTGGGAGTGGGTGAAGTGGCTGCCGCACGCCCAGCACGCCTACCAGCGCGACGGTGCGGGCGCGGCCCGTACCGTCGCCACCGGACTGGTGGAGCTGGAGGAGTTGCTCGGCGCGGACTTCACCGAGCGCCCGGCGTTCGATCCGGAGACGGCGGCGAGCCGCGAGGAGCCCTTCACGGTGATCGTGCTGGACGGCGGCACGGTCCCCGCCGGCCACCGGCTCTGCGGCTCCGGCTACCGCAACACCGTGCTGGTCGACCTGTCCGGGGCCTGCGCCTGGAAGCCGGCGCGCGGCACGCTGCGCCTGCGTGTGGACGCCGAGGGGCTGCACCTGGTGCGGACCGACCGCGACCGCAAGGAGCAGTCGCAACTGCTCGGCCGGCCGGACGCGTTGGGGCCCGTGGCCGCGCGATCCCTGGCCGCGCGCCTGTCTCCGTACCGCCTGGGCGGCGGCTCGGTCTCCGCCGAGCCCTTCGCCACCGACACCGAGCTGACCTCCCTGCTGGGCATACCTGACCTGCGCCGGCACGTCCCCGCCAAGCTCTTCGGCCGACCGCTGGAGGGCCGGGACCGGCTGCGGGTGCCCATCGCGGTCGGCGAGGACGGCAGGCCCGTCGAACTCGACATCAAGGAGTCCGCGCAGGGCGGCATGGGGCCCCACGGCATGCTCATCGGCGCCACCGGGTCGGGCAAGTCCGAGCTGTTGCGCACCCTGGTGCTCGGCCTGGCCCTCACCCACTCCTCCGAGACGCTCAACCTCGTGCTCGTCGACTTCAAGGGCGGCGCGACCTTCCTCGGCATGGACGGGCTGCCGCACACCTCCGCCGTCATCACCAACCTCGCCGACGAGATCCCGCTGGTCGCCCGGATGCAGGACGCCCTGCACGGCGAACTGATGCGGCGCCAGGAGCTGTTGCGGCGCGCGGGCACCTACTCCTCGGTCCTGGAGTACGAGAAGGCGCGCGCGGCGGGGGCCGCGCTGGATCCGCTGCCGTCCCTGTTCGTCGTCGTCGACGAGTTCTCCGAACTCCTCTCCGCCCACCGGGACTTCATGGACCTGTTCGTGATGATCGGCCGGCTGGGCCGCTCGCTCGGCGTCCACCTGCTCCTGGCCTCGCAGCGGCTGGAGGAGGGCCGCATGCACCAGCTGGAGTCCCACCTGTCGTACCGCATCGGGCTGCGCACGTTCTCCGCCATGGAGTCGCGCGGCGTCCTCGGCGTGCCCGACGCGTACCACCTGCCGCCCACGCCCGGCAGCGGGTACCTCAAGAGTGGCGTCGAGGCGCTCACCCGGTTCCGTGCCGCGTACGTCTCCGGCACGTACAAGGTCAAGCGGGGCGGCGTCCGGCAGGCGCAGATCGCCCGCCAGGTAGTCCCCTGGAGCACCGGCTGGATCGTCCCGCGCACCCTGCCTTCGGCTCCTGACCCCGTCGTTCCCGAGGCCGAGGAGGACGAGACGCTCCTCGCCCTCGCCCTGGACCGGTTGCGCGACAGCGGCCCGCCCGCCCACCGGGTCTGGCTGCCGCCGCTGGACCGTGCCCCGGCGCTGGACGCGCTCCTGCCGCCGCTCGCCGCGGACCCGGTCCTGGGCCTGACCACGGCCGACGCGCCCGACCGCGGGCGGCTGCGGGTGCCCGTCGGCATCGTCGACAAGCCCTTCGAGCAGCTGCGCGAGCCCCTCACCGTCGACTTCACCGGCGCGGGCGGCCACCTCGCCGTCGCGGGCGGACCGCAGAGCGGCAAGTCGACCGTGCTGCGTACGCTCATCACGGCCCTGGCCCTCACCCACACGCCCCGCGAAGTGCAGTTCTACTGCCTGGACTTCGGCGGCGGCGCGCTCCTCGGACTGGCCGGCCTGCCGCACGTCGGCGGCGTCGCGGGACGCCTGGACACCGAGAAGGTCTCCCGCACCCTCGCCGAGGTCACCACCCTGCTGGACCGCCGCGAGGCCTTCTTCCAGGAGGAGTCCATCGACTCCATGGCCACCTACCGCAAGCGGCGCGCCGCCGGACTCCATGCGGACGAGCCCTTCGGTGACGTCTTCCTGGTCGTGGACGGCTGGTCGACGGTCCGCAGCGACATGTTCGACGACATGGCCGTCTTCAACGGCCTGGCCACCCGCGGCCTCAACTACGGCGTCCACCTGGTGATCAGCACGGCCCGCTGGCTGGACCTCTCCGGAGGGCTGCGCGACCAGATCGGCAACCGCCTCGAACTGCGCATGGGCGACCCGATGGACTCCGCCGTCGACACCCGCAAGGCCGCCACCGTGCCCGTCAGGCCCGGGCGCGGCCTGAGCGCCGACAAGCTGCACTTCCTGACGGCACTGCCACGCATCGACGGGGTCGAGGACGCCGACGACCTCGGTGAGGCGCTCGCCGACCTCGTCGCCAGGGTCGCCGCGCACTGGGAGGCGCCCGCCGCACCCCCGGTGCGGATGCTGCCCACCCGCTTCGACGCCGCCGAACTCCCGTCCACCGACAGCCCGTTGCGCATCCCCCTGGGCCTGGACGAGGCCGCGCTGGCACCCGTCGCGCACGACTTCGCGCAGAGCCCCCACCTGCTGCTCGTCGGTGACACCGAGAGCGGCAAGACCAGCGCCCTGCGGCTGCTGGCCCAGCAGATCGTGGCCCAGCACACGCCCGAGCAGGCCCGTGTCCTGGTCGTGGACTACCGGCGCGAACTGGTCGAGGCCGTCCCTCCGGAGTACCGCCTCGGCCACGCCGTCGCCGCCGGTCCGCTGCGCGAGCTCGTGGACGGCGTGGCCCGGGCGATGGAGGTGCGCACCCCGGGCGAGGAGATCTCACCGGCCCGGATGCGCCGGGCCGACTGGTGGAGCGGTCCACGGCTGTTCGTCCTCGTCGACGACTACGACATGGTCGGATCACCCTTCGAAGGGCCCTTCGACCCGCTGATCCCGCACCTGCCCCTCGGGTACGAGATAGGCCTCCACGTGGTCCTGGCCCGCGCGGCCACCGGCGCGTCCCGGCAGGACCCGTTGACCCGCAAGCTCCAGGAGGTCAACTCCGCCGGGCTGCTGATGTCCTGCCCGCCCTCGGAGGGCTTCGTCTTCGACGGGGTGCGCCCGCGGATCCTTCCGCCGGGCCGCGCGATGCGGGTCTCCCGGCGCAAGGCCGCGCTGATGCAGCTCGCACTGCCCGCGCGGACCGGTGAGGACGACCCGGAGGCGGCGTCGTAGGACGCGGTACGGGGCGGGGCCCGGGCGTGCTGCCCGGGCCCCGCCCCGTACCCGCGGTCGCACCGGTTCCGCTCAGGCGGCGTCCGGCCCGTCGCCCCCGAAGCGGCCCGGCCGCCAGTCACGGCGCAGTCCGCGCGGCACCACCACCGCCAGGAAGCCCGCCAGCAGCGCCGTCCCGGCCGCGGCCGCCGCCACGGCCACCGCCGTGCCCCGAGCCGCTTCCCCGTCGTCGGCCGGGCGCAGTCGCACCGCGGCCGGCTCCACGCCGGTGGCACGTACGGTCACCGCGGCGGCGCCCGCGACCGCGCCGTAGGCGTCGAGGGCGGGCAGGTCGCCCGGATAGGCCGTGCGCAGCAGGCGCTCGCGCACCTGCGCCGCGCTGAGCCCGGGGTGGTAGGCGCGCACGAGTGCCGCGGCACCACCGGTCACGGCCGCCGCCAGCGACGAGCCGGACCCGGTCCACTTGCCGTCCCCCACCGGACCGGGCCCCACCAGCGCGCCACCGGGCGCGGACAGGTCGGCCCGGGTGAACCGGGGCGCGTCACCGGGGCGGCCGCCGTCGGGCCCGGTGTCCACGACGGCCAGGACCCCCGGCGGCGGAGCGGGCTCGGGCGGCACCCCGGCGCCGCCCGCGGGCACGCTGTCGGCCGCGGCCGGGACGACGACGAGGGCGTCGGCCTCCACGGCGGCGGCCAGGGCCGAGCGGACCCGGGCGTCCGCCCCGTCGAGCGGGGCGCCGGCCACGATGACGCCCGCACCCGCCAGGGCCGCCTGCCGGATTCCCTCGGCCATGCGGACCGGGTCCGGCTCGCCCCTGTCTCCCGTACCCCGCACGGCCAGCACTTCGGCCAGCGGCGCGACGCCGGAGAAGCCCTGCCCCGGCACGGCCGCGCCGGCGGCGATGCCGGCGAGGAACGTACCGCGCCCCACGCAGTCGTCGTCGGCCCCGCCCACGGCACGCACCCGGCCCTTCAGGACGGCGGGGGCGTCGCTGACTCCGGTGCCGACCACCGCGAGCGTCACACCGCGCCCCCGCGACAGCAGCCACACCTGGTCGAGGCCGAGCGCGTGCCGCGTCCACGGCGCTTCGGCAAGGGGACGACCGGGGAAGGACGTGCACTTCTGGTCGGGCGCCAGGCGTTCGGGCATGCCCGGGAGCGTGACCCGCGGATCGGGTCCGGCGGCGGCGTGGGCGGGCACCGCGGTGGCCACGACGAGCGCGGCGGCGCACAGGAACAACGGGGAACGGCGGCGCATGGGTTGGCGCACCTCGCTTCGGGCGTGGTCGGCAGCCGGCGCGCACCGCGCCCCGGCCGTGTGGGGTGGGTGGCGCCGGGGCTCAGGACGCCAGGTCCTCGGGCAGCAGCAGCCGCAGGTCGTCCAGGCTGGGCGCGGCGATCGTGCTGAGCCGGCCCGCCTGACGGGTCATCATCCGCTCCAGCGTGCGGCGCGCCAAGCGCGCGTTGCCGAACGTGCGCCCGCGCGGAAGCGCGTCGAAGTGCGCGTGCAGCACGTCGGCGGTCTCCGGCGCGCACTCGTAGCCGGAGTCGACGGCGTGCCGGCGCACGATGGTCACCAGCTCGGCCGACGAGTAGTCGGTGAACTCGATGTGCCGCGTGAAGCGGGATTCCAGGCCCGGGTTGGACGCCAGGAAGCGGGTCATCTGCTCGGTGTATCCGGCCACGATCACCACGACCTCGTCGCGGTGGTCCTCCATCAGCTTCAGGAGCGTGTCCACCGCCTCCTGCCCGAAGTCGGACGACGTGCCGCCGTGGTCGGGCGTGAGCGTGTACGCCTCGTCCACGAACAGCACTCCGCCCAGGGCCCGCTCGAAGACCTGCTTGGTCAACTGCGCGGTGTGGCCGACGTAGCGGCCCACGAGGTCCGCGCGCGCCACTTCCACCAGCTGTCCCCGCGGCAGGACGCCCAGCGAGGCGAGCAGCTCCCCGTAGAGCCGGGCCACGGTCGTCTTGCCGGTTCCGGGCGGGCCGGAGAAGACCAGGTGGTTGCTCAGCCGGGGCGCGGGCAGGCCCGCCTCGGCCCTGCGGCGGGCCGCCGCGAGCAGGTTGACCAGGTCCCCCACCTCCCGCTTGACCCCGGCGAGACCGACCAGTCCCGCAAGGCGTGCCATCGGGTCCCCGGCGCTCGCGTCGGCGGCGGGGGCCGCTTGCGCGCCCGCGTCCTCGGCGAGCAGCAGCGCCAGGTCGCGCTCGTCCACGTCGGTGGCCGTGCCCAGCCGCGAGGCCTGGCGGTCGACCATCTCCTCGAACACCTTGCGGGCGGTCCGGCCGTTGCCGAACACCGCGTCGCGCGGGATCGCCTCGAAGCGGGCGTGCAGGGCGGTGCGGGCGCCGGGATCCAGCTCGTAGCGGTGCCCGGTGCACATCAGCTCGACGATCGTGACCAGTTCCTCGGACGTGTAGTCGGTGAACTCCACGGTCCGGGTGAAGCGGGACGCCAGGCCCGGGTTGGAGTCGAGGAAGCCGTCCATCTCGGCCGGGTACCCTGCGGCGATCACCACCACGTCGTCCCGGTGGTCCTCCATCAGCTTGACCAGGGTGTCGATGGCCTCGCGCCCGAAGTCGGCGCCCGAACCACCGCTGTCCGAAACCAGCGTGTACGCCTCGTCGACGAACAGCACCCCGCCCAGGGCCCTGGTGAACGCCTCCGTGGTCTTGATGGCCGTCCCGCCGACGATCTGGGCCACCAGGTCCGCGCGCGCCACCTCGACCAGATGGCCCGAGCGCAGCGCACCGAGCTGGGCCAGGATCGCGCCGTAGAGGCGCGCCACGGTCGTCTTGCCGGTTCCGGGCGGCCCGGCGAAGACCAGGTGCCTACTGGTCGGCGGTGCGGGCATGCCGAGGCTGGCGCGCCGTTGGGCGAGCCGGTTGAGGTTGATCAGGGTGAGCACCTGCTGCTTGACGTCGTCGAGGCCGATCAGCGAGCGCAGTTCGCCGAGCGGACCACTGTCCGGGTCCGTCTCCGACCCGGGCGGCGGTACGCTGCCCGCGCTGTCGCCCCACGCGTCCTGCACGCCGTTGCCGCTGCTGGTCAGCCCGTCCACGGTGATCCGGTCCCCGGCCACCGTCTGGCGCAGTCCGCTGCCGCGGTTGTCGCGCACGACGCACCCGCTGAGCGATACGGGGCCGGTCCCCTCCACCCGTACGCCGTCCCCTCCCGAACCCGCGACCTCGCACGCGCTCAGCGCGGCCCTCGCGCCGGGCCGCACCAGGACGCCGTGCTCGGCCGCGCCCGTCACCTTCGCACGGGCGGCCGACAACTCACCGCCGTCCTCGACCCGGACGCCGCAACCGCCCGCCCCTTCCACGGCCGTGTCGCGGAGCGTGAGGGCACCCAGGGAGCCGACGACGGCGGCCGCCTGCGCCGTGGACCGCAGGCGTCCGCCCGCCACGTACAGCGAGCCGTGCCCCGACACGTGCACCGCCGAGCCGCCGCTGTCGTCCACGACGCAGTCCTCCAGGCGACCCCGGCCGTCCTTGGCTGCTTCCACTCCGTGCCCGCCGCTGCGCGCCACGGTCGACCGGCGCACCAGCGGCTCGGCACCCGAACGGATGACCATCCCGCCCTCCTCGGCGCCGAGCACCTCGAGACGGTCGAACTCCGGGGCGGCGTCCTCGTCGAGGAGGACGCCGACGGCCCGCGCGTCCCGGACGACGATGCGCGACAGGCTGGGGGACGCGTAGTCCGTGACCCGCACGCCCGCCTCCCGTGACCCCGCGAACTCGCACTCCGTGTAGGAGCCCCGGCTCCGCTCGGTCACCAACAGACCGTGCCCACCGGTGCGTTCGCTCCGACAGCGGGTCAGTTCAGGAGCGCTGCCCGCGCCGACCACGAACCCGTGTCCACCGGTCTCCACGACCGTGACCTCGGACAGCACGGTGGTCCGGGTGCTGTGCACGAACACGCCCACCAGCGACTCGCGCACCGTGCCGCGCGCGAAGGACAAGGTGCTGTCCTCCTCCACGGCCACGCCGGGCTTGTCGGCACCGGAGATCTCGCAGTCCTCCAGGCTCACCGCGGCCCTGCCGTTGGCCAGCACCCCGTTGCCGCGCGCGTTGCGCAACCGGCTGCCCCGCACCGTCAGCCGGCCGTCCTCGCCGACCACCACCGCCGAGGTACCCAGGTGCTCGACGACGCAGTCCTCCACGAAGCTCTCCGCGGGAGACGTCGAGACCAGGCCCGCCCCGGCGGTGTTGGTGATCCTGCACTCGCGCAGCGCCAGCGAGCCGGTGCCGCGCGCGAACAGCGCCGCCCAGGCCGACCCGTGCACGTCACACCGGTCCATGGCGACCTGGCCGCGCGGCGCGTCGACCACCGGAAGCTCGTCGTCGTGCCCCCGCAGCACCAGGTCGCTGACCATGAGCGCGTCTCCCGTGAAGGTCAGTGCGACACCGCGGCGCGGGGCCACCTCCACCGTTCCGCGGCCCTCCGACGCGACGAGCGTGAGCGCGACGGAGACGCTCAGGGCCTCCTCGTACCGGCCCGGGGCGATGCTGACGACGGCACCGGTACGCGCGCGGGCTACGGCCTCCGCGATGGTGCGGCAGTCGCCTGTGCCGTCGGCGTCGACGGTGAGCAGTTGGCGTGACACGTGGCAGACCTCCCGGCCCCTGGCCTCGCGGAGAGTGCGGCAGGGCCCGCGGCGAGTGGGTTGCGGGTTGGAGGAGGGACGCTAGCAACCGCCGCTAACCACGCGGACGTTAGCGGGACGTGAGCACGACGTCAGCAGGGGGTGCCAGCCTGCGCACCAGGGCCGCGCCGACCCCGAGCGTCGCCGGCCGACACGCGAAGCACCCAGGGAAAGCAGGACGTACGGCATGAAGAAGGCCCAGGCACTCCTCGTCACGGCCGCGGTGGCCACCGGGCTCGTGGCCGCCACCGCTCCCGCGCGGGCCGCCTCCACGTGCAGGGCCGACGGGGCGGGCGTGTACGTCTGCGCGTACGGCATCACCGAGCACAAGCGGCCGTACGGCGAGAAGGAGCAGTTCGTCGTCGGCGCCGACTACGCGGTGTGGACGCGTTGGACCTCCGGCGGGACCTGGAGCAGTTGGAAGTCCCTGGGCGGCGTGGCGCGCAGCAAGGTGGACGTCGGTGACAGCGGCCTGTCCTGGGGGGACGCGATGGACACCGTGATCTACGTCATCGGCACCGACGGGGCCCAGTGGACCAGCAACCGCCCGGGCCTGAACAAGGCCTGGACCCCGTGGCGGAAGCTGGACCAGGGCGGCCCCGAGTAGGACGAAGGGGCGGCCCGGCCCTGAGGTGACGCCCTCGCGGGTCGGGGTGGACGGCTTGTGCGGCGGTCCCTTCGTCCAGGTCGGGGGTCAGTGGTTGTTCTTCCAGAAGGCGGTGTTGTGGTCGGTTGTGAAGTCGGCGCGCTTCCAGGTGGTTGAGGACAGGGTCTGGACGTAGCCGTTGCCGGTACGGAAGCGGGGCCAGGCGGTCCTGCCCGTGGCGGCGAAGTCGGTCCAGGTGCGGAGCATGCCGGTGCGGAAGCGGGATTGGTCCGCGGGGACGTCCTTGAACAGCGGCGGGTGGTCGAAGAGGTAGGGCAGCTCGGTCATGTGCGCGGCGTGCTGCTCGAAGCTGGGGGTCGGGAAGCCCTCGAACCAGGGGGTGTCGCGTTCGGAGAACTCGTACATCCGGGTCGGTGTCCACCGGGCCAGGAGCCGGGCGGTCTCCAGGGTCGGTGTGGACCAGGTGGCATCGGTGAGGGCGGCGGCCAGCGCTTCGCCCGCCGAGTCGTACCGGGTGAGCGGGTAGCGGGCGAGGACGGCGTCGGACGTGGCGCCGAACCGTTCCCGGATGGCCGGCTCGTACTCCTCGGGCTTCATGGGCGCGCCGGAGGCGAGTTCCTGGCCGATCACCCTGCCGCGTTCCTCGTCGTGGTTGACGCCGATGAGGACGGGGACCCGGTTGAACCTGCCGGTGCGCAGGGCTTCGGCCGGGGAGAGGGGCATGAGTCCGGTACCGGTGACCGGGCAGGGTTCGTTGTACGGGCCGTAGGCGGCGAGGAGTGCGGAGACGGGCTTGTGGCGCAGGCAGTCCGCGGTGTTGGTCCCGCAGCCCAGGGTCGCGATGACGCGCCGGGCGTCGGCCTCGGCCGCGGCGCGGGTGCGGGATCCGCCGGTGGCGCAGGGGGCGCTCTGGATGACGGCACGCTGGAAGAGGCCGGCGGAGGCGGGTGAGGCGAGGTGGCCGCAGACGCTGTAGCCGCCGCCGGACTGGCCCGCGATCGTGACGTTGTCCGGGTCCCCGCCGAAGGCGGCGGCGTTGGCCTTCACCCAGCGCAGGGCGGCCTGCTGGTCTTCGAGGCCGAGTGCGTCGGCGTCGGGCTGGGAGGGGTCGGTGAGGAAGCCCATGACGCCCAGGCGGTAGTTCACCGTGACGACCACCGCGCCCTGTTCGGCCAGGCTCGCGCCGCCGTACTGGTGGCCGGCGCCGTACATGAGGCTGCCGCCGTGGATCCAGACGATCACCGGTCGCTTCCCGGTCTGCTTGCCGGCCGGGGTGGTGACGTTGAGGTAGAGGCAGTCCTCGTTGTCGTTCGGGAGGCCGATCGGTATCCCCTCGGGCTGGGCGCAGGCCCGGCCGGGGGCCGTCGCGTCCCGTGTTCCGGTCCAGCGCGCGGCGGGCCGCGGGGACTTCCAGCGCAGGGCTCCGACGGGGGGCGCGGCGTAGGGGATGCCTTGGAAGGTGCGGACCTTGCCGTCGGCGTTGCCGCGGACCTTGCCGTTCACGGTGGTGATCACCGTCCGGTCGGCGGTGGTGCCTGCGGGGACGGGGGCGGCATGGGCGAGGGCAGGGGTGGTCAGGGCGAGGCCGAGGCTCGTCGACACGGCGACGGCGGACCACTTCGCAACGGTCTTGGTGTGCGTCATGGCAGGAACAGTAGAGAGATTGACTCGATCGAGCAATACGTTTGTGTAGATCGATCGAGTGAGGCGATCGCGCAAGAAGTGCTAGCGTCCTGCGCATGGGAAACCGCGAAGCCCTCCTGGTCGGCGCGAAAGCGTGTCTGCGGGAGAAGGGGTACGACCGCAGCAGCATCCGGGACATCGCCACCGCCGCCGGGGTGAGCTCGGCCGCGATCGGCTACCACTACGGGTCCCGCGAAGCCCTCCTGAACCAGGCGTTGTTCGAGATCCTCGA
This sequence comes from Streptomyces sp. NPDC001941, assembly GCF_040296945.1. NCBI lineage: Bacteria > Bacillati > Actinomycetota > Actinomycetes > Kitasatosporales > Streptomycetaceae > Streptomyces > Streptomyces sp. NPDC001941. The sequence goes on along the minus strand of NZ_JBEOYE010000058.1, from coordinate 1,036 downwards.
CGAATGGGGCGACGCCATGGGGCGCGCCCTCGTCCCTGACGCCGACGGCTCCACCGAGCGGGACTTCGCCCGGATGTGGCAGAGCCTGATCGATGACTTCGCCGCCCACCCCGACCTGTGGCTCGCCTCGGTGGAACTGTTCATGCAGGCCCAGCGACAGCCCGGCCTGCGCACCGCCCTCGCCGGCGGTACGGCCCAGGGGCGGCGGGGCATGGCCGCCATCCTGGAGGGGGTGCCCGAGGACCAGGTCCCCGAGCACACCGTGCGAAGCATCGGCAGCGTCCAGCTGGCCCTGATGTCGGGCCTGATGATCCAGCACCTCAGCGACCCGGCCACCGCCCCTACGGCGGAGGAGGTCCTGGTCGGGCTCCGCGCGCTGGCGAAGTTCGCCAACTGAGCCGGCGACCGGTCCTGTCCGGTACCGGACCTTCAACGCACCCGACCGGGCCTGGTACGCGGTCGGCGCCACCGCGGGCTGGCTCGTCCACACCGCACTGCGACGCGACCTGAGTATCGTCCCGCGCGTGCCGCGCCGGTAGCGCTCTTCGGCTGCCCGGAAGGATCGCCGACTACCCGAGCCAGACGATGTTCAGGACCGTCAGGCTGTGCTGGGAACGGTTGATCCAGTAGGTGACGGAGAGCCGGCCGACTGCCGCGTAACGGACGTCCCCGCCTTCGTCGTCGTCGGTGTCGAACTGCGGGTAGCCCCACGGCCGGACGGAGGCCGTGGCGAGGACGTCCCACACGGTGTCCGCCGCGTGCTCGGGCAGCACGTCGAGGACCTTGGCAGCCGGGGCGGAGACGCGGACCGCGTACGGCGACGGCCTCACCGGCGCCGTCGGCGGACCTCCGCCAGGTCGACGGCGTCGCTGTCGTCGTAGCCGGAGGCGACGAACGCGTCGACCGCCGGAGCGTGCGCGATGCGACCCTGCCAGTCCTGGACGACCTCGTAGAGCCCGGCCAGGGAAAACGTCTGGCGGGAATCCTCGAGGGCGGCCGCGTAGTCCCGCTCGAAGGCCGGCACCCACGTCGCCGC
>NZ_JBEOYE010000057.1:0-60781 GCF_040296945.1 Streptomyces sp. NPDC001941 | reverse complement strand
CATCCTCACCGTCGGCATCGCCATCGACCTCCTCATCTTCAGCCCCCTCGAACGCGCCGTACTCCGCACCCGCGGCCTCCTCGTCAAGAACTGAGTCCACCGTGCACCGCCCCGTCCTGCTGGTCATCGCCCACGGCAGCCGTGACCCCCGGCACGCCGCGACCGTCCGCGCCCTGGTGCGCCGGGTGCGCGCGCAGCGGCCCGGGCTGCGCGTGGAGACCTCGTTCCTGGACTTCGTCGCGCCCTCGGTGGACGCGGTCCTGGAGCGCCTGGCGGCCGAGGGGGTGCGGGACGTGGTGGCGCTGCCGCTGCTGCTGACCCGCGCCTTCCACGCCAAGGCCGACGTCCCCGCCGTACTGCTGCGCGCCCCGGCGTCGCTGCGGGTGCGGCAGGCGGAGGTGCTCGGCCCGTCGCCGCTGCTGCTCGCAGCGGTCCAGCGGCGGCTGTACGAGGCGGGGCTCGGCCCTGCCGACAAGGGCTCGACCGGGGTCGTCCTGGCCTCGGCGGGCTCCAGTGACCCGGAGGCGATCGCAGTGATCGCTGAAATCGCGCGGGAGCTGCGGCACACCGGTTGGTGCGCCGTGCGGCCTGCGTTCGCCTCCGCATCCCTTCCCCGCACCGAGGACGCGGTGCGGGCCCTGCGCGCCGAGGGGGTGCGCAGGGTGGCGGTCGCGCCGTACGTGATCGCGCCCGGCCGGCTGCCGGACCGGATCGCGGCGGGGGCCACCGGGGCGGACGTCCTGGCCGATGTCCTGGGTTCGGCACCGGAGTTGGCACGGCTGCTGCTCGAACGCTACGACCAGGCACGCACCTTGGAGACGGCCGGGGTCTGAAGAGCTTCCCCTTTAGCGGTGTTGCGGCGTCGTGACACGGCGGTGACCGGCGCGGGCCGGGCGTGGCGCACCCTGGGGTGGTCGAAGGAGGCCGCCATGTCGTTCCACTACCACAAGCGGATCACCCTGATCCCCCGCGTGCTGCACATCGAGGTCAGCAACCACGGCTGGTCCTGGCACCTGGGCGGGCGCCGCGCGCACGCCACGGGCAACAGCCACGGCCACCGTTCGGCCTCGGTGCGGCTGCCGGGCGGCTTCAGCTGGAGCAGCCGCCGCCACTGAGGCCCGGCAGCCGGCCGTCAGGGTGCGGCGGTCATCTCCACGAGCTTGCGCACGGTGTTCCAGTTGCGGGCCGTCGTCACGTACCCCTTGACCACCGCGGGCTTGCTGACGGCGGTGCCCAGCGGGGAGCGGCCCAAGCCGTCGGGCGTGTGGAGGTAGACGACGCGGTCCCCGAGGGCGAACTCCTCGGGGCGGAAGGCGTCCGGGTCCAGTGCGGCGAACCGTTCGGGGTCGGGCGCGCGGTCGTAGTACACCGCGTACAGTTGCTTGCCCTCCAGGGCGTCCGCCGGGAACGGGCAGGCGTCGGCGACGGCGGCGAGGTAGGCGTGGTCGCGCACCAGGCAGTCGACGCGGAAGCCGAAGCGGGCCTCGACCGCGTCCTCCAGGGCGCGCGCGAGGCCGTCCTCCCCGGTGGTCTCCTCCGTGGTGAAGACGGCGTTGCCGCTCTGCAGGTGGGTGCGCACCCCGCTGTGCCCGAGGCCTTCGAGCACGGCCCGCAGTTCGGCCATGGGCACCTTGTGGTGCCCGCTGACATTGATGCCGCGCAGCAGGGCGGCGTACGTGGTCGGCATGGGCTCACCCTAGGGGGTGATCGGGTCCGTACGGACTGCTCGCCACGGGTGCGTACGCGAACGGCCGCCGTGCCCCGTGGGGGAGGGCACGGCGGCCGCGTTCGTGGCGCCCGGGTCGTGTCGGGCCGATCAGGCCCGGGCCGCAGCACCGGCGCCGGACGTGATCGGCCGGACACTCCCTAGACGATCACCGGATCGGCTCCGGTGGTCACTCGACGATCTTGAGCAGCTTGTTCGGCGTGCCCTGGGTCGCGTTGGAGATCTTGTCCGGCGTGGCGCCGTCCGTCAGCGCCTTGGCGACCTGCTCCGGCGTGGCGTCCTGGTGGCCGGCCAGGTAGACGGCGGCGGCGCCGACCACGTGCGGGGTGGCCATCGAGGTGCCGGAGATGGTGTTGGTGGCGTCGTCCCCGGTGTTCCACGCCGAGGTGATGTCCGAGCCGGGGGCGTAGATGTCGACCACGGAGCCGTAGTTGGAGAAGCTCGACTGCTCGTCGTCCTTGGTGGAGGACGCCACGGTGATGGCCTCCTTCACCCGGGACGGGGAGCCCTGGCCCGCGTCGGCGGACTCGTTCCCGGCCGCGACGGCGAAGGTCACGCCGGAGGCGATGGCCTTGCGGACCGCCTCGTCGAGGGCCTCGTCGGCGCCGCCGCCGAGCGACATGTTGGCGACGGACGGGCCCTGGTGGTTCTTGGTGACCCAGTCGATCCCGGCGACGACCTGCTCGGTGGTGCCCGAGCCGTTGTCGTCGAGCACCCGCACCGCGACGATCTTGGCCTTCTTGGCCACGCCGTGCGCCGAACCCGCGATGGTCCCGGCCACGTGCGTGCCGTGGCCGTTGCCGTCGTCGGCGTCGTTGTCGTTGTCCACGGCGTCGAAGCCGGAGGACGCCCGGCCGCCGAAGTCCTTGTGGGTGACCCGGACTCCGGTGTCCACGACGTACGCGGTGACGCCCTCGCCCGCGGAGTCGGGGTAGGCGTACTTGCCGTCGCCCGCGGTGTCGGCCTGGTCGATCCGGTCCAGGCCCCAGGACGGCGGGTCGTCCTGCGTGGCGTCGACGTGGAACTTCTTGTTCTGCACGACCTTGGCCACGGCCGGGTCGGCGGCGAGGCGCTTGGCCTCGTCGGTGCTCAGGCCGCTGGCGGAGAAGCCGTTGACGGCCGAGTTGTAGCTGCGCTGGAGCTTGCCACCGTACTCCTCGGCCAGCCCGGCCTTGTCCGCCTTCTGGTCCAGCAGGACCACGAAGCTGCCGTCGACGGCGCCCTGCGCGCCGAGGCCGTAGACCGTGCCCGTGGGGGTGGGCGCGGGCGAGGCTCCGGCGAATCCGGCGGTGACGACGGTGACGGCGGCGGCCGTGCTGACGGCGGCTATCGCGGCCGTCAGCTTCGAACCGCGGGCACGCTTGTGAGTTGCCATGAAGAGGGGTCTCCTCGTCAGGATTTGTGGGGGGAATGGCCTCCGGGCGGAAGATCTCCCGGGGGCTGGTTCGAAACCCTTGCCGATTGACGCGCCCAGATCAAGGGCTTCCAGCGGCTGTGATTTCTTCAACAAGCTTTCTTAATGAGTTGTCGACGGGTCCCTCACAACTCCGGCGCACTTGGTCGCGTTTCGGTCGCCGACTTCCCCCAACTCGGTCACGACCGACCCACCCCGGTCACACCCGGGGCACGCGACCTCCGGGTCCCCTAGGACCTGTCCGGTCGATCACGCCTCGGCCGCGGCGCCTGGCATGATCGACCGGACAGGTCCTAGTCCCGCTGGTAACGCGCCAGCACCAGGTTCCCGTCCTTCACCAGCCGCTTCTCCAGCTCCGCCGCGTCGATCGCGCCGCTGTAGTACTCCTGCAGCGCCGGGGTCGCCACCTTGTCCTTCCACTCCGGATAGCCGCGCACCGACTGCGCCGGTGCGGAGCGCAGGTCGCGGGCGAGCGCGACGCCGGTCGCCCAGCCGTCCTTCGGCGTGTGCAGCGCGGGGTCGGCGAGCGCCCGCGACCCGGTCGGCAGCATCCAGTCGCCCTGGGCGAGCCGCACCATGTTGGCCGGCTGGAGCAGGAAGTCGATGAAGCGCGCGGCCTCCTCCTTGTGCGGACTGTCCTCGGCGATCGACAGGGTCTGCGGGCTCACCCCCTGCGCCGTCCCCTCCGCCCCGGCGGGCGCGGGCAGCACCGTCCACTCGAAGCCCTCCGGCGCCTGCTGCACGATCTGCTGGCGGTACGAGAACCCCAGCGGGACCATCGCGTACTTGCCGCCGAAGAACCCCGGCAGGGTGTCCGAGCCGCCGCTGCCCAGGGTGGTGGGCGAGGCCGTGCGGTCGGTGTTGACCTGGTCGTGGACGGTGCCCGGCACCACCCCGTCCGCGTCGGTGAACCGGATGTCCACCTTGCCGTCCGCCGCCCGGTGGAACAGCTGCCCGCCCGCGGACAGGCCCAGGTTGAGGGTGACCGACACCGGCTCCTTCAGCGGCCAGGCCACCGCGTACTTCCCCCGGCCCATCTTCGCGGTGAGGTCCTTGGCGACCTGGCGGAACTCCGGCCAGGTCCAGGGCCGGTCCGGGGTGGGGACGCGCACCCCGGCGGACTCCAGGAGCTTCTTGTTGGCCATGATCACCCGGGGTTCCTGGAGGAACGGCACCCCGTACACCCCCTCCCCGAACGTCGCCGTCCGCCAGCTGCGCTCCGGGATGTCGGACCGCAGCCGGGCGGACAGGTAGGGGCGCAGGTCGGCCAGGTAGCCGCCGTTGGCGAAGTCGGCCAGGTCGTCGGAGGCGTCGTGGATGACGTCCGGCGCCTCGCCGCCCTCGAAGGAGGTCAGCAGCTGGTCGTGCACGCTGTCCCAGCTGCCCTGCACGTACTCCACCTGGACGTCCGGGTGGCTCGCGTTCCACTCCTTCACCAGCTGCTTGTTCGCCTCGACGGACTCCTTCTGCCAGGCCAGCGACTGGAAGCGCAGCCGGATCCGCCCGTCGCCGCCCCCGCCGCCGTCCGAGGAGCAGCCGCCGAGCGCGGCGAGGGTCACGGCCGCGAGCACGGCCGCCAGCGTCCTGCGCGGCCGCATCAGCTCTTCACCGCCCCGGCCAGCATGCCGCCGGTGATCCGCTTCTGGATCACGGCGAAGACCACCAGGGAGGGCAGGGTGGCCAGGAAGGCGGCCGCGGCCAGCGGGCCGAGGTCGGCCACGCCCTCCGCGCCGAGGAAGTGCGTCAGGACGACCGGCAACGTCTGTTTCTCCGGAGACTTGAGCAGGACGAGCGCGAAGAAGAACTCGTTCCACGCGGTGACGAACGCGAACAGCGCCGTGGCCACGATGCCGGGCGCGAGCAGCGGCGCGGTGACCGACACCAGGGTGCGCAGCCGGCCCGCGCCGTCCACGGCCGCCGCCTCCTCCAGCTCGGCGGGCACCGCCCGGACGTAGCCGGTGAGCATCCACAGCGCGAAGGGCAGTGACCACACCACGTACACCAGGACCAGCCCCGGCACGGTGTTGATCAGCTGGAGGTTCTTGAGCACCAGGAACAGCGGGATGATCACCAGCACGAACGGGAACGCCTGGCTGACCACCACCCACCCGGTCGCCGCCGTCGCGAGCCTGCCCCGGTGCCGCGCCATCACGTACGCCATCGGCGTGGCGATCAGCACCGCGATCACGGCCGCGCAGACCGCCGCCAGCAGGCTGTTCCCGGCGGCGCGCAGCAGCGGCTGCTCGTCGAAGGCCTGCCGGAAGTTGTCCAGGGTGGGGTCGCGCGGGATCCAGGTGGGGTGCAGCGAGCCCAGTTCGCGGGCGGGCTTGAAGGCCGTGGAGATCAGCCACAGGAAGGGGAAGGCCAGGAAGACCAGGTAGGCGAGGAGCGCCAGGTACTGCCCGGCCCGGCCCGCCCGGCCGGTGCGGTCCCAGCCGCCGCGCGCCGTGCCCGTGGTGCGAGCGCCCATCACTGATCGCCTCCCTTGAGCCGGCCGACCAGGTACAGCGCCAGGAGTACGGAGATGACGGCGACCATCACGCAGCCCATCGCCGCCGCGTACCCGAACTGGCCGTAGCGGAAGGCCTCCTCGTACGCGAAGAGCATCGGCAGCCGGGTGCGCCCGCCGGGGCCCCCGTTGGTCAGCACGTAGACCAGCGCGAACGAGTTGAAGTTCCAGATGAAGTTGAGTGCCGAGATCGCCAGCGCGACCGGCCTGATCGCGGGCCAGGTGACGGTACGGAACCGGCGCCAGGCGCCCGCCCCGTCCAGCGCCGCCGCCTCGTGCAGCTCGCGCGGGGTGTTCTGCAGTCCGGCGAGCAGGGCGACGGTGGTCTGCGGCATGCCCGCCCAGACGCCGACGAGGACCACGGCGGGCAGCGCGGTGGCCAGGCCGGTCAGCCAGTCCCGGCCGTCGCCCAGGCCCAGGTCGCGCAGGGTCTCGTTGAGGATGCCCGCGTCCGGGTTGTAGACGAGCCGCCACATGATGCCGACGACCACCTCCGGCATCGCCCACGGGACGATCGCCAGCGCCCGGGCCAGCCAGCGCAGCCGGAGCTCCTGGTTGAGCAGCAGCGCCAGGCCGAGCGCGAGCAGGAACTGCGGGACGGTCACCCCGACCGCCCAGAGCAGGCCGATCCGGAACGAGTCCCAGAACAGCGTGTCGTGCAGCAGGTCCCGGAAGTTCAGCACGCCCACCCACTGCGTGGCCTGGGTGCGGCCGGACTGCGCGTCCGTGAAGGCCAGCGCGATGCCGTAGAGCAGCGGGCCCACGCTGAGGAGCAGGATCGGTACGAGCGCGGGCAGCACCAGGAACCAGGCCCCGTGGTCCACCGGTCCGCCGGAAGGACTCGCCTTCCTCCCGGACCGCGCCGTTGCGGTCACCAATGTCACGGAAGAGACCCCTTTGCACCCCATGTGAAATTGAAGGCCAATGCGTGGTCGTAGTGGCATCGTCATGGTCCTGACGGCCCGTCGGTTCGTCAAGGAAGCCGCACGGATCTCGGCCCAACCTGCACGGATGCAAGACTCTGTGCCCATGAACGTGCCCCAGGTGCCCCAGAGCGCCGCCTTCGACGAGTCCCGCGCCCGCGCGGTCCTGGCCGCCGCCGGCCTGCCCGCCGCCGACGCCTCCCTCCTCTCGCTCGGCGAGAACGCCGTGTTCGCCCACGGCGACCTGGTGGTCAAGGTGGGCCGCGACGCCGAGCTCCTGTCCCGTGCCGAGCGCGAACTCGCCGTCGCCGACTGGCTCGCCGCCGCGGACGTCCCCGCTGTACGGGCCGCCGAGCCCGCCGCCCGGCTGGTGGACGGCCACCCGGTGACCCTCTGGCACCGGCTGCCCGACCCCGAGCGCCCCGCCGAGCCCCGCGACCTGGCCACCCTGCTCCGCCGGGTCCACGCCCTGCCCGCCGCCCCCTTCGCCCTGCCCCCGCGCGAACTGCTCGGCGGCGTCGAGCGCTGGCTGCGGCTGGCCGGCGACGCCGTCGACCCGGCGGACGCCGCCTACCTGCGCGAGCGCCGCGACGGCTTCGCGGCCTCGGCGGCGGCCCTCACCCCGCACCTGGCACCGGGCCCGATCCACGGCGACGCGCTCCCCCGCAACGTCCTGGTCGGCCCCGACGGCCCGGTCCTGGTCGACCTGGAGACCTTCTCCGCCGACTTCCGCGAGCACGACCTGGTGGTCATGGCCCTCTCCCGGGACCGCTACGGCCTGGACCCGGCGGCCCACGACGCGTTCACCGAGACGTACGGCTGGGACGTCCGCGCATGGGAGGGCTGCGCGGTGCTGCGGGGCGCCCGGGAGACCGCGAGCTGCGCCTGGGTGGCCCAGCACGCCCCGGTCAACCCCAAAGCCCTGGCCGAGTTCCGCCGCCGGGTCGCCTCCCTGCGCGACGACGACCCCGAGGTGCGCTGGTACCCCTTCTAGGAGGGACGGGTTTCGAGGACGGACCGGGCTCCACGGCGAGCCGGGCTCCGGGGCCGGTCAGCTGCGGGACCGGCCAGCAGCAAGCCCCCGGCCTTCCGGGACCGGTCAGCAGCGGACCCCCGGCCTTCCGGGACCAGTCGGCAGCGGGCTCTCCGACTCAGGCCTCCGCCGCCGTCAGTTCCCGCACCGGCCACGCCGGGTCCACCACCGCGTCCGCGTCCCCCTTGCGCCGCAGGAAGCCCTGGAAGTCCGCCGCCCAGTCCGCGTACCACCGGATCTGCTGCTCGTGCAGTTCGTCCGGAGCCAGCGAGGCCACCGACGGGTAGCGCTCGGCTATCGCCACGGCCACCCGGACCGCCGCCAGCGCGTCCGCGGTGGCCTGGTGCGCGCCGTCCAGCACCACCCCGTACTCCGCGCAGACCGCCTCCAGGGTCCGCTTGCCCCGCCGATAGCGGTCGACGGCCCGGTCGATCGTGTACGGGTCGACGACCGGGCCTATCGGCCTGCCGCCCAGCCGCTCGCCCAGCGACGGCAGCCCGTGCCGCTCCAGCTCCGCCGAGAGCAGCGTCAGGTCGAAGGACGCGTTGTACGCCACGATCGGCACCCCCTGGCGCCAGTACCCGGTCAGCGTCTCGGCCAGCTCGTCGGCCACCTCGCGCACCGGCCGCCCCTCGGCGGCGGCCCGCTCGCTGCTGATGCCGTGGATCTCCGTGGCCTGCGCGGGAATCAGGACCCCCGGGTCGGCCAGCCATTCGCGCCGCCGCACCGGCCCCTCGCCGCGCACGCCGACGATCGCGGCCGTCACGATCCGCGCCCGCAGCGGATCCGTACCGGTCGTCTCCAGGTCGAAGCCGACCAGTGCCTCCCCGTGCCAAGCCATCGTGCCCCTCCTCAGTGGTGCTCGTGGTGCTCTCCCCCTGTGGGTTCCCACCCTCCCACGCACCACTGACAACGCCCCGGCCGCCCACCTCGTCCTGGCCACCTCACGCCACGCGACGCCGCCGCACAGGACACCGACCCACGGCACGGCGCGCCGACGCACCCCGCATCGCGACCGTCCCGGTTCAGGACACCGGCCGGGAGTCCCCCCACATGGACTCGAACTCCTCGCGGTAGGTCTCGAAGAGCCCGTGCTCCCCGTCCCCGCGCTGCCCGCCCGCCCGCACGACCTGCCGCCCCCCGCCGCGCAGCACCAGCACCGGCGCCTCCATCCCGCGCGCCTTGCGCAGGTACGACTGGACGACCGCGACGCCGTCCGCGCCGTCGCCGTCCACCAGGTAGGCGGTGAACCGGGGGGTCTCGTCGAACACGTGGATCTCGAAGGCCCCGGGGTCGCGCAGCCGGGAGCGCACCCGCCGCATGTGCAGGATGTTCATCTCCACCGACCGGCTCAACTCCCCCTTTCGCAGGCCCAGTTCGCGCTCCCGGCGCTTGACGGCGCTGCTGGCCGGGTTCAGGAAGAGCAGCCGTATCCGGCAGCCGGACTCGGCGAGGCGGACCAGCCGCCTGCCGGAGAAGTTCTGCACCAGCAGGTTCAGGCCGATGCCGATCGCGTCGAGCCGCCGCGCGCCGCCGAAGAGGTCCTCCGCCGGGATCTGCCGCTGCAGCCGCACCCGGTCCGGGTGCACGGACACCACGTCCGCGTACCGGTCGCCGACCAGGTCCTCCACCGCGTCCACCGGCAGCCGCTGCGCCGAGGGCACGCCCGCGCCGCTGCCCAGGATCTCCAGGAGCCGGGCCGAGGCCCGCTCGGCCTGGTCCAGGACGGTGCGGGTCAGGGCCCGGTTGCGGGAGACGACGTTGCGGGCCACCTCCAGCTCGTCCAGGGCGAGTTCGACCTCGCGGCGCTCGTCCACGTACGGCTCGAAGCACGGCCAGTGCTGGACCATCAGCTCGCGCAGCTGCGGGAGGGTGAGGAAGCTCAGGACGTTGTCGTCGGCGGGGTCGAGGAGGTAGCCCTTGCGGCGGGAGACCTCGCGCACCGCGACCGCCCGCTGCACCCACTCGTGGCCCGCGGGACCGGCCGCGGCCACCACCCAGTCGTCGCCGTGCACCGGTTCGTACACCGGGCGCAGCACGGCGGCGACGACGGCGCGCAGCCGCTGCTCGACCAGGTTGAGCCAGAGGTAGGCGCGCCCGGCCCGCTGGGCGCGGACGCGCACCTCGCTCCAGGCGTCCGCGTCCCAGTCGAGCTCGGCGCCGATCTCCATCGGCCGGGCCAGCGACACCGCTCCGGGCGGCAGGTCGTCGGGGTCGGCGGCGCCGCCCTCGGGTCCCGTGTCACCGCCTGGGGGAAGCTCCAGCCCTCCCGAGCCCACCCGCGCACCGCCTTCTGCTCCGTGACGCCCCGCCCGTCCGACGACGATCAAGGAAGGGTACTCCGGGTGGTGGCGGCGGTGCAGCCGGATCCACAGGCTCCTCCCTCAACTGCCCGATTGCTGATGCCCGTTGTGCCCCGCCAGTTCGTCCGGAGTGAGCGGATTCATAGCGGTTACGTCCCTGGGGACCAGCTGGAAGCCCTGCCAGTGCACCGGCATCGGCTGCTGGTCCTCGTCGCGGGCGATGTGGTGGAAGCCGATGTTGACCCAGACGACCGGTTCCACCAGCTGCTCGCCGTTGACCCACCGGTCGACGCTGGTGCCGCCCTGCGCGCCGCAGTCGCGGATGTTGTCGCTGGCGAACTGCTCGCAGGCGCGGGCCTGCGTGAAGTAGACGTCGTGCCGGGTGAAGGGGCGCCCCGCGTGGCGCGCGGAGCTGCCGGGGACGATCTCGTACGAGCGCGGATGGCCGTCCGTGTTGGTGCCGCGCTCGCTGACCACCCGCCACCAGCGCATCGTCGTGGCGTCACCGGCCAGTTCGCGGGTGACGGGCGTGCGGGTGGTGCGCACGGTGGGACTGCCGCTGCCGCGCGGCGGGGTGACCTTGGAGTCGTACTGCTCGATCCGGCCGCGGCGCGAGCCGTCCAGGGCGAAGTCCAGCTTCCAGAAGACGTTGTGGGCGTGGCTCGTGGCGTAGTCCTTCGCGCCCTTGCCGATGGGCCAGCCGCGTCCGTCGGCGCCGTTGTAGTCCTCGGGGGCGAGGCTGCCGGTGGCGCCGACGTTCGCCGCGATCGCGCCCTCGGCGGTGAACCGCCACTCGGTCACGTACTCGTACCAGGCGACCTTGTTGACCGTGTAGACCAGCAGGTCGGTGGCCTGCGCCTGCCAGACCTTGTCGCCCTCGTCGCTCGCCAGGCGGTACGCGTGCCCGCGCGCGCGTGTCGTGGTGCACAGGCCGTTGACCGGGTCCTGGTCGGGGACCCGGACGGGGATCAGGGTGCCGCCGGGGCACTCCTCGGGGCGCAGTGACTGCAGGCCCCAGCCGAATCCGGCGCCGGTGAGGTCGTCGTACTCGGCGTTGCCGTCGTCGTAGGGGACGTGGATCTGGGCGAGCTTGGCGCTGTCGAGGACCCGGATCGGCCGGGACTCGCCCTTGGGCTGGTAGGAGACGGCGCCCAGGACGAGCCCGTGGTCGCTGTCGTAGCGCCAGCACATGCGCCAGGTGGTGCCCCCGTCCAGCTGCCGTTCGATGCGGTACGCGGCGCCGCAGTCGGCCGGGGCGGGCTCGGCGGGGGCGCGGGGCGCGGCGGGGGCGTCCGGGGCCGCGGCGACCGCTCCGGGGAGGGCGGCGAGGAGGGCGGCCACGGCGAGCAGGACGCGGGAGCGGCGGCGCCGGGGCTCCCGGGGGCGCGGGCCCGTGGTGCCGGGACGGGTGGGGTCGTGGGGCGTGGGGTCGTGGGGCGTGGAAAAGCGCATGGTCGGCGGACTCCCTCGTACTCGTACGAGCGTGCGGGGCTGCGGAGTTGTGAGGTCGGTGCGGGATCGGGCCCGAGGGTCAGGCCGTACGGACGACGGTCCGGGCGCTGAGGTCGACGACCAGGCCCCTCAGCTCGATCCACGGCCCGTTCCGCACCTTGGTCACCAGTCGTACGCAGCGGTGCTCGCCGCAGCGCGCCAGCGCGGCCGGCACGCGGGCCTCCCGGTAGGTGCGGTAGATCTCGCCGTTGAACCACAGCTGTTCGGGCGTGGTCAGCGCCCGTCCGGTGGCGTCCCGGTAGGCGGCCCGCAGGCCGGACCCCTGGGGCGAGGCGAGGATCAGGGTGAGGGCCTCGCGCAGCTCCTCGTGGTGCGGTGAGGGCTGCACCCCGCGCTGGACGGTGGTGCGTTCGACCCGGCCGGTCGTCAAGTCGACGGTGCGGGTCAGGAGTTGGTCGGACGTGTAGTCGTAGAGCCGGACTTCGGCGCGGCGGGCGCCCGTTGGGGCGGCGGAGCCTTCGGTCGCGTGGCCGGCCGGGTCGGCCAGGCCGACGGTCAGGCGCTGCGGGCCGCGCCCGCCCGCCACGTCCCGCGCGTCCCCCCGGTCCGCCGCCCTCGCGAGCGCCTCGGCCCGGCGGGCCTCGGCGTCCGTGAGCGGATCGAGGCCGGAGCCCCGCTCCCCCACGGCCGCCAGGGGCGCCACGGACGCGGGCCCCGGCCCGTCGTCCGCCGCGTGGATCCCGGCCGCCCGCGTGGCGGGCGCATGCGCACCCGCCTCGTCGGGCAGGGTGATTCCTACCATCGCCGCGGTACCCGTGACCGCGACGGCCGTACCCGCCACCAGCTTTCCCAGGTGGCGGCGCACAAGTCGGTGCACTGTTCCCCCTCGTTCCCTGTGGTCACCCGGTAGGACGGAGCCAAGTCCTAGGCGGTTGTCACACTTTCGGGGAGGATCTGGCACAGATGTCCACCCGCTCCCTGCTCGGAAGTGGAATATTTCGCCTATGCAGGTCTGGCCCGGTCACGCGTATCCCCTCGGCGCCACGTACGACGGCGCCGGAACCAACTTCGCGGTCTTCTCGGAGGCCGCCCACCGCATCGAGCTCTGCCTGCTGCACGACGACGGTTCCGAGACCGCCGTGGAACTGCGCGAGACGGACGCCTTCGTGCGCCACGCGTACCTGCCGGGGGTGATGCCGGGCCAGCGGTACGGTTTCCGGGCCCACGCCCCGTACCGGCCCGAGGCCGGCCAGCGCGGCAACTCGGCCAAGCTGCTCCTCGACCCCTACGCGCTCGCGGTCTCCGGGTCCGTCGACTGGAACGAGGCGGTGTACGGGTACCACTTCGGCGACCCGGACTCGCGCAACGACCTGGACTCGGCCCCGCACACGATGACTTCGGTCGTGGTCAACCCCTACTTCGACTGGGGCGACGACCGCCCGCCCAGGATCGACTACCACCGCACCGTGATCTACGAGGCCCACGTCAAGGGCCTGACCATGCTGCACCCGGGCCTGCCCAAGGAGATGCGCGGCACCTACGCGGCGCTCGCCCACCCGGCGGTCCTGGAGCACCTGACCCAACTGGGCGTCACGGCACTGGAACTGATGCCGGTTCACCAGTTCGTCAACGACCACCGACTGGTCGACTCCGGCCTCGCCAACTACTGGGGCTACAACACGATCGGCTTCTTCGCCCCGCACAACGCCTACGCGTCCTGGGGCGACCGGGGCGAGCAGGTCCTCGAGTTCAAGCAGGCGGTGCGCGCGCTGCACGAGGCGGGCATCGAGGTCATCCTGGACGTGGTCTACAACCACACGGCCGAGGGCAACCACCTGGGCCCGACCCTGTCGTTCCGGGGCCTGGACAACCCCTCGTACTACCGGCTGACCGAGGACCCCCGGTACTACATGGACACCACGGGCACCGGGAACTCGCTGCTGATGCGGTCCCCGCACGTACTCCAGATGATCATGGACTCGCTGCGCTACTGGGTCACCGAGATGCACGTGGACGGCTTCCGCTTCGACCTCGCGGCCACGCTGGCACGGCAGTTCCACGAGGTCGACCGGCTCTCGGCGTTCTTCGACATCGTCCAGCAGGACCCGGTGGTCAGCCAGGTGAAGCTGATCGCCGAGCCGTGGGACGTGGGCGAGGGCGGCTACCAGGTCGGCAACTTCCCGCCGCTGTGGACCGAGTGGAACGGCAAGTACCGCGACACCGTACGGGACTTGTGGCGCGGCGAGCCGCGCACGCTCGCCGAGTTCGCCTCCCGCCTCACCGGCTCCTCCGACCTCTACCAGGACGACGGGCGCCGCCCGCTGGCCTCCGTCAACTTCGTCACCTGCCACGACGGCTTCACGATGCGGGACCTGGTCTCGTACAACGAGAAGCACAACGAGGCCAACGGGGAGAACAACCAGGACGGCGAGAGCCACAACCGCTCCTGGAACTGCGGGGCCGAGGGCGCCACGGACGACTCCGGGGTACGGGACCTGAGGGTCCGCCAGATGCGCAACTTCATCGGCACGCTGCTGCTGTCGCAGGGCGTTCCGATGCTCTCGCACGGCGACGAGTTCGGCCGCACCCAGGGCGGCAACAACAACGCGTACTGCCAGGACAACGAGGTCTCCTGGGTGCGCTGGCCCGCGTCGTACGGGACGGAGGAGACGGGTCCCGACACCGAGGGCCCCGCGGTGTCCCGCGAGGACGAGGAGGCCCGCGACCTGCTCGCCTTCACCCGGGCGATGGTGTGGCTGCGCCGCGACCACGCGGTCTTCCGGCGACGTCGCTTCTTCCACGGCAGGCCCGTGGAGGGCACGCACGACGAGCTGTCGGACATCGCGTGGTTCACGCCCGAGGGCGACGAGATGGCCCAGCAGGACTGGCAGGCGTCCAGCGCCAAGGCCCTGTCGGTCTTCCTCAACGGCAGCGCCATCTCGGAGCCGGGCCCGCGCGGCGAGCGGATCTCGGACGACTCGTTCCTGCTCCTGTTCAACGCGGGCGCCGAGCCGATCGACTTCGTGGTGCCGGTCAACCACGGCCGCCAGTGGCACGTGGTGGTGGACACGGGCAGCCCGACGGGCACGCTCACGGAGGAGGGCCCGAAGGTGGCGGCGGGGGACGTGGTCACCCTGACGGGCCGCAGCATGACGGTCCTCCGCCGCCCGACGTAACACCCGCCCCTTCAAGCCCGCCCGGATCCCACTACCCCTTCACACCCGTCCGGCGCTTGAGGAGGGCGCCCGCCTGCTGCCGCCGAGAGGCCTCGTTCCCTCCCAGCCCGTCCGGCGTTTGAGGACGGAGCCCGCCCCTCTCGCCGCCGGAGGCTTTCGGGAAGGGGCGGGTAGGGGACCCCCAGGACCCGCGCCACGAGGGCCCGCACCCCTGCCCCGCGCCACGACCGCCCGCACCCCCGCCCCGTACCCGCGAGGCAGAACCCCCCTCACCCCACCCGCACGGCCTCCGCCCCACGAGGCACCCCGCCCCGCACCCTCACCACCCACGACAGCACCGCACACCCCACCGCGGCCCCCACCGCCACCGCGAACGCCGCCGTGGCGCCGGCGCGGTCGGCGAGCGTCCCCGACACGGCCAGCGCCAGCGCCTGCCCGCCGACGATCCCGCTCGTCAGGTACGCCATGGACTCGGCCAACCGCCGCGCGGGCACGACCCGTTCGGTCAGCCCGAAGACGGTGATCAGGTGCGGGGCGTACGCGACGCCGAGCACCACCACGGCCGCGTACAGCGACCACATCGTGTCGACGAACAGCAACGGCGCGGACAGCAGCACCAGCCCGGCGGTGGCGGCGCGCCAGCGGGAGGTGAGCCCGAAGCGCTCGGGGACGGCCGCCATGGCGAACCCCGCGGCGGCACTCATCACGCCCATCGCCGCGTAGACCAGGCCCGCCTGGGACTCCTGGCCGAGGCTCTCGGTCAGGGCGGTGATCCCGGCCTGGGAGGCCCCGAACATCGCCCCCTGCAGGGCCATGGTCAGCCGGAGTGCGTAGGTGGACCGGGGCAGGCGCTCGTGCATCGGTGACATGTCACGTGTGACCGGTCGTACGGTTGCGGCACTGGGGTGCAGGGCGAACGCCGTACCGCACCCGGCCAGCAGCACCGCCGCCACCAGCAGCGCGGCGGCCGGGTGGGCCACCGTGGCCGCCAGCCCCACCAGCGCCGGGCCGAGCACGAAGGAGACCTCGTCGAGGGTGCCCTCGAAGGAGAGCACCGCGCCCACGGTGCGGTCGTCGGCCCCGGCGCGCCGGGCCAGGGCCACCGAGCGGGTCCGGGCCAGCGGGCCGACCTGCGGCACGCTCGCCCCGGCCAGGACGCCCAGCGCCATCAGCCAGCCGGTCGCCGCGTGCGCCAGGGCGGCGGCCACCAGCGCGGCCACCGCGACCGCGTTGACCAGCGCGGCGGCCAGGACGACACCGCGCTGTCCGCGCCGGTCGGCCGCCCGTCCGAGCAGCGGGCCGCCCACCGTCTGCCCGGCCGCCAGCGCACCGCTCGCGAGCCCCGCGGTGGCGAGGCTCCCGCTGGTCTGGGCGACCAGCAGCAGGCTCCCGAGCTGGCACATCGCCGTGGGCAGCCGCCCCAGGAAGGACACCACCGGCAGCACCGGTCCGGTCAGGGCCGTCACCTCGCGATACATACGGAGCATCGGGCGAACGTAACGCGGCACATGTGACCGTACGCATGGGTCGATGACACAGAAGGCCCGATGCGGGGTACGTACGTTCGCATGACGCCCAACGCCACCTACCGGCTCCAGCTCCAGCCGGGGTTCGACTTCCGGGCCGCCGAGGAGGCCGTGCCGCGCCTGGCCGGTCTCGGGGTCTCGCACCTGCACCTGTCCCCCGTCCTGGAGTCCGTTCCGGGCTCGACGCACGGGTACGACGTCACCGACCACACGACGGTACGGCGCGAACTGGGCGGCGAGGACGGCCTGCGGGCCCTCGCCGCGACGGCCCGGGCCCACGGCCTCGGCCTGGTCGTCGACCTGGTGCCCAACCACATGGCGGCCTCCCCCCGCCACAACCGCCCGCTGCGCGAGGTGCTGCGCGAGGGCCCGGACTCGCCGTACGCCCGCTGGTTCGACATCGACTGGGAGGCCGGCGACGGCCGGGTGCTGCTGCCGTTCCTGGGCGGCAGGCTCGGCGAAGTCATGGACGAACTACGCGTCGAGGGCGACGAGTTGCGGTACGCGGAGCACGCGTTCCCGCTGCGCCCCGGCACGGAGAAGCTGCCGCTGCCCGAGCTCCTGGACGCCCAGTGGTACCGGCTGTGCTGGTGGCGGCTGGCCCGCACCGATCTCAACTACCGTCGCTTCTTCACCATTTCGGACCTGATCGCGGTCCGCGTGGAGGACCCCGAGGTGTTCGCGGGCAGCCACGCCAAGATCGTGGAGCTGGTACGCGACGGCGTGGTGGAGGGGCTGCGGATCGACCACCCGGACGGGCTCGCCGACCCGGAGGGCTACCTCACCGACCTCGACGGGGCGACCGGCGGGGCCTGCTGGACGGTGGTGGAGAAGATCCTCACCGGCGACGAGCGCCTGCCCGCCGCCTGGCCGGTCGCCGGGACCACCGGCTACGACGCCCTGCGCCACCTCGACGGCGTCCTCACCGACCCGCTCGGCGCGGCGGAACTGGCCGACGTCTACCGCGAGTTCACCTTGCTCCCGGCCGACCGGGGCGCCCACTGGGACGCGACCGCGCGCCGGGCCGCGTACAAGGTGGTCACCCACGAGCTGGCCGCCGAGGTGTCCGCGCTGGTGCGGCTGGCGGGCCGGGTCTGCGCCGGGGACCCCGCGCTGCGCGACCACGCGCCCTGGGCGCTGGGCACGGCGGTGCGCGAGCTGCTGGTGCGGGTCCCGGTCTACCGGCCCTACCGGGTCGGCGGGCAGGACGTCCTGACCGCGGAGGCGGCGGCGCGTGCCCGGGAGGTGTTCACGGTGCCGGAGGAGGCCGCGGCGGTCGACGTCGTACGTGACATGGCACTCGGGACGCTCGGCGACGGGCCGCACCACGCGGCGTTCCGGGCGCGCTTCGCCCAGACCGCCTCCGCGCTGCGGGCCAAGTCCGTGGAGGACACCGCCTTCTACCGCTACTCCCCGCTGCTCTCGGCGAACGAGGTGGGCGGCGACCCGGGCCGCCCCGCGGTGTCGCCGCGGGAGTTCCACGCGTACTGCGCCCGGCTGGCCCGCGACTGGCCGGCCACCGGCACGGCGCTGTCCACCCACGACACCAAGCGCAGCGCCGACGTACGGGCCCGGATCTCGGCCCTGTCGCAGGCACCGGAGCGCTGGGCGGCACTGCTGCGTGACGTGTCACACGTCGAAGCGCCCGACCCGCACCTGGCCTGGGTGACCTGGCAGACGGCGTTCGGCCTGGGGCACCCGGCACCGGGGCGGCTGGGGCCGGCCGTGCTGAAGGCCGTCCGCGAGGCGGCGCTGCTGACCAGCTGGACCGAGCCGGACGAGGCGTACGAGCGGGCGGTCACCGCGTTCGTGGAGGCGGGTCCGTGCGGGCCCCCGCCGCACGCGCCGGCCGGGCTGGCGCAGGAGCTGGCCCCGCACATCGAGGCCAACACGCTCGGCGCGGCGCTGCTGCACCTGACGATGCCCGGCGTCCCCGACCTCTACCAGGGCACCGAGGGCCACTACCTAGCGCTGGTCGACCCGGACAACCGGGCGCCGTACCGGCCCGCTCCGGCCGACGACAAGTACGCGGTGACCCGGGCGGCCCTCGCGCTGCGCCGCCGGCAGCCGGAGGTGTTCGGCCAGTCGGGCACGTACGCCCCGCTGGTCGCGCACGGCCCGGCGGCGGACCACTGCCTGGCCTTCTGCCGCACGGGCGCCGTGGTCACGGTGGTCACCCGTCTCTCGCTGCGCCTGGCGGAGGCGGGCGGCTGGCGCGAGACGGCCCTGGAGCTGCCCCCGGGCACCTGGTACGACGTGCTGGCCGCCGAATCCGGCTGCGCGGTAAGGGAGTTCAGTGGCACGGTCGACCTCGACGCGCTCCTGTCGGCGGGCCCGGTCGCGCTGCTCAGCGCGGACCGGCCGGGCCCTGCGGACGCACCAGGAGGGAGCGCGGCGCTCGGGTGAGGACCCCGGTGTGCACCGGGCGGAACCCGTCGGCCCAGCAGAGCGCGGGCATCGCGTCGAGCAGCGCGCGCAGCCCGCACTCCGCCTCCAGGCCCGCGAGCACGACGGCGGGGCAGAAGCCGGGGCCGAAGGTGAGCTGCCCGGGGTCCTCGCGCAGGACGTCGAAGCGGTCCGGGTCGGCGAACCGCACGGGGTCCCGCCCGGCGGCGCCGATGAGCAGCGCGACGGACGCGCCCGCCGGGACGGTGCCGCCGCTGGTGCGCACCGCGGCCGCGGTGCGCCGCAGGACGACGGGGACGGGCGGGTCGCGCCGCAGGGACTCGGTCCAGGCGCGGGCGACCAGTGCGGAGGGTCCGTCGCGCAGGGCCGCCAACTGGTCCGGGTCGTCGAGGACGTTGGCGAGGAAGGAGGCGAGGGCCTTCTCCCGGACGGCGGTCTGTCCGCCGCAGGTGCCGGCCAGCGCGGAGGCCGCCCGGCCGCGCACCAGGCGCATCATGTCGCGGTAGGGCACGCCGACGGCGGCGGCGACGCTCCCGACGGGCAGCCAGTGGCAGAACTCCTCGACCAGGTCCACCTGTTCGCGCCCGGCTATCCGCTGGGCGAGGACGTGCGCGGTGCGCTCGACGGCGGCGCGCAGCCCGGCGCCGCGGACCTCCTGGTGGGTGGCGGCGCAGGGCGCGTCGCCGGGGCGGTGCCCGTGGGTGAAGCGGGGGTCGACGAGCGCGGGGGCCACGTCCTCGTACCTGCTCAGCAGCCAGGCGCCCAGGGACTCGTCGTAGGCGAGCGGGAAGTCCTCGCGGAGGGTCCGGTAGAGCGCGTTGGGGGCGCGCCCCGGCTCCAGGCCCAGCGGACTCGGCGGTGCCTCCGTGCGTATGCCCGCCGGCTGGTCGACGTCCATCGGGACCAGCCGACCACCGCGGACGGGCGGACGCAGTCGGGGCGGGCCGAACGGGTGACGCGGCGCTGTGTGACCGGTGGTGTGTGACCGGTGGTGTGTGCCCGGGGCGGGAGCGCCCGGGAGGCGCTGGCCGCCGCGTCACGGGTGGGGCGGGCCGTGTCACCGGTGATGGGTGACCGGTGGCGCGTGACCGGTGGTGTGTGCCCGGTGACATGTCACCGGGCACACCGCTCAGCGCCCCACCGTGCCCACCGCTCAGCGCGTCAGCACGTCAGTGCGTCAGCACCTCACCGCGTCATCGCACGTCGAAGACCGACCGGGTCGCCGTCTTCATCACGCACTCGTTGGGGAAGGTCTTCGCGAACACCGCACGGCGCCCGTTCCACACCCCGTACGCCATCGCGGTCACCGGACGGTAGATCATCGGGCAGACGCCGTCGCGCGGCTTGATGCGCGTGATGTCGCCCTCCGCGGCCTTCAGCTCCTTGCACGCCTCCTTGGCGTGCGGGTGCCCGCCCTTGCCGTCGGGGCAGCGCAGCAGCGCGCCGTTGACGTTGCCGAGGGCCTCCTCGCCCTGGATCACCGCGACGTACATCCAGTCGCCGGGGTAGGCGCGCGGCGCCTGCTCCCGCGCCTGGGCCACCGTGGCGCCCGGGGCGAGCAGGGCGCCCGCCGCGGCGACCGCGAGCAGAGCGTTCCGTACCGTCCTGACCGTCCTGGCCATGTGACTCACCGTTCCTCGCATCCGCGTGCGCGCAGCAGGTCGACTGCGCTGCTGGATGCATCGGCGCGTGCCCGGGCGCGCTCAACCGCGACCACCCGGTTGGCGGTCCCGGCCCGGGGCCGGGCAGTTGGCGGTCGGCGGGCTCAGCGGGAGGCGAGCCGGAAGCCCATGCGGCCGAAGGCGACCAGGTCGCCGGAGCGCACGGGGACGGCGCCGGTGACCCGGTGGCCGTTGACGGTCGTGCCGTTGGTGGAGCCGAGGTCGCGCAGGACCCACAGGTCGCCCTGCAGGCTCAGTTCGGCGTGCCGGCGCGAGACGGTCTCGTGGCTCAGGCGCAGTCCGTTGAACGGGTCGCGGCCGATCCGCAGGGGGTACGGGCCTGGTTCGGGCAGCAGCAGCTTGGGGAGCCGCTCGGCGCGCCAGGCCCGGCCGAGGCCCGCGGTGAAGGCGGAGGCCCGCTCCACCGCCCCGTACAGCCGCCTGGTCCAGCGGCCGTCCTCGCGCAGGTCGGCGGTGAGCGCGAGGAGTTGGTCGGGGTGGCGGGCGACGAGCGCGAGTTCCATGCGGCGCACGAAAGTGTCCTGCGAGAGCCTGCCCTGGGCGACGCCGTCCCTGAGCACGTCGAGCACCCGGTCCCGCTGGGCGTCGGTGAGCCGCGCGGGGTAGGTGTGGGGCTCGTAGGAGGACGTCACATACGCGATTGTCGGGCCGGGGGACCCGGAGTGTCCAGAAGAGAACGGTTCCGCGCCCTCGCGAACAGGCGTCCGGGATGAGCGTTTTGTTCTTTTCGTCGCCACCGCCGCGCACCGCTCCGGGCGGAATGTCGCGCTCCGGGGAAACTCCCGCGCCCTCGCGAACCAGCCACTGGTACGGTCTGCGCACTCGAACATTTATGGGAGACCAATACTTTGACCTCGCACGACGCCTCGGCGAACGACGCTGTGACGATTCGCCCGCTGGCGGGCCCGCACGAACTCGACCTGTTCCTGCGACTCTCGTACGTCCTTGATCACGAACTGGCCGATGACCTCGCGGCGGGCCGCCGGCGCCCCGAGTGGATGTGGCTGGCCCTGCGGGGCGAGCAGGTGCTCGCCCGCATCGCCTGGTGGGCCTCGGCCGACAGCGACGCGCCGCAGTCCCTGGACTTCTTCGACGTCGACGACGCCCTGCCCGGGCCCGAGCGCGCCGACGTGGCCCGGCGGCTGCTGGAGACGGCAGCCGCGCAGGTGGTCCCGGCGGGCACGACCCCACCGGAGTACGGGCGGTTCGTACCGCCGGACTGGCGCGAGGACCCGGCCGCCCGCGAGGTCGTGGAGACCCGGACGAACGCGATCGAGGCCGGCGGCGGACGCCTGCTGGTGGAGCGGCTGCGCCTGGAGTGGCGCCCGGGCACCCCGCTGGCGGAGCCGACGAACCGTCTGGTGTTCCGTCAGGTACGGGACCGCGAGGACCTGTTGGTGCTGATGGAGCAGGTCGTGTCGGGCTCGCTCGACGCGCACACCGTGAGCGAGCAGGAGTCGGGGTACTCCGCGCGCCGTTCGGCCGAGGAGCACTACGACGAGGAACTCGGGCTCTTCACGTCGCCGCGCGAGTGGTGGCGGATCGCCGAACTCCCGGGCACGGGCGAGCCGGTGGGCTTCGTGGTGCCGGCGCGCAACAACTACAACCCGATCATCGCGTACCTCGGCGTAGTGCCCGCGCACCGCGGCCACGGCTACATCGACGACATCCTGGCCGAGGGCACCCGGATCCTGGCCGCCGAGGACGTGCCGCGGATCAGGGCGGCGACGGACCTGGGCAACGTGCCGATGGCGAAGGCGTTCGCGCGGGCCGGGTACGTGAACTTCGAGCGGGCCCTCAACTACGTCTGGTAGCGGGCCGGACGCGTACGTCCGACAGCGGGCCGGACGCGCGCCTTCGGCGAGGCTCTCTGGTGCCGGAGGCGCGCACCCCGTTTGATGGGGGTCGACGGGAGCGCGATGCCGACGACCGACCAGGGGGTCGCCAGTGCTGTTCGAGGTGTGGGCACCACGGGCCGAGGACCGGGTGACACTGCAATGTGACGGTGTGGATCACGCGTTGGCGCGCGACGCGTCACGGCCCGGGTGGTGGACCGGCGAGGCCCCCGCGTCCGACGGGTCGCGCTACGGCTTCCGCCTGGACGACGGCCCGCCGCTGCCCGACCCGAGGTCGCGGCGCCAGCCGGACGGCCCGGACGGCCCCAGCGCGGTCGTCGACCACACCGCGTACGCCTGGCGGTACTCACCGCCCGGGCGCGGGCTTCCGGGGGCGGTGCTGTACGAGCTGCACACCGGCACCTTCACCCGCGAGGGCACCTTCGACGCGGCGGCCGAACGCCTGGGCCACCTGGTCGAGTTGGGCGTCACGCACATCCAGCTGATGCCCGTCTGCCCGGTGCCGGGCACGCACGGCTGGGGCTACGACGGGGTGTCGCTCTGGGCGGTCCACGAACCGTACGGCGGCCCCGAGGGGCTGAAGCGGTTAGTCGACGCGGCGCACGGCCTCGGACTCGGGGTCGTGCTCGACGTGGTCCACAACCACCTGGGCCCCTCCGGCAACCATCTGCCCGCCTTCGGGCCCTACTTCACGGACACCCACCACACGCCGTGGGGCGCCGCCGTGAACCTCGACGCGCCCGGCTCCGACGAGGTGCGCGCCTACCTCCTGGGCAGCGCCCTCGCCTGGCTGCGCGACTACCGCCTGGACGGGCTCCGGCTGGACGCCGTGCACGCCCTGGCCGACACCCGGGCGCTGCACTTCCTGGAGGAGCTGTCCACCGAAGTGGACGCGCTGGGCGCCCACGTGGAGCGCCCGCTGTTCCTGGTCGCGGAGTCGGACCAGGGCGACCCGCGCACCACCACGCCGCGCGGCGCCGGGGGGCTCGGGCTGCACGCCCAGTGGAACGACGACTTCCACCACGCCCTGCACACCGCCCTCACCGGCGAGTCCCAGGGCTACTACGCCGACTTCGCGCGCGAGCCGCTCGGCGCGCTCGCCAAGACGCTCGGGCACGCCTTCTTCCACGACGGCACCTGGTCCAGCTTCCGGGGCCGCACGCACGGCCGCCCGGTCGACCGCACCCGCACGCCCGCGCACCGCTTCCTCGGCTACGCCCAGACCCACGACCAGATCGGCAACCGGGCGCAGGGCGACCGCCTCTCCCAGACCCTCTCCCCCGGCCTGCTGGCGTGCGCGGCGGCCCTGGTCCTCACCTCGCCCTTCACCCCGATGCTGTTCATGGGCGAGGAGTGGGGGGCGAGCACGCCCTGGCAGTACTTCACCGACCACACCGACCCGGAGCTCGCCGAGGCCGTACGCCGGGGCAGGCGGCGGGAGTTCACCTCGCACGGCTGGGCGGAGGAGGACGTGCCCGACCCGCAGGACCCGGCGACCCGGGACCGCTCGTGCCTGGACTGGAGCGAGCCGGGCCGGCCCGCGCACGCCCGGCTGCTGCGCTGGTACCGGGAACTGATCGCGCTGCGCCGCGGCCAGCCCGACCTGGCGGACCCGGACCTGGCGGCGGTGCGGGTGGCGTACGACGAGGGGGCGCGCTGGATCGCGTACCGGCGCGGGGACCTGCGGATCGCCGTCAACCTCGGCGACGCCCCGGCCCGGCTGCCGCTCGGCGGCCAGGCCCCGCACAAGGTCCGGGTACTGGCCGCCTGGGAGCCGGTGTCGGTGCCGGACGAGGACGGGGTGCTGACGGTGCCCGCGCAGGGGTGCGTGGTGCTGGGTGATCTGTGAGGCGTGATCTGTCAGGCGTGATCTGTGGCGTGTGAGATGTGCGGTGTGGCGCGTGAAATGTCACGCGCCACGCGTCACGCGCCACGCGCCACGCGTCATGCCTCACACGTCACGCACCGCAGGCCTCACGCACCGCACACCGCACACCGCTCCCCGCTCGTCCCCCGGCCGGACTGCTCCCCCTACTCCACGATCGCCATCTCCCGCGCCGTGTTGTTGAAGCGCCGGCCGCCGTCCCCGGTGACCGTGACGATGTCCTCGATCCGCACGCCGAAGCGGCCCGGCAGATAGATCCCCGGCTCGATCGAGAAGCACATCCCGGGCACCAGCGGCTGCTCCTCGCCCTCGATCATGTACGGCGGCTCGTGCGTGGTGACCCCGATGCCGTGTCCGGTGCGGTGGATGAAGTACTCCCCGTACCCGGCCGCGTCGATCACCGCGCGGGCCGCCCGGTCCACGTCCTGGCACGCCGCGCCCGGCCGCACCGCCTCGAACCCGGCCTGCTGGGCCTCGCGCACGACGTCGTGGACGCGCCGCTCCTCCTCGGTGGGCTCGCCCACGTGCACGGTGCGGGTGGTGTCGGAGCCGTAGCCGTGCTTGAGGCCGCCGAAGTCGAGGACCACCATGTCACCGTGTTCGATCACGCGTGACCCTGCCTCGTGGTGCGGGTTGGCGCCGTTGGGGCCGGAACCGACGACGGTGAAGTCCACCTGGGAGTGGCCGAAGCGCACGAGCAGCGCGGCGAGGTCGGCGGCGACCTCGTTCTCCTCCCGCCCGGCGAACCGCACCTTCACGATCTCGCCGTACGCCTCGTCGGCCGCGGCGCCCGCCGCCTCGATCCTGGCCAGCTCGGGGGCGTCCTTGACGGCGCGGAGCATGGGGAGGACGGCGGTGAGCGCGGCGTACGAGGTGCCGGGGAGCTCCCGCTGGAGGCCCAGCAGGTGCATGGCCCAGGCGTTGTCGCTGACCGCGAAGCGCCCGCCCGCGTCCAGGAGCGGGGCGGTGGCGGCGTACGGGTCGGTGCCGTCGGTCCAGTCGCGCAGCGTCAGCGCGCCGGCGCCGGGTGCCTTGGCGGCGTCGGGGGCCTCCAGGGTCGGGACGACCAGGACCGGGTCGCGCCCGGCGGCGAGGACGAGGACGGTGAGCCGCTCGGTGACCGCGGTCGGCCGGTAGCCGGTGAGGTGGACCAGGTCGGGTCCCGGGGCGACCAGGACCCCGGCGAGCCCGGCGTCGGCGGCGGCGTGCGCGGCGCGGTCCATGCGGGCGCGGTAGTCGTCCGCGGTGAAGGGTGCGGGGGTCGCGGGGCCGGTCATCGGGTTCCTTCCGCTCGTCGGCGTACGGCGCCGTGACGCCGGGGTCCGTGACGTTCGGCGACGGCGACGGCGACGTACAGCATCCTCCCCCGTGATCCTCCCCCGTGCGGACGGCCGCCCGCGACCGGGCGCCTGCCGCCTGCCTCAGTCGCCGCGTCCGCCCTCGGCGACCAGGCGCTCCAGCAGCTCCTGGAAGTCGTCGCCCACCACGATCCGCAGTCCGTCGCCGTCCTCGTCGCGGTCGCTGAGCTGGGTCAGGGTGCCGCCGCGCCACCAGTAGACGTACGGGCTGATGGCGCCGGGCGTGTCGGTGAACCCGGAGGCGGCGAAGGACGCCATGGCGTTGAGGCTCGGGATGACCCCGGTGTCGCGGATGACGTGGAAGGCGAGCTGGTGGCGGAAGGGCATGGCGACCAGCGCGCCGTCGGGCGGCAGCTCCTGCCCGGTGATCCGGCGGACCAGCTCGTCCAGGGCGAGGACGCGGCTGGCGGTGTAGAAGGAGTCGCCGAGCACCACCTCGAAGCGCATGCCGTCGGCGTCCTTGACGGTCTCGTGCCCCTCGACGGGCAGCGCCCGGAGGTTGTGCAGGGCGCGCTCGCGCAGCTCGCCGAGGTCGCCGAGGGGTTCGAGCGCCTCGTCGGTGAGCATCATGACGCTCTCGGGCAGGTCGAGGGCGAGGATCTCGTACAGCCCGGGGGCGACCGCGCGCGCGTAGCCGAAGGTCTGCGGGTTGAGGCCCTCGCCGCCGATGACGCGGGGGTAGAGCTGGGCCCGGATCTGCTCGGGCGGGAGGGTGTCGAGGGCGGAGGGCGCGTCCATGGTGCGCAGGACCATGCCGACGTGCTGGCGGACCAGTTCGGGCCACACGCGCGGGCCGCGGTCGTCGTTGTGCAGGACGGCCGCGAGGTTGCCGAGGCCGAACTGGCGCCCGGAGCTGTCGGCGACCATGTCCGCGTAGACGGTGACTTCCAGGCCGTACTCGGCGAACGCCTCCCGCACCTGGGCGCGGAACCGGCTGCCCTCGCCCTCGGAGAAGAACCCGAATTCGGCGTCGCGCGGCACGTCGGCGCCGTCGCGCTTCGGCCCTCGTCGGAACAACCCCACGTCCGCCGCCTTCCGTCGTCACTGCCACGGGCCGTACGCACCGAGCGTACCGATCTCCCCCGCGCCCCCGCACCGGTGGCCCCGCGGCCACCGGGCGCCGCGCGGCGGTGGCGCTACCCGGGGACGACCAGGTCGGCCCGCTCCCGGCCGCGGGCGACGAGGCGGGCGTTGGCCTCGTCGGAGCGCTCGACCCAGGCCTGCGCGTGCGCGCGGTCCTTTCCGAAGCGGACGTGCCGTTCGACCAGGCGCGGGACCCTGACCCGGTCGTCGAGGTCGAGGTACCAGATCTCGTCGAGCAGGGCGCGCACGGGCGCCCAGGGGCCGTCGTCGTGCAGCAGGTAGTTCCCCTCGGTGACCACGAGCGGGACGTCCGGAGGGACGGGGACGCTCCCGGCGACCGGCTCCTCCAGGGCGCGGTCGAAGGCGGGCGCGTAGACGACGGTGCCCGGCTCGGGGGCGCGCAGGCGGCGCAGCAGGGCGGCGTACCCGGCGGCGTCGAAGGTGTCGGGGGCGCCCTTGCGGTCGGCGCGCCCGAGCCGGAGGAGTTCCGCCCGGGCGAGGTGGAAGCCGTCCATGGGGACGAGCACGGCGAGGCCGTCGAGCCGGTGGACCAGGTGGGCGGCGAGCGTGGACTTGCCCGCTCCGGGCGGCCCGGCCAGGCCCAGGAGGCGGCGGGCCGGGGGCCCGTCCGCGGTGGCCAGGCGGCGGGCGCGGGCGGTGAGGCCGGCGAGCTGCTCGGGGTCCATGGCGGGCATTGTTCCACCGGGGCCGCGGGGCCACTCCCGCCGGCGGCCGACGGGCGGGCGGTGGAATTGCCGGGCCCTGGTCATACGTATAACCTCGGCCCCATGTCGTACATCGCCCTGGTCACCCTCGTCGTCCGTGACTACGACGAGGCCATCGCCTTCTACACCGGCGCCCTCGGCTTCGAGCTGGTCGAGGACACCGCGCGCGACGACGGCTCCCGCTGGGTCGTGGTGCGACCGCGCGGCGCGGCCCCCGGCGCGGGCGCCCTGCTCCTGGCGCGCGCCAAGGACGAGCGGCAGCTGGCCAGCGTCGGCGCGCAGACCGGCGGCCGGGTCGGCTTCTTCCTGCACACCGGGGACTTCGCGGGCGACCACGCGCGCATGCTCGCGGCGGGAGTGCGCTTCCTGGAGGAGCCGCGCCACGAGCCGTACGGCTCGGTCGCGGTCTTCGAGGACCTGTACGGCAACCGCTGGGACCTGCTGCAGCCCGCCGACGCCTGAGGCGGGAGGCGCCTCCCGGGACGCGGGAGCGGGGTGCGACCGCCCCGGAGACGCGACCACTCCAGAGGCGCGACCGCCCCGGGACGTGACCGCCCGCGGGGCCCCGCCCCCTCAGCCCTCGTCCGCCGCCAGCTTCAGCGACACCGAGTTGATGCAGTACCGCTGGTCCGTGGGCGTCGGGTAGCCCTCGCCCGCGAAGACGTGGCCCAGGTGTGAGCCGCAGCGCGAGCAGCGGACCTCGGTGCGGACCATGCCGTGGGCGCGGTCCTCGATCAGCTCGACCGCGTCGCTGTCCTTCGGGTCGAAGAAGGACGGCCAGCCGCAGTGCGACTCGAACTTCTCGTTCGAGGTGAACAGCTCTGCGCCACAGGCCCGGCAGGCGTACACGCCCTTGGTCCTGGTGTCCGTGTACTCACCGGTGAACGGGCGCTCGGTGCCCGCCTCGCGCAGCACGTGGTACTCCTCCGGCGAGAGTTCCGCGCGCCACTGCTCGTCCGGCTTCTCGATGTCGTACGCCATCACTCACTCCTCGTCTGACCGGGCAGGGACACGGGCGCGGCGCCCGTCAGCCGCCGAGCCGGGCCAGGATCCTCGGCCCGAGGTCGGTGACGTCGCCCGCCCCCATGGTGAGAACCAGGTCGCCGGGGCGCGCCATTCCCGCGATCACGTCCGGGACGGTGTCCTTGTCGTGCACGGGCGTGACGACGGCGCCCGCCGCGCGGGCCGCGTCGACGATGACCTCGCTGGTGACGCCCGGGATCGGGTCCTCGCGCGCCGGGTAGATGTCGAGCACCACGGAGGCGTCGGCGAGGGCGAGCGCGTCGCCCATCTCCTTGCCGAGCTCCTGGGTGCGCGAGAACAGGTGCGGCTGGAAGACGACGAGCAGCCGGCGGGCGTCCCCCGCGGCGCCGCGCATGGCCTCCAGGTCGGCGGTCATCTCGGTGGGGTGGTGCGCGTACGAGTCGATGACCTGCACGCCCGCGGCCTCGCCCTTGAGCTGGAGGCGGCGGCCGACGCCGGTGTAGGCGGTCAGGGCGGGGGCCAGGGCGGCCGGGTCGACGCCCGCGCGGGCGCCGGCGGCGAGCGCGGCGGCGGCGTTGTGGGCGTAGTGGCGGCCGGGCACGGAGACGGTGAAGACGTGCTCGGTGCCGTCCATGAGGACGGCGACCTCGCTGGTCATGCCGCGCGGGGTGATGCGGGTGAGGCGGACGTCGGAGCCGGCGGACTCGCCGACGGTGACGACGTCCAGCTCCTTGGCCCCCGCGACGCGGCGGGCCAGCTCGCGGGCGCCGGAGTGCTCGCCGACGACCAGGGTGCCGCCGGGGCGGATCTTGGCCGCGAACGCCTCGAAGGACTCGTAGATCTCGTCCATGGAGGCGTAGTTGGCGTGGTGGTCGAGCTCGACGTTGAGGACGATGGCGACCTCGGGGTCGTACTTCTGGAAGCTGCGGTCGCTCTCGTCGGCCTCGGCGACGAAGACCTCGCCCTCGCCGTGCCGGGCGTTGGTGCCGGGGCCCGCCAGGTCGCCGCCGATCGCGTACGAGGGGTCGAGGCCCAGCTCGGTGAGGGCGACGGCCAGCATCGACGTGGTGGTGGTCTTGCCGTGGGTGCCGGCCACCGCGATCGCGCACAGGCCGTCCATCAGGGAGGCCAGCGCGTCGGAGCGGTGGACGACCGGGACGCCGAGCTCGGTGGCGCGGGCCAGCT
Source organism: Streptomyces sp. NPDC001941 (assembly GCF_040296945.1). NCBI lineage: Bacteria > Bacillati > Actinomycetota > Actinomycetes > Kitasatosporales > Streptomycetaceae > Streptomyces > Streptomyces sp. NPDC001941. The sequence goes on along the minus strand of NZ_JBEOYE010000057.1, from coordinate 31,555 downwards.
CCGGGTTGTCGGGGCGGATGGCGCTGGAGACGACGACGCAGCTGGCGTCGTCCGCCAGGTGGCCGGCGGCGTGGCCGATGTGGACGGTCACGCCGAGGGCCCGCAGGGCGGCCGCGGTCTCGGAGTCGCGCGCGTCGCTGCCCGCGACCCGGGCGCCGCGCTGGGCGAGGATCTTGGCGATCCCCGACATTCCGGCGCCGCCGATGCCGATGAAGTGCGGCCGTTCCATGGCGGTGGGGATGCCGGGTGCCATACGTGTCTCTCCCAGTGGTGCGACGTGCGAGCGGGCCCCCAGCCTATTCGCTGTGCGCGAAGAGCTTGAGCACCGGGACGCCGACCTTGTGGCGCGCCCGGGAGGCCCAGTCGCGGTGGAAGAACTCCTCGACGTAGTGCGGGGCGGTCAGCACGATCACCTCGTCGGCCTCCGCCTCGTCCACGACGGCCTTGAGCTTGTCCAGCGGGTGCTCCTCCACGACCTGGCCGACGGCCTCGCAGCCGGCCGCGCGCAGGGCCTCCAGGGAGTGTTCGAGGGCCGACTCGGCGGGCGCCTTGGCGTCCTGGCCCTCGGGCTCCTCGCCCTCCCGTACGGCTTCCCCGATCTCGCCCATGGCGACGTCGTCGATCGCGCGCAGCAGCAGGTCGGCCTGATCGCCGCGGGGCTGCATCAGCACGATGAAGGAGACGCGCTCGTCGCCGTGCAGGGTGGTGACGAACTCCACGTCGGTGGACGTGAGGGGCTTCTCGATCATCAATACGCTTGTGAACACGTTCGGAGCCCTTCTGAGGAAACCATCCTTCCCCGTGCCACCACGGGGTCTGCGAGAGTAAGTGTGCCCAGCGGGAGCTAAGCGGAACGGTTAATTCCGCCGATTGTCAGATCCGACGGTAGCGGGTGAAAAGGAACCCGTCCTCCTCCAGGACCGAAGCGAGGGCGAACCTCTCCGGAACCGCGAGCGAAGGACCGCCCGCGATCCGCTGCGCGTCCCCGGCCGTCAGCGTCGGCGAGACGGTCAGGCACAGCTCGTCCAGCGCCCCGGCAGCGACGAACTGGCCGAGCAGCCGCGGGCCGCCCTCCGTCAGCTGCCGCGCCAGGCCCCGCCCGGCCAGCTCCGCCCGCACCCGGGCCGGCTCCGCGCCCGCCCCGTCCCCGGCGACGACCACCAGGGCGCCCGCCTTCTCGGCGGCCCGCACCCGCTCCCGCGGCGCCGCCGCCCCGGTGACCACCAGGGTCGGCACCAGCGGCTCGGTGAACAGCGGCAGCGTGAAGTCCAGGTCCAGCGAGGCGGTCACCACGGCGATCGCGGGGGCCGGGCCCTGGCCCGCGGCGGCCCGGCGCGCGGCGAAGGCGTCACGCGCGCGTGCCGGGCGGTAACCCTCCAGGCGTACCGTTTCCGCACCGACCACGACGACGTCCGCGAGCCCCCTGAGGGTGCCGAAGATCCGCATGTCCGTGTCGGAGGAGATCGGCTGCGAACGGCCCTCGTGCTGGGCCGCCCCGTCCAGGCTGGACACCATGTTCGCCCGCAGCCAGGCACCCTCCCGGGGGTACGCGTACCGGTCGGCCAGGTCCCCCAGGGACCACTCCCCGTCGGTCGCCGCGGCTGTCTGGTCGGTCACAGGGAACAGGCTTCGCATGCCGAGCAGTCTGGCACGGCGCTTAAAGTTGGGGACTGTGTCGACCAGTGCCATAACCGAAGCGGTCCCGCAGTCCCTGTGCGCCCGCGAGCCGCACGTCCCCGCAGACCGTCTGGTCGCGGAGATGGTGCCGCCGCCCCGCTTCGACTCCGTACGCTTCGAGACGTACGTCCCCGATCCCTCCCAGCCCAGCCAGGCCGAGGCGGTCCAGGTCCTGGGCGCCTTCGCGGCCGGCCTGGGCGGCGCCCACGCGGCGGGCGGCGGCAAGCGCCGCTGGTTCGCCAGGAAGCAGGCCGCGCCCAGCGGGCCGCGCGGCGTCTACCTGGACGGCGGGTACGGCGTCGGCAAGACCCACCTGCTGGCCTCGCTGTGGCACGCCACCCCGGCCGAGCCCGCGCTCAAGGCGTTCGGCACCTTCGTGGAGCTGACCAACCTGGTCGGCGCGCTGGGCTTCCAGCAGACGGTCCGCACGCTCAGCGGGCACCGGCTGCTGTGCATCGACGAGTTCGAGCTGGACGACCCGGGCGACACCGTCCTGGTCTCCACGCTGCTGGGCAAGCTGGTCGAGGCGGGCGTGGCGCTGGCCGCGACCTCCAACACGCTGCCGGGCAAGCTCGGCGAGGGCCGGTTCGCCGCCGCCGACTTCCTGCGCGAGATCCAGGGCCTGTCGGCGCACTTCCGCGCGCTGCGCATCGACGGCCAGGACTACCGGCACCGGGGGCTGCCCGAGGCCCCGCCGCCGTTCTCCGACGAGCAGGTCACCAAGGCCGCGTACGCGACGCCCGGGGCGTCCCTGGACGACTTCCCGGCGCTCCTCGACCACCTCGCGCGCGTGCACCCCAGCCGGTACGGGGCGCTGACCGACGGCCTCGCGGCGGTCTGCCTGACCGACGTGCGGGCGGTGCCGGACCAGTCCACGGCGCTGCGCCTGGTGGTGCTCGCCGACCGGCTGTACGACCGCGAGGTGCCGGTGCTGGCCTCGGGGCTGCCCTTCGACGAGCTGTTCAGCGACGAGATGCTGAACGGCGGGTACCGCAAGAAGTACTTCCGGGCCATCTCCCGGCTGACCGCCCTGGCCCGGGACGCGAAGGGGCTGGTGGCGCAGTAGGTTGGAGAGCCGAGCCGACGGCACGTCGGACCCACTCGGAAGGGAACCTCCATGGCCACCACCCGTACCGCCCACACCGTCTGGGAGGGCGACCTCCTCAAGGGCGCGGGGACCGTCTCGTTCGACTCCTCCGGCATCGGCTCCCAGCAGGTCTCCTGGCCCTCGCGCGCCGAGCAGGCCAACGGGAAGACAAGCCCGGAGGAGCTGATCGCCGCGGCCCACTCCAGCTGCTACTCGATGGCGCTCTCGCACGGCCTGGCGGGCGCGGGCACGCCGCCCACCCGCCTGGAGACCAAGGCGGACGTCACCTTCCAGCCGGGCGAGGGCATCACCGGGATCCACCTGAGCGTGCGCGGCGAGGTGCCGGGGCTGGACGCGGAGGGCTTCGCCGCGGCGGCCGAGGACGCGAAGAAGAACTGCCCGGTGAGCGTGGCACTGTCGGGCACGACGATCACGCTGACGGCCGAGCTGCTCTGAACCTCCCTGCTCCCGGGGCCCGTTCCGCGTCGCGCGGGACGGGCCCTCTTGCGTCGCGGGGCGCCTCGTGCTGCGGTGGCGGGCACGAGGGGCGGCCCGCCCCTCGGGAAGTTACTCGTGTAAACCCGTTCCCCGCAGGGTGTCGCACGTGATACATCATGCGGGCCACGTCACGTTTCACGGGACGTGAGTCTCCACCGCACATCACGTCCTCCTGTCCGCCAACAGGGAGTTGCCTCACCATGTCCGCAACACGACGTCAACTACTGGCCCGCACCGGCGCGTCCGTCGCCGGCATCGCCTTCGCGGGGGCCTTCAGCGAACTCTTCGCCGGTACCGCGGCCGCCGCGCGCGGCCGGGCCGGCTACGGGCCCCTGGTGCCCGACCCGGCCGGACTGCTCGACCTGCCGAGGGGATTCTCGTACCGCGTGCTCTCCCGGGAGGGCGACGCCCTGCGCTCCGGCGAGGGGCGGGTGCCGAGCAACCACGACGGCATGGGGGCCTTCCCCGGCCCGCGGGGCCGCACCCGTCTGGTGCGCAACCACGAGAACCGGGTGACCGCCGCGATCGCGGTGCCGCACACCGCCGGGCTCACCTACGACCCGGGCGCCAAGGGCGGCTGCACGGTCCTCGAACTCGACGCCCGCAACCGGGTGCTCTCCGAACGCGTCGGCGTCGCCGGTACGGCCGTCAACTGCGCGGGCGGGCCCACCCCTTGGCACACCTGGCTCACCTGCGAGGAGACCGAGGACACCGCGGGCACCAACGGCTACGAGAAGGACCACGGCTTCATCTTCGAGGTCGACCCGGCCGACCCGCACCGCACCGGCGCCGTACCGCTGACCGCGATGGGCCGCTTCCCGCACGAGGCGATCGCCGTGGACCCGCACAGCGGGGTGGTGTACGAGACGGAGGACGCCTTCGTCAGGCCGTTCGGGCTCTTCTACCGCTTCCTGCCCGAGAAGCCGCTGTGCGGCCGGGGTTCGCTGCGCGCGGGCGGGAAGCTGGAGGCCATGCGGGTGCCGGGGGTGCCGGACCTGTCGGTGGTGCAGGAGGCCGGGACGGTCTTCGAGGGCGTCGAGTGGGTACCGGTGCCGGACCCGATGGCCCGTCAGACGCCCATCCGCCAGCAGGACTTCGGCCGCAAGGGGATCACGCACGCGCAGAAGCTGGAGGGCTGCTACTGGGGCGGCGGCGCGGTGTACTTCGTGTCCAGCTTCGCGCGCCTGGCCGACGGCTCGGGGGCGGACCACTTCGGCCAGGTGTGGAAGTACGAGCCGCACCGGCGACGGCTGACCCTGGTGATCGTCTTCGGCCCGAGCACGGACGTGCGGCTGCCCGGCGAGTCGCCGGACAACATCTGCCTGGCGCCGAGCGGCGGGCTGATGGTGTGCGAGGACGGCCTCGGGGCGCAGCACGTCTTCGGCCTGACCACCCGGGGCGAGGTGTACGCGATGGCGCGCGGCGCGCAGGACATCGGGACGCCGCAGGAGCCCGAGTGGGGCGAGTTCGCCGGGATCACGTTCTCGCCGGACGGGGACACGATGTACGTGAACTGCTACACGCCGGGGACGACGTTCGCGGTCACCGGCCCCTGGCAGTGAGCGCGCCCGCGCCCTGAGCGCCGGGCGGGGCGGGGCCCGGGCCGTCGCGGACGGTCCGGGCCCGGCCGCCGATGAGGTGCGGGCCGGGCCGATCCGGCGCAGGATCGTGCCACGGACCGGACCGGAAGGGGTGCGCGGTGGCGAAGAAGGACAAGGGCGGCAAGGGCGGGGCCAAGGCCAAGAAGGACGACAAGGCCAAGCACGACAAGGGTGCGCACAAGGCCGCGTCCGGGGGCGGGAGCACGTCCAAGGGCAAGGCAAAGGACAAGTCCACGGCCAAGGCCACGGAGAAGGCCAAGGAAGCCGCCAAGGCCAAGGGCGGCGCCAAGGCCCAGACCGGCGGCAAGCACGGGTCCGAGCCCGGGAGCAAGCGCGGGGCCAAGCCCGGCGGCCCGCTGCGCGACGTCCTGCGCGTGCCCGAGGGCGAGCGCGTCGACCTGTCCGCCTTCCCCGCCGACGCCACCCCGGCCGGGCCCTCCGACAAGGCCGCCGCACTCGCCGACACCGCCCGGATGGGCGAACGCCTCGCCGACCTCCAGGAGCGCCTGTACGCGGGCAGCACCTCGGGCGACCGCCGCCGCCTGCTGCTGGTCCTGCAGGGCATGGACACCAGCGGCAAGGGCGGCACGGTCAAGCACGTGATCGGCCTCTTCAACCCCTCCGGCTGCCGCATCAAGGCCTTCAAGGCGCCCACGCCGGAGGAGCAGAACCACCCGTTCCTGTGGCGGATCATGCGGGAGCTGCCGCGCCCGGGCGAGATCGGCATCTTCGACCGCTCGCACTACGAGGACGTGCTGATCGCCCGGGTCCGCGAGCTGGTCCCGCGCGCCCAGCTCGGCCGCCGCTACGGCCAGATCAACCGCTTCGAGAAGTCCCTCGCCGACGACGGCGTCACCGTGGTCAAGGTCTTCCTGCACATCTCGTACGAGCAGCAGCGGCGCCGGCTCCTCGAACGCCTCGACAACCCGGACAAGCACTGGAAGTTCAACCCGGGCGACATCGAGGAGCGGGCCCTGTGGCCCGCGTACCAGGAGGCGTACGAGATCGCGCTGGAGCGCTGCTCCACGGACGCCGCGCCCTGGTACCTGGTCCCCTCGGACCGCAAGTGGTACCGCAACTGGGCGATCAGCAAGCTGCTGCTCGAACACCTGGAGGCGATGGACCCGCAGTACCCCAAGGCGGACTTCGACGTCGAGGAGTCCCGGCGCCGGCTGCTCTCCGAGGGCTGAGCCCCGCGGCCCGCACTCCCCCGCCCCGACGTCCGCCGCGCGGCCGGAGGTCCCGCCAGGGCCTCCGGCCGCACCGCGTCCACCTGCGGTTCTCCCCGCCCCCCGGCACCGCCATTGGCCCCACCTCTGGCATGTCTCGCGGCACCTTGGCAAGGCCGTGGCGCCGCCCCCATCATGGGCCGCGTCACCGCCGACGCCCGCCCCGTCGCCGCACTCGTCATGCACGACCCGTCTCGCACGACCCGTCACGCGCGGCTCGTCCCGCACGGCTTGTCATGCGCGCGATAGGAACGTCGGTCCCGCCGCACCCCGGGGAGTGCCCATGGACCTCGCCAGACCCTCGCGCCGCCGACTGCTGCGCGGCGCCGCCGCGGGCGCCGCGACCGCCGCCCTCGGGGCGCTCGCCACCGGGCGGGCGCAGGCGGCGGACTATCCGCCCACCCACTGGATCCCGGCCTCCACGTCCAACTACACGGTCTCCGACCGCCCGGCCGCCCATCCGGTCCAGTACGTCGTCATCCACGTCACCCAGGAGACGTTCCAGGACGCGATGCGGATCTTCCAGGACCCGGCCCGCCAGGTGTCCTCGCACTACATGGTGGCGTCCGGCGACGGCTACGTGGGCCAGTTCGTGCGCGAGAAGGACATCGCCTGGCACGCGGGCAACTGGACGTACAACACCCGGAGCATCGGCATCGAGCACGAGGGCTGGGTCGACGAGCCCGAGTGGTTCACCGATGTGATGTACCGTCAGTCGGCCCTGCTGACGGCCGCGGTGTGCGACCGGTACGGGATCCCGCGCACCCGCGCCCACGTCATCGGGCACAGCGAGGTGCCCGGCGCCACCCACACCGACCCCGGTCCGCTGTGGGACTGGACCCGCTACATGAAGCTGGTCGCCGCCGCGTGACGGGGACCGCGTGAGAGCGCCCGTGTGACGGCGGGCGCCGCGGTCCGCCGAGGGACCGCGTCCGGCCCCGCCTGCCGCGCGGGCGGGGTCGGAGCACGGACCCGGGCCGGTGATCGGCTACTTTCCGTGGGTGACCATTTCTGTACGAAAGCTGACGGCGCTCGCGATTCTGGGCACCGTCCTCGTCGGCTGCGGCGGGGGCGGCTCCGACACGTCCCGCGAAGGGGCGGCGCACGCGCCAGGACCGTCCAGGGCGGCCGGGCACCCCGACGCCACGCCGTCCGCGCCCGGCGCCTCCCCCGGCCCGTCCACCCGGCGCCCGCCCACCCTGGCGCCCGGCCCCGGCGGCCTGACCCCGGTCTTCGCCCGCGGCCCCAAGTCCGCGGCCCGGGTAGTGGCGCTGACCTTCGACGCCGACATGACCGCCGACCAGGGCCCCCGGGCCGCGCGCGGCGAGCACTTCGACAACCCGTCGCTGATCGGCACGCTGCGCCGGCTCAAGGTGCCCTCGACGGTGTTCATGACCGGCCGCTGGGCCGAGGAGTACCCGGCCCAGGCCAAGGCGATCGGCAACGACCCCAACTTCGAGATCGCCAACCACTCCTACAGCCACTACTCCTTCAAGCCCGACTGCTACGGCCTGCCGGTCATCCGGAAGCGGGACCAGGCGGCGGACGTGCGCCGAGCCTTCGACGCCTTCCGCAAGGCGGGCGCGCGCAACGTCGTCCCGTACTTCCGCTTCCCCGGCGGCTGTTACGACGACGCGGCGCTGAAGTCGCTGGCTCCCGCGAAGGTCACGGCGGTGCAGTGGGACGTGGTGAGCGGCGACGCGTTCGCCAAGGACCCGGACGCGGTCGCCGAGCAGGTGCTCGCGGGCGTGAAACCGGGGTCGCTGGTGGTGATGCACTGCACCCGCAGCGCCGCGCCGGTGACCGAGCAGGCGATCGAGAAGGTGGTCCCGCAGCTGCGGGCGCGCGGTTACCGCTTCGTGAAGGTGTCCGAGCTGATGGCGGACGGCCTGGACTGAGCCAGGGGGGCACTCCCTGACCCGGCCTGAGGCCGACGAAAGGCCCGGGGCCTGGCGTTCAGCCCGAGCAGGCCGAGCGCTGGGCCTCCTGCCACTCGCAGACCGGGCAGAGCGTGATCCCCCTGGTCGACTCCGGGTACTCGGTCGGCTCCCGGCACAGCACGCACTCCGCCCGGGGGCCGGTGGCGGACCCGTCGCCGGTGGCGGCCGGTGCGCCCGGACCCGTACCGCAGTACGAGCCGTCCTCGTCGCCCGCCCGGTCCGCGTCGTCGCGCCGCTCCGTTCCGTCCATGCCGCCGAGCCTACTCACCGCGCCGCTCCCCCACCCGGCAGGCCACCGCAAGGGCCCCCGCCGCGAGGGCCACGGCCCCGGCCAGGGGCAGCAAGGACAGCGGGACCGTCCCCGCGCGCGAACCGGTGACCAGGTCCGTGACCGCGGCCCCGGCCGGTGAGCCGGGCACCACCAGGGCGAGGACGGCGCCCGCGAGCGCGGTCGCGACGGACCAGCCGCGGGCCCGTACCAGGGGGCGGGCGCACAGGGTGCCGACGGCGGCGCCGACCAGGACGCAGACGAGCGCGGCGAGCAGTCCGGCGAGCGCGGCCGGGACCCGGGCGACGGCGATCTCGCGGTGGTCGTCCACCGGCGCGCCGAGCCAGGTGACCGCGCACACTGCCATGGCACCGAGCAATGTCATGCAGCACACGGCACCGAGCACCGCGGCCACATGGGCGCGGGACCGCCCCGAAGCGGCGGCGACGACGGCGCGGGCGGCGGGCGGCTCCTGGTCCAGGCAGATCCGTACGAGCCACACCGTCGCGGGCACCAGGCCCGCCACCGCGAAGCCCAGCGAACCGAGCACCGGATCACCCGCCTGCACGCCGACCGCCACGGCGGCGGTGTAGAGCAGCGCCGGGGGCAGCCAGCGCTGCGAGCGCAGCAGCAGGGCCAGGTGGTAGCGGAGCAGCGCGGTCACCGCTCGCTCCCGGGCGCGACGGAGTCAGAAGCGGAGGTGGTGGGCCCGGGCGCGGTCGTCCCGGTGTCCAGGCGGCGGATGCTCCACGGCGGTTCGGCGGCGAGCAGGGCGCGCAGGACCGCGTCGGAGTGCTGGGCGCCGACCGTGAGGAGCAGCTGCCCCCGGGCGTCCCTGGTGTACGAGGGCGCGCCCGGCAGGTCCCCGGGCAGCGGCAGCCGCCCGCCCGAGGCCGTGATCCGCACCCGGGGCTCCGGCTCCGCTCCCCGCCGGGCCGCCACCCGGCCGTCCGCGACCGCGTGCACCCGGTCCGCCGCCCCGGCGAGGCGCCGCGGGTCGTGGTCGACGAAGACGACGGCGCCGCCCGCCGCGACCCGCTCGCGCACGGCCCGGTCCAGTTCCGCGCGGGCCGCACCGTCGAGGCCCGTCCAGGCCTCGTCCAGGACCAGGAGCCCGGGCTCGGCGAGCAGGGCCTGGACGACGGCGATCTTCTGGCTGCTTCCCTTGGACAGTTCGGCGAGCGGGGTGCGGGCGTGGGCCGCCGCGCCGAACCGCTCCAGCCAGCGCCCCGCCCGGGCCGCCGCCTCGCCCCGCCGCAGCCCGTGGATCCGGCCGAGGTGGACCAGGTAACCGGTGGCGGTGAAGGGCAGGGCGGCGGGGAACCGCTCGGGCACGTACGCCGTGCGCGGCCGTCCGGTGATCCGGCCCTCGGTGGGCGCGTCGACACCGGCGAGCAGCCTCAACAGGGTGGACTTCCCACCGCCGTTGGGCCCCTCGACGCGCACCAGGGTGCCGGGCTCCACGGTGAGGCCGACGCCGCGCAGCACCCAGGGCCCGCCGGTGGCGTAGCGGCGGCCGACGCCGTGCAGCCTCAGTTGGCCGAGGCCTTCTGCGGAGTGAGCTCGCTGGGCCGTACGATCACGAACCCCTCGCCCTCCAGCTTGAGTTGCACGGCCTCGCCGGAGCCGCCGCGGATCATCGAGCCGACGGACTGCGAGCGGTGCAGGGAGGTGTGCAGCTGGGCGCTCCAGCCGACGACGGCGTCGGTGTCGACGAAGACCGGGGACTGCGGGGCGACGGGGATGACGATCGGGTTGCCCTCGCAGACCACGGCGAGCTTGCCGTACCCCGTGAAGACGCTGTTGAAGAGGCCGCCGCCGGTCATCCCGGCGCCCTTCACCGTCTTTATCTCGTACGAGAGGGTCGCGTCGAAGCAGAGCACGTTGCGGCCGTTGATGGTGAGGGCGTCGCCCTGCTCGATGTCGACGATGAAGCAGTTCTGCGCCTCGTGCGCGAACCACGCCTCGCCCTGGCCGCGCACGGCCATCAGCGGCAGGCCCTCGCCGGTGACGGCGCGCTTGAGCATGCCGCCGATGCCCTGGCCCTTGCGCTCGAACTGGAGGTTGCCGCGGAAGGCGATCATGGCGCCCTGCCGTGCGTGCATCTCCCCGTTCACGGCGTACTTGACCGACTTGGCGTTCTGCAGGGACATCCCGGGGACGGTGGCCTGCTGTGCGAGGTGTTCGGTGGAAAAGAGATCGCTCTTCATGCGGGGCATCGTCGCCCGGAACGGGTCCTTCTGCCAAGGACGGCGACGGGACCGGCACTGGGAGCGCGGGCCCGGTCCGGGGCGGCGCGGCCGCGGTGGCAGACTGGCCGGGTGAGCAGCAACGACACCGCACCCGAGGGCTCGGGCAGCCCGTTCCGCACCGAGCGCACCGCGCGCGACGAGGCCCCGCAGTACGTCCTGCCGCTGGTCGTGCGCATCGAGAAGGCCGAACCGCCCGCCCGCACCGACGCCCTGCGGACGGCGGCGCGCGCGGTCCTGGTGATGCTGTCCGACGACCGTGCGCTGGGCGAGGGCGAGTGGGCGGAGGCGGTACGGGACTGGCAGGACGCCCGGATCCGCAAGGTGGTGCGCCGGGCCAGGGGCGGGGAGTGGCGGCGGGCCGCCGAGCTGCCCGGTATCACCGTGACCGGTGACACCGCACAGGTGCGGGTGTTCCCTCCGGTCCCGCTGGACGGCTGGCCCAAGGAGCTGGCCAAGCTCCAGGTCTCGGGCACGGAGCTGACCGACCCGGAGGAGCCGGAGGAGTCGGAGCGCCCGGAGGACTCGGCAGGCCCGGCGGACCAGGCGCGGGAGACCGGCCCGGCGGAGGCGCGGGAGGCAGGTCTCGCGGAGGCACAGGCGCCCGGCCCCGCCGAGGAGACCGGCCCCGCGGAGGCGCCCGTTCCGGCGCAGGCCGTGCTGTGGCTGAACCCGGATCTCCGGATGTCCACCGGCAAGGAGATGGCGCAGGTCGGCCACGGGGCGCAGCTGCTGTGGTGGGAGCTGCCGGACGACGCCCGCAAGGCGTGGCGGGAGGCGGGCTTCCCGCTGGAGGTGCGCACGGCCGCCCGCGACCAGTGGTCCTCGCTCACGACGAGCGGCCTGCCGGTGGTCAGGGACGCGGGCTTCACGGAGATCGCCCCCGGGTCGTGCACGGTGGTGTCGCAGTACGTGGGCGGCGAAGGGCCCTCCGCGTAGTCCCGGTACGCCGACCCCTCCGCCGGCCCCTCCGCCGACGCCTCTTCCACGGACTCCGGCAACTCTGAACACCGGCGCCCCGCGAGCCGTACTGTCCGGTACGCACGGCGCGTGCGGTGGGCGGGAGTTCGTGAGTTCGCGGGAGGCGTTTTGTTGCGGCGTGTCAACGGTACGGTCCTCGTCGTGGTGGCCCTGCTGGCCACCGTGGGGGCGCTCGCGTTCCCGGTGTGGTCCTACGCCGACCGGTCCGGGACCGGGCAGGCGAACCTCGCCGCCTCCACCGTGCCCACCCGCTGGGGTCCGCTCTCGGCCGCCGACCGCGACCTGCTGGTCAAGGTGCGCCTGGCCGGGCTCTGGGAGCTGCCGGCCGGGCAGCAGGCCCTGGAGCGGGCGCCCAGCGAGGCGATCAAGGCGGCCGGCGACCACCTGGTCGTCGGCCACACCGACCTCGACCGGCGCGCCCGGGAGACCGCGGCGAAGCTCGGGGTGGAGCTGCCCAACCAGCCCAATGAGCAACAGCAGGGCTGGCTGCGGGAGTTGACGGCGGCGAGCGGACGGGACTACGAGGTCAAGTTCGCCAACCTGCTGCGCAACGCGCACGGCAAGGTGTTCGGCGCGATCGCCCAGGTCCGCCACACCACCCGCAACACCCTGATCCGCCAGCTCGCCAGCGACGCCAACCAGACCGTGCTCGACCACATCACGATGCTGGAGGCGACCGGCCTGGTCGACTTCGACGCGCTCGCCAACGAGGCCGCCGGCGCGGCCACCGCGAGCCCCACCGGTCCCCCGCCGCCCGGTCCCGGCGCCCCGGCGTCCCCGACCCCGGCCGAGCCGACGCGGTCCGACCTGTCCTTCACCTCGCGGCCCTCCACCGAACCGCTCCCCGGCGACCAGGAGACGTCAGGGACCTCGGGCATGCCCGGGATGCCGGGGATGCCGGGGGCGATCCACACCGAGCGCCCGTAGGACCGCGTCGATCGGCCCGGCGAGGTCGGCGGAACCTCAAATGAACCTCTGAACGTCCCCCTCCCTGGGTTCATCGCCTCGCGACGGGGCGACAACCCCTGCACCGCCTGACATCGGGGCGCGGAGGAGGGGGACATGGGGAAGCTCACGCACGGACTCGGGGTGGGGATCGGCTGGCGGCCGGAGATCGCGGACGCCGTGGCGTCGCTGCCCGGCCTGGACTGGGTCGAGGTGGTCGCGGAGAACCTCTGCGCCGACCACCTGCCCGCACCGCTGGCCGCGCTGCGCGAGCGCGGCGTGACCGTGGTGCCGCACGGCGTCTCGCTCGGCCTGGGCGGCGCGGACCGGCCCGACGCGGACCGGCTCGCGCAGCTCGCGGCGAAGGCGGAGCTGCTGGGGACGCCGCTGGTGACCGAGCACATCGCGTTCGTACGGGGCGGGGGGCCGCTCACCGCGTCGCCGCGGCTCGAAGCGGGCCACCTGCTGCCGGTGCCGCGCACCTGGGACGCGCTGGACGTGCTGTGCGAGAACGTGCGCATCGCCCAGGACGCGCTGCCCGTGCCGCTGGCCCTGGAGAACATCGCCGCGCTGGTCAACTGGCCCGGCGAGCAGCTGACGGAGGGCCAGTTCCTGGCGGAGCTGGTCGAGCGGACCGGCGTACGGCTGCTGATCGACGTGGCGAACCTGCACACCAACCACGTCAACCGGGGGGAGGACCCGGCCCGGGCGCTGGCCGAGCTGCCGGTGGAGGCGATCGCGTACGTGCACGTGGCGGGCGGTGTCGAGCGGGACGGCGTCTGGCACGACACGCACGCGCACCCGGTGCCGCCCGCGGTCCTGCGGGTGCTCGCCGAGCTGCGCTCACGGGTGTGCCCGCCGGGGGTGCTCCTGGAGCGCGACGACGACTTCCCGCCCGCCGCGGAGCTGGAGTCCGAACTGCGGGTGATCCGCGAGACCGCCCGGCTGGGGGACGGCGGAGGAGTCGTGATCGACGGCGGCCGGGGGCGTGTGACCGGTGACGCGGCACGTCGTACGCGTGACATGTCACCGGTCACCCTTGACGCGGCACGCCGCACGCGTGACACGTCACCGGTCACCCATGACGCCGTACGCCGTACCCACGGCATCGCGCCCGTCAGCGGCGGCCTGTCGTCCGGCGTCCGCGACACCGCGCCCGTCCTCGTCGGCGCGGGTGCCCGGGCGTCGGGCGCGCCCATGCCCACCGCCGCCGCGCCGTCCGCCCTCGCCCCGGCCCCTTCCCCTACCCCCGCCGACACCGCCGCCGCGCGGCAGCGGCTGGCGCTCGCGCAGACCTCGCTGTTGTCCGCGCTGGTCGCGGGCACCCCCGCCCCCGGCGGCTTCGACACCCGGCGCCTGGGGGTGCAGGCCCGCGCCCTGGTCGCCAAGCGCGCCGGGGTCGTGGCCAAGGTGGCGCCGGAGCTGCCGGAGATCCTCGGCGACGCGTACCGGTCCGCGTTCTCCTCGTACGCCAGGTCCCGTCCGATGCGGGACGGCTACCGGCGCGACGCCCTGGACTTCGCCGAGCACCTGCTGGTCGCCGGGCGGCCCGCGGACCCGCGGGCGCGGCGGCTGCTGACCCGCTGGTGGCAGGAGCGGGCCGGGGCGAGGCCGCCGGGCCGGGCCCGGCGCCTGGTGTGGGCCGCCCGTGACGCGCTGGGCGGGGGTGGACGGCCGTGAACACGCTCGCGCTGCTCGTGTACGCGTACGCCGTGGCCACCTCGGCCTTCCTGATCACCGGGGTGAGCCGGGCCCGGCGCCGGGGCCCGGGCGCCCGGGTGCACGACGTGGCGGAGGCCGCCTTCCTGACGGGCGGGCCCGCCCGGGTCGTGGACGCCGCACTGGCCGCCCTGCACTCCGACGGCCGCCTGGTGATCGGCGGCCCCGGCATCGTGTCGGTCCGGCCGGGCGCCGCGGCCCGCGAGCCGGTGGAGCGGGCCGTGCTGGCCGAGCACGCGGCCGCGCCGAGCGGGGCCCTGCACCACCTGCGGCTCGCGGTGATGCGCGGCCCCGCGGTGCAGGAGGTCGGCGACGGGCTCGCGGCGCGCGGGCTGCTGGTCCCGCCCGCGGTGGGGCGGCGGCTGCGGCGGCGCGGTGCGACCGTGCTGCTGTGCCACGTCCTGGTGGCCGTGGTGTCGGTCGTGCTGACGGTGGTGGACCTGGCGGACGCCACCGCGGACGACATCCCGGTGCCGTTCGTGCTGAAGGTGATCCCCGGCCTGTTCGTCGGCTTCCTGGTCGCCGGTGCGTGCACCGCGGCGGGCGGGAAGCGGATCTCGGCGTCCGGGCGCGCCGCCGTCCTGGAGTACCGCGAGGGGTACGTGCGCGTGCACGGCGCCCCGACCGCCGTCCCGAACCCGGCCGCGCCGCACGATCCGGCGCACCTCGTGGCGCTGTTCGGCCTGCGGGCCCTGCCCGACCCGGTGCTGCGGGCCCAACTCCAGGCGGCCGCGCAGCTGGTGACCCGCGATGCCCGCCGCTCGTCGCTGGCGGCGGCCACGTCGTCGTCCTCGTCGGGCGCCCCGATCGCCTGCAACGCCTCGGCGACCTGGTGCGCCTCGTCCACTCCGGGCGGCTCCGGCTGCGGGGGCGGCGGCGGGTCGAACTGCTCCTCCGGCAGCGGTGGTTGTGGTGGTAGCGGCGGAAGCAGCTGCGGCGGGTCCGGTTGCGGCGGCTCCAGCTCCGGTTCCAGTTGCGGGAGTTCGAGTTCGAGCTGCGGGAGTTCCAGCTCCAGCTGCGGGGGCTCCAGCGGCTGAGCGGAGGTCGGCCGCCGCCGGGCCATCCGGCCCCGGGCAACCCGTCAACGTACCAACACCACCGGTGGGTCGAGGGGCGCTCGGGGCCAACGTGACCACGCCCACAGGGGCCTTCCTGGCACTTCGCGGAACGGCCCGCGCGAGCGCCTCCCCGCGGGCTAGCGTGCGGGGCCGCACGCAGGAGGCACCCCATGCGCTTCGTCACCACGCCCGCCAGGGCCACCGGATCCGGGCTGATAGCCGTCGCCCTGGTGGCCACGATCGCCGCCGTCCTCTTCCCCCTGTGGTCGTACGCCGACCGCTCCGGGACCCCGCGGGCCCAGCCGGCCGCCGGGTCGGTGCCGACCGAGTGGGGGCCGCTGTCCGCCACCGACCGGGACTTCGTCGTACGGGTCAGGCTGGCCGGCCTCTGGGAGGTCCCGGCCGGCCAGCAGGCGATCGGCAGGGCGCCGACCCGGGCGGTCTCGGTGGCGGGCGAGCACCTGGTGGAGGGGCACGCGTACCTGGACGCGCGGGTGCGCGAGGTGGCGGCGCGGCTGGGGATGGAGCTGCCCGACCAGCCCAACGCCCAGCAGCAGGGCTGGCTGCGGGAGCTGACGGCCGCGAGCGGCCTCGACTACCAGCGCAAGTTCGCCAACCTGCTGCGCGCGGCGCACGGCAAGGTGTTCGCGCTGGTCGCGCAGGTCCGCAACAGCACCCGCAACACGCTGGTGCGCGAGCTCGCCGACGACGCCAACACCACCGTGCTCGACCACATCCACGTCCTGGAGGCCACCGGCCTGGTCGATTTCGACGCGATCGCGGCGGACAGCGCCACCGCGTCACCGAGCGGCCCGCCGCCGCCCGTGCCCGGCGCCACACCGCGCCCGGCCGCCCCGGTCGCCCCGGACGAGACGTCCCCCACCGGCCAGGACCCGGGCGGCCCGGACCCGACCGGCCCTGCCCCGATCGCCCCGGACACGGGCGGCCCGGGTCCCACCGGCCCGGCCCCCGTCGACACGCCCGTGACCAGCCCGCCGCCGACGAGCCGGACGCCGTGAGGCCCCGGCGGCCCGGGCCCGTCCCACATCCTGGAAATCCCCTGGCGCGCCCCGTGCCGTGTCACGTACAACACCGCGCATGGTGTGGATCCTCTTCCTGCTGGTCTCCTGCGCGGTGGCCGGTGTCAGCTGCGCGCGGCTGTGCCTGGCCGCGGCCGAGGCCGCCCAGCCGGCCGCCGGGGACCCGGCCCGCCCGGCCGGGGCCGACCGGACCCACGGGACGCACGACCTCCACGCCCCGGGCGAACTGAGCCGCTACGAGGCCGCGTTCCTCTCCGGCGGCCCGCTGCGGGTCACCGACCTGGCGCTGGTCACCATGCACCGGGGCCGCCGCCTGCTGCTCGCGCACACCGGCTGGGCCACCGTCGTCGACCCGGAGGGCACCGACGACCTGGAGCGCTCGGTGATCGGGGCCATCGGCCCCGGCGGCCAGTCGGAGATAGCCGCCGTGCGCTCCGCGACGGCCGCCGCCGACGCCGTGCGCCTGCTGGCCGACCGGCTGGTCGCCGCGGGCCTCGCGGTGCCCGACGCCGCCCGCGGCTCGGTGGCCCGGGGCGTGCGCGCGGTGCGCGGCGCGGCCCTGCTGACGGCCGCGCTCGCCCTGGCGAGCGCGCTGCTGCCGGCGGGCCTGGGGCCCGGGGGCACGGACCTGGCGTGGTTCGTGCTGCCGCTGGTGCTGACCGGGGGCTGCCTGGTCGTCGCCCGGATCGAGGTCCATCCGTACACCCGCTGGGCCTCCCCCGCCGGGCAGTCGCTGCTGACCCGCGTCGAGGTGGCCGATCCGCTGACGGCGCTGGCCGTCGGCGGCGTACGGGTGCTCGACGACCCGGCGCTGCGGACCGCTCTGAGGAGTGGTCGTACGGTGCATCGGGGTCATTGACCCCCGACACCGCACAGCGGTCCTTTACATCGCCCTGGGCGCCTCCAAGTATCCCTTTGTTCTGCGGTCTTGCGCCGCGCGCACGTGCACGAAGGGATCGTGATGAGAGCAGTAGCGCTGTACGGGACCCTGGGTTCGGTGGTCCTGTCCGCACTCACCGCCGCCCCCGCCGGGAGCCTCGACACGAGGACGGCGGAGACGCGGGGCACGGCCGTGGCCGCGTCGCGCGCGGGCGCCGCGGGGATCTCCTTCGGCCGGTGCGCCGCGGTCGAGGCGCTGCCCCCGTCCGTGGAGTGCGGCACGGTGAAGGTGCCGCTCGACTACGCGAAGCCGGACGGGCGCACCATCGAGCTGACGGTGAGCAGGCGGCGGGCGTCGGGCCCGGCGGCCGAGCGGCAGGGCGCGTTCGTCTTCAACCCCGGTGGTCCCGGGGCGTCCTCGATGTACTTCCCGATGGTCTCCGAGATGCCGGAGTGGAAGCGGATCGCCCGGGCGTACGACATCGTGGGCTACGCGCCGCGCGGGGTGGGGCGCTCGGCGCCGCTGTCCTGCCAGGACCCGGCGGACTTCGCGAAGGCGCCCACCCAGGCTCCGGCGGAGCCCTCGGAGTCGTACAAGAAGGAGCGCGTCGCGCGGGCGAAGGCGTACGCGCAGGGCTGCGCGCGCGACGCGGGGCCCGCGCTGCGGCACTACACCTCGCTCAACAACGCCCGGGACCTGGACGTGCTGCGGGCGGCGCTGGGCGAGAAGAAGCTGACGTACATGGGCGCCAGTTACGGCACGTACTTCGGGGCGCTGTACGCGACGCTGTTCCCGGGGCACGTGCGGCGGATGGTGTTCGACTCGGCGGTGAACCCGGACCCGGACCAGATCTGGTACCGCAACAACCTGGACCAGAACCTGGCGTTCGAGCGCCGCTGGGCGGACTTCCGCGCCTGGACGGCCAAGCACGACAAGGTCTACCACCTGGGCGCCACGCCCGGTGAGGTGCTGGAGAGCTACGAGCGGGTGCGCGCCCGGCTCGCGCACCAGCCGGCCGGCGGCAAGGTCGGACCGGGCCAGCTGCAGGCCGCGTTCCTCAAGGCGGGCTACTACGACGACTACTGGGCGCAGCGGGCGACGGCGCTGTCGGAGTACCTGCGGGGCAACCCCAAGCCGCTGGTCGACCAGGCGTCCCCGCAGCCGGAGGCGGCCTGGGACGACGAGAACGGCAACGCGGTGTACACGGCCGTGGAGTGCAACGACGCGCCGTGGCCGACGGACTGGAAGGTGTGGGACCGGGACAACACCCGGATCGCGCGGACCGCGCCGTTCGAGACGTGGGACAACGCGTGGATGAACCTGCCGTGCGCGTACTGGCCGGCGCCCCGGCAGCGGCCGGTGGACATCCGCACGGCGGAGGGCGCCCTGCCCACGACGCTGATCCTGGCGGCCGAGCGGGACGCGGCGACGCCGTACGAGGGGGCGCTGGAGCTGCAGCGCAGGCTCGAGGGGTCGGTCCTGGTGACGGAGCGGGACGCGGGCACCCACGGGATCGGTGGCGGCGCCAACGCGTGCGTCAACGGCTATCTGGAGGACTACCTGCTGCACGGGAAGACGCCGGTGCGGCGCGCTGCGTGCGCGCCGCACCCGGAGCCGGACCCGGTGTCGCTGGAGCGACGGGCGGTTGTCGAGCCGGGCGTAGTGCCCGCGCTCCCGCCGGTCGTCTGATCTTCCGGGTCGAGGGTGGCGGGTCCGACCTCCGCGTCGGGCTCGCCACCAGGTCGCTGGGCCGTCAGGCCAGGCCCGCCACCAGGTCCGCGACGCTCTTGCGGCGGCCGGTGTAGAACGGGACTTCCTCGCGCACGTGCATGCGGGCCTCGGAGGCGCGCAGGTGGCGCATGAGGTCGACGATGCGGTACAGCTCGTCGGCCTCGAAGGCCAGCAGCCACTCGTAGTCGCCCAGCGAGAACGAGGCGACGGTGTTGGCGCGGACGTCGGGGTAGCCGCGGGCCATCTTGCCGTGGTCGGCGAGCATGCGGCGGCGGTCCTCGTCGGGCAGCAGGTACCAGTCGTAGGAGCGCACGAAGGGGTAGACGCTGACGTAGTCGCGCGGCGTCTCGTCGGCCAGGAAGGCCGGAATGTGCGACTTGTTGAACTCGGCGGGGCGGTGCAGCGCCATGTTCGACCAGACCGGCTCCAGGGCGCGGCCCAGCTTGGTGCGGCGGAAGAGGTTGTACGCGTCCTGCAGCTCGTCCGAGGTCTCGGCGTGCCACCAGATCATGACGTCGGCGTCGGCGCGCAGGCCGGAGACGTCGTAGGTGCCGCGGACGGTGACGTCCTTGGCCGCGAGCTGGTCGAACAGCTCCTGGACCTCGTCGGCCCAGCCGGCCCGGTCCTCGGGCAGGACGTCGCGCAGCTTGAAGACAGACCACAGGGTGTAGCGGATGACCTCGTTGAGGTCCTTCGCCTTCTTACCGGCGTTCGGAATCTTTTCGGGCGCACTCATGCCCCCATTCTCGCCCGTCACGAAGGGTGCCCCGCACCAGGGTGGGGGGTTTTCGACGTGGCGATGATCTCGTCGGCCGCGCGGTGGGCGCTGGCGACCACCGCGGGGATGCCGACGCCGTCGTAGGCGGCGCCGCAGACGCGCAGTCCGGGGAGCTTGCCGACGGCGTCGCGGACGCGGGTGACGCGGTCGAGGTGGCCGACGGGGTACTGCGGCAGGCCGTCGTCCCAGCGGGTGACCTCGGTGGCGACGGGCCGCGCGGACAGGCCGGTGGCGTCCTGGAGGTCGGCGAGGGAGACGGCGACGAGGTCGGCGTCGTCGCGGCCGAGCTGCTCGGTCTCGCCGTGCCGTCCCACCGAGGTGCGCAGCAGGAACAGGCCGGGGGCGCGGTCGGCGACCCAGCCCCACTTCTGGGCGGAGAAGGTGGACGCCTTGATGGTGCGGCCGTCGACGGGCGGCACCAGGAAGCCCGATCCGGCGGGCAGGGCTGCGGTGTCCTCGCGGCGGAAGGCGAGGGTGACCAGGGCCATGGAGGCGTACTCGACGCGGCCGAGTTCGGCGGCGGCGGCCGGGGCGTCGGCGGCGAGCAGGTGCGCGGCGGGTCCGGCGGGGGTGGCGACGACGACGCCGTCGGCCTCGATGACGCGCTCGGCGGTGCGCACCCGCCAGCCGTCGGCGGCGCGGGTGAGCTCCCGTACGGGGGTACGGGTGAGGATCTCGCCGCCCGCGGCGCGCACGGCGTCGGCGACGGCGCCGGGCAGGGTGCCGACGCCGCCGTCCAGGCCCATGAAGACGGGGCCGGTCTGCTGCCGGGCGGCGGCCCGTTCCTGGAGGTCGCGCACGCCGTCCAGGAGCGAGGCGTGGGTGCGGGCGGCCTCGTGGAGCTGGGGTACGGCGGCGCGCATCGAGATCGTGTAGGCGTCGCCCGCGTAGACGCCGCCGAGGAGCGGTTCGACGAGCCGGTCGACGACCTCGCGGCCCAGGCGTTCGGCGACGTACGCGCCGACGGCGACGTCCTCGCCGGGGTCGCCGGGGGGCAGCTCGCGCTCGCGGGCGATGCGGGCGAGGCCCTCTTCGGAGAGCAGCCCGGCCAGCGCGGCGGGGTCGCCGGGGACGCCCATGACGTGGCCCTTGGGCATGGGGCGCAGGGCGCCGCGGGTCCACACGGACGCGGTGGCGGTGGCGGGGGCCTGGAGCCGCTCGCCGAGGCCGACGGCGCGGGCGAGGTCGACGGCCTCGGGGCGGCGGGCCAGCATCGACTCGGCGCCGAGGTCGACGGGGGCGCCGGCGATCTCCCCGGCGCGCAGCTTGCCGCCGAGCCGTCCTGAGGCCTCCAGGACGGTCACGCGCAGTCCGGCGCCGACGAGCCGGTGCGCGGCGGCGAGGCCGGCGATGCCGCCCCCGATGACGACGACGTGTCCGGTGCGTGTGTGCATGCGCCCACTCTCTCAAACCGCACCGGAACTCCCGTATCGGGCCCGGGGTGCCGGAACGAGTCCGGACCGTGATCGGTTCGGTACCCGGGCCCGGGACCCGCCCGGCGGGCCGCCGCGTCCTACAGGCACCACATGTCACCGACCTCGGGGGGAACGGTTATGCGGGCACGAGGACACACGGGCGCGGCGGCGGTGCTGCTGGCCGCCGCACTGGCACTGGGCGGCTGCGCGGCGGGCGGCGCGGACGACAGCACGGGGGGCTCGGACAAGGGCGCCGCGAAGGCGGACGACCGGGGCGCGGCGGGGGCGGCGGCTCCCGGGGCGGCCTCGGAGGGGGCCGCGAAGGGCGGGGCGGGCGGCGCGGCGAAGAAGCCGGGGCTGCCGCAGCAGGTGATCCGTACCGCCGAGCTCTCGGTGGAGGTCGCGGACGTCACCGGGGCGGTGGCGACGGCCCGTTCGGTGGCCGAGGGGGCGGGCGGGCGCGTGGAGAACGAGACCACGGAGCGCCTGGACGCCTCGCACGTGACCTCGCGCCTGGTGCTGCGGGTGCCCCAGGAGTCGTACGACACGGCCCTGGCGCGGCTGTCGGGCACGGGCAGGCTGCTGTCGCGCAAGGCGGACGCCAAGGACGTCACCGACCAGGTGGTGGACGTCCAGTCGCGGGTCGCCACCCAGCGGGCCAGCGTGGAGCGGGTGCGCAAGCTGATGGAGCGGGCCACCGAGATCGGTGACGTGGTCACCCTGGAGGGGCAGTTGAGCACCCGTCAGGCGGACCTGGAGTCGCTGCTGGCCCAGCAGGCCGCGCTGCGGGACCGGACGGGCCTGGCGACGATCACGCTGGAACTGACCCAGCGGGAGGGCGCGCCGGCGCGCGCCGGGGACGACGGTCCCGGTGTGCTGGACGCGCTGGGCGGGGGCTGGCACGCGCTGGTGAACGCCCTGCGCTGGCTGGTGATCGTCCTCGCGGCCGCCGCGCCGTGGCTGGCCGTGGCCGCGCTGGTGTGGGCGGTGTGGCGGTGGGCGGTACGGCCCCGGGTGGCGGCACGGCGGCCCGCGCCGGGCGCGCCGGGGAACCCTCGGGGAAGCGCGCCGGGCGCGCCGGGGAACCCGCCGGGAGAGCACGACTGAGCGGGAGCGAAACACCCGGGCCGCTTAGCGTGTTCGCATGAGCATGAGAGAACGACTGGTGGTCATCGGGGGCGATGCGGCGGGCATGTCCGCCGCGTCGCAGGCCCGCAGGACGCGGGGGCCCGACGAGCTGGAGATCGTGGCCTTCGAACGGGGCGGCTACACCTCGTACTCGGCGTGCGGCATCCCGTACTGGGTGGGCGGCGACGTCGCCGGGCCCGAGAAGCTGATCGCCCGCACGCCCGAGGAGCACCGCGCGCGGGAGATCGACCTGCGGATGCGCACCGAGGTGGTGGAGCTGGACGTCGCGGGGCGGCGAGTGCGCGCCCGCGACCTGGAGTCGGGCGGGGAGTACTGGACCGGCTACGACAAGCTGGTGCTGGCCACCGGCGCGGTGCCGGTGCGCCCGGCGCTGCCGGGGATCGACGCGCCGGGCGTGCACGGGGTGCACACGCTGGACGACGGCCGGGCGCTGCTGGAGAGCCTGGGGAGCGCGTCCGGGCGCCGGGCGGTGGTGGTGGGCGGCGGCTACATCGGCGTGGAGATGGCCGAGGCGCTGCTCGGCCTCGGCTACGAGGTGACCGTGGTGACCCGGGGCGAGGAGCCGATGTCCACGCTCGACCCGGACATGGGCCGGCTGGTGCGCGAGGGCATGCGGGGCATGGGCATCGAGGTGGTCGTCGGCGCCGAGGTGACGAAGGTCCTGACCGGCGCGGACGGGCGGGTGCGGGCGGTGGCGACCGGGGACGCGGAGTTCCCGGCGGACGTGGTGGTCCTGGGCATCGGGGTGCGGCCGCGCACGGAGCTGGCGCGGGCCGCCGGGCTGCCGCTGGGCGCGTCCGGCGGCCTGCTGACCGACACGGCGATGCGGGTGCGCGGGCTGACGGACGTGTGGGCGGGCGGTGACTGCGTGGAGGTCCTCGACCTGGTGTCGGGCCGGGAGCGGTACGTGCCGCTGGGCACCCACGCGAACAAGCACGGCCAGGTGATCGGTACGAACGCGGCCGGCGGCTACGCGACGTTCCCCGGCGTGGTGGGCACGGCGGTCAGCAAGGTGTGCGACCTGGAGATCGGGCGCACGGGACTGCTGGAGCGGGACGCCCGGGAGGCGGGCCTGCGGTACGTGACGGCGACGGTCGAGTCCACCGGCCGGGCCGGCTACTACCCGGGGGCGGCCGCGATGACGGTGAAGATGCTGGCCGAGCGGCGCACGGGCCGGCTGCTGGGGGTGCAGATCGTGGGCCGCGACGGCGCGGCCAAGCGCGTGGACGTGGCGGCGGTGGCGCTGACGGCGGGGATGACGGTGGAGCGGATGACGGCGCTGGACCTGGGGTACGCGCCGCCGTTCTCGCCGGTGTGGGACCCGGTGCTGGTGGCGGCCCGCAAGGCGACGTCGAAGGTGCGCGAGGCGGGCTGGTAGCGCGGCCGGCCGGTGGACGCGGACGGCCCCCGCCCCGGTGTCGCCGGGTGCGGGGGCCGTCCGGGTACGGACGCTGCCGTCAGCGCGCGGTGCGGGTGTGGACGTGCTCCACGAGGCGGGTGAGCGCGTCGGGGTCCGTGGTCGGCAGCACGCCGTGGCCCAGGTTGAAGACGTGGCCCTCCAGGCCCCGCGCCGCGTCCAGCACCTCGTCGGTCTTGGCGGCGACGGCCTCGGGGGTGGAGAAGAGGACGGCCGGGTCGAGGTTGCCCTGCAGGGCCTTGCCCGGGCCGACGCGGCGGGCGGCCTCGTCGAGCGGGACGCGCCAGTCGACGCCGACGACGTCCGCGCCCGCCTCGCCCATCAGGCCGAGGAGTTCGCCGGTGCCGACGCCGAAGTGGATGCGGGGCACGCCGTAGGAGGCGACGGCGTCGAAGACCTTGGTGGAGGCGGGCATCACCGAGCGGCGGTAGTCCGCGGGGGCCAGCGCGCCGACCCAGGAGTCGAAGAGCTGGACGGCGGAGGCGCCGGCCTCGATCTGCACCTTGAGGAAGGCGGCGGTGATGTCGGCGAGGCGGTCGAGCAGGTCGGCCCAGAGCTGCGGGTCGCCGTACATCAGGGCCTTGGTGTGCTCGTGGTTGCGCGACGGGCCGCCCTCGACCAGGTAGCTGGCGAGGGTGAAGGGGGCGCCGGCGAAGCCGATGAGCGGGGTCTCGCCCAGCTCGCCGGTGAGCATGCCGATGGCCTCGGTGACGTAGGAGACGTCCTCGGGGGTCAGCTCGCGCAGCCGGGCCAGGTCGGCGCGGGTGCGGATGGGCTCGGCGACGACGGGGCCGACGCCGGGCTTGATGTCGAGGTCGATGCCGATGGCCTTGAGCGGGACGACGATGTCGCTGAAGTAGATGGCGGCGTCGACCTTGTGGCGGCGGACCGGCTGGAGGGTGATCTCGGTGACCAGTTCGGGCCGCATGCACGACTCGAGCATGGGGATGCCCTCGCGGACCTTCAGGTACTCGGGCAGCGAGCGCCCCGCCTGCCGCATGAACCACACCGGGGTGTGGGGCACGGGCTCGCGCCTGCAGGCCTTGAGGAAGGCCGATTCGTACGTCTTCGTCTGCTGGCCGCGCGGGCTGTCGTTGGCACTCACGCCCTGAATCTTCGCACGTACGGGAAAGCGGCTTGCCCGGCCCGGGTGTCCCTCCCCGCGCGCGGCCCCGGTTGCGCCTACTCTTCCCCGCATGGCTGCGGCTCAGGGACACTTTTCCGATCATTCCAACGGCGCTGACGGCACCGGCAGCGCGCAGGGGGACAACGTGCCGCGCGCCTTCCGGTCGGCCGTCGACGCCCTGCGGGCGGCGCGGCTGCGCCCGGAGATCGAGGTGGATCCGGCGCGCCCGCCGCAGCGCCTCGCGCCGCACGCGTACGCGCTGGAGGCGGCAGTGGTGGACGGCGAGGAGGATCTGGCGGACGGTCGGCTCGTGCTGCTGCACGACCCGGCGGGGCACGACGCCTGGCAGGGCACGTTCCGGCTGGTGACGCTGGTGCGCGCGGAGCTGGAGCCGGAGATGGCGGCGGACCCGCTGCTGCCGGAGGTCTGCTGGTCCTGGCTGACCGGGGCGCTGGAGGCACGGGGACTGACGTACGGCGAGGCGAGCGGCACCGTCACCCGCGCGGGTTCTCACTACTTCGGTGGACTCTCCCAGCGGCGTCCGGCGACCCAGATCGAGATCAGGGCGTCGTGGACACCGCGCGAGGGCCTCGGCGGGGTGCCGGACACCGGGGCGCACCTGGCGGCCTGGTGCGACCTGCTGTGCCAGGTCGCGGGGCTGCCGCCGTCGCCGCCGGAGGCCTCCGGGAGCGGCGTGGTGTCGCTCCCGCAGCGCCGGGGGCCGCAGCAGGTGTAGCCCGGGCCGTTCCGCGTTGGTCCGTACGGGTGCCGTGGTGCGGCGGCCGTACGGTCGGACGGCGGCTCCGTACGGGTGCGGCCGGATCGGCTCAATCCCGGGGCCGGATGGCCGTCGGCCGATCAGCCCGCTCGTAGGATGATCGATCGCGTGTCCGAATTGCCGGAATTGTTACTCACCAAATCGTGATCTTCCCCTAAAGGCGGACGCGGTAGCTGCCGAAGAGGTCAGTGACCTGTCCAGCACGGTTCGCCCCGGCTACTTCCCCCCGAGCCGGTCCGTCCAGCACCTTCCCAGGAGGCCTGGTGTCCGTTCTCCTCGAGCAGCCCGCAAGCCTGGTCGCCTACCGCCCGAACAAGCCGACGGCCATGGTCGTCGTGGCCGACCCACGCGTCCGCTCCACCGTCACCCGCCACCTGTGGGCCCTCGGAGTGCGTGACGTGATCGAGGCGTCGTCCGTCGCGGAGGCGCGTCCCCGCATCGGCAACCCGCGCGACATCTGCGTGGCCGATGTCCACCTGCCCGACGGCAGTGGCCTGACCCTTCTGTCCGAGACCCGCGCGGCGGGCTGGCCCAACGGGCTGGCGCTGTCGGCGGCCGACGACATCGGCGCGGTACGCAACGCCCTCGCCGGAGGCGTCAAGGGCTACGTCGTCACCGGTACCCGTACCAACATCGGCCACCCCACCCGTCCCGGCGCCGCCCCCATCGGCGCCGCGGCCGCCCGGCTGCACCGCCGTCCCCCCGGCGCCCCGAGCCACCCGGGCGGCTACCGCGAGCTCTCCGGCCGTGAGGTCGAGGTGCTCCGGCTGGTCGCCGAAGGCCAGTCCAACAAGGCCATCGGCGTCTCGATGGGGCTCTCCGCGCTCACCGTGAAGAGCCACCTCGCACGCATCGCCCGCAAGCTCGGCACGGGCGACCGCGCCGGGATGGTGGCCGTCGCGCTGCGGACGGGAATCATCCACTAGAAGATTGACGGAACACGGGGGCCCGTCGACGGAACGTTCCGTCGGCGGGCCCCCGCCGTTCACAGATACCCTTGACATGTGACCGACGCCCAAGAGACCGCAGCAGAGACAGCACTGCGAACCACCGGGGGCGCTCCCCCGGACGACGTCGTTTCGGCGCCGATCCCCCTGCTGGAGCCCCGCGAGGGCATCCCGCCGGTGGTCGCCGACGCGGAGTCCCTCGCCTCCGTCGTGGCCGCGTTCGCGGCCGGCACCGGACCCGTCGCGGTGGACGCCGAGCGCGCCTCCGGCTACCGCTACGGCCAGCGCGCCTACCTGGTGCAGCTGCGCAGGGCCGGCGCGGGCACGGCGCTGGTCGACCCGGTCGGCTGCCCCGACCTGAGCGCGCTGGGCGAGGTGCTGGCCGACACCGAGTGGATCCTGCACGCCGCCACCCAGGACCTGCCCTGCCTGCGCGAGATAGGCATGGTGCCGTCCCGGCTCTTCGACACGGAGCTGGCCGGCCGGCTGGCGGGCTTCCCGCGCGTGGGCCTGGGCGCCATGGTCGAGTCCGTGCTCGGCTACGCCCTGGAGAAGGGCCACTCCGCGGTGGACTGGTCCACCCGCCCGCTGCCCGAGCCGTGGCTGCGCTACGCCGCGCTGGACGTCGAGCTCCTCGTCGACCTGCGCGACGCGCTGGAGAAGGAGCTGGACCGCCAGGGCAAACTGGACTGGGCCCACCAGGAGTTCGACGCCATCGCCGCCGCCCCGCCCGCGCCGCCGCGCAAGGACCCCTGGCGCCGCACCTCCGGGATGCACAAGGTGCGCCGCCGCCGTCAGATGGCGGTCGTACGGGAGCTGTGGACGGCCCGCGACAAGGTGGCGCAGCGCCGCGACGTCTCCCCCGGCAAGGTGCTCAGCGACGCCGCGATCGTGGAGGCCGCGCTCGCGGTCCCGGCGAACGTGCACGCGCTGACCGCCCTGCCCGGCTTCGGGCACCGCATGGGGCGGCGCCAGCTGGAGCAGTGGCAGGCCGCCGTGGACCGGGCCAGGGCGCTGTCCGACGCGGAGCTGCCGCAGCCCGGCCAGCAGGTGCAGGGCCCGCCGCCGCCGCGCGCCTGGGCGGACAAGGACCCCGAGGCGGCGGCCCGGCTCGCGGCCGCGCGCACGGCGGTCTCGGAGCTGGCGGAGCGGCTGAACCTGCCCCAGGAGAACCTGGTCACGCCGGACTCGGTGCGCCGGGTGTGCTGGGAGCCGCCGGCCGAGCGGACGCCCGATGCGGTGGCCGCGGCGCTGACCGCGCTGGGCGCCCGCCCCTGGCAGGTGGAGCAGGTGACCCCGCTGCTGACCCGCGCCCTGGAGGCCCGGGCCTGACGCCCGTACGACACGCCCGTACGACACCTTCGTACGCCACCTCCGGGTGACACACCCGGCGCGGAACCCCCGGTCACGGTCGTGGCCGGGGGTTCTCGCGGTTTTCCGGGCCGTTTCGCGGTGTGACCTTCGCCGCTCCCGGCGTAGGGACTGGGCAGTCTGGTTACCCGTAAGTAGCATGGGGACCGAGCGCGCGCTTAGCCGTGTCGGCCGCCCGTGCTCGCAGCAGTGCCATCCCGCACCCTGGAGGAGAGCCATCGTGCCTCGTACCGTCAGGGACGTCGTCTTCGTCGACGGCGTCCGCACCCCGTTCGGCAAGGCGGGCCCGAAGGGCATCTACCACGAGACCCGGGCCGACGACCTCGTCGTGAAGGCGATCCGGGAGCTGCTGCGCCGCAACCCGGACCTGGACCCCAAGAAGATCGACGAGGTCGCCATCGCCGCGACCACGCAGATCGGCGACCAGGGCCTGACCCTGGGCCGCACCGCGGGCATCCTGGCGGGCCTGCCCCAGTCCGTGCCGGGCTACTCCATCGACCGCATGTGCGCCGGCGCGCTGACCGCCGTGACCACCGCGGCCGGCTCCATCGGCTTCGGCGCCTACGACGCCGTCATCGCGGGCGGCGTCGAGCACATGGGCCGCCACCCGATGGGCGAGGGCGTCGACCCCAACCCGCGGTTCGTGTCCGAGAAGCTGGTCGACGAGTCGGCCCTGTTCATGGGCATGACGGCGGAGAACCTGCACGACCGCTACCCGACGATCACCAAGCAGCGCGCCGACGAGTACGCCGTGCGCTCGCAGGAGAAGGCCGCCAAGGCGTACGCCGACGGCAAGATCCAGCAGGACCTGGTGCCGATCTCGGTGCGCCGCACCAACCCCGAGGCCGGCGAGACCGGCTGGGGCCTGGTCACCGCCGACGAGCCGATGCGCCCGGGCACCACGCTGGAGAACCTGGCGAACCTCAAGACGCCGTTCCGCGTGCACGGCCGGGTCACCGCGGGCAACGCGGCCGGCCTGAACGACGGCGCCACCGCCTCGATCATCGCCTCCGAGGAGTTCGCCCGGGAGAACAACCTCCCGGTCAAGATGCGCCTCGTCTCCTACGCCTTCGCGGGCGTCGAGCCGGAGGTCATGGGCTACGGCCCGATCCCGGCCACCGAGAAGGCGCTCGCCAAGGCCGGCCTCGGCATCGGCGACATCGGTCTGTTCGAGGTCAACGAGGCCTTCGCGGTCCAGGTGCTGGCGTTCCTGGAGCACTACGGCATCGCCGACGACGACGCGCGCGTCAACCAGTACGGCGGCGCCATCGCCTACGGCCACCCGCTCGCCTCGTCCGGCGTCCGCCTGATGACGCAGCTGGCGCGGCAGTTCGAGGAGCAGCCCGAGGTCCGCTACGGCCTCACCACCATGTGCGTCGGCTTCGGCATGGGCGCCACGGTCATCTGGGAGAACCCCCACTGGGAGGGCAAGTGAGCACCACCGCCGAGCTGTTGAAGGGCGCCGCCGCGCTCTTCCCGGACGAGGTCGTCACCACCGCCCACGTCCGCCACCTCGACCTGCCGTACGGCGCGGGCACGTTCGCGCTGATCACGCTGGACAACGGCTTCGACCACACGAAGCCGACCACCTTCGGCCCCCAGTCGCTCGCGAACCTCAACGCCGCGATCGACCAGGTGGAGAAGGAGGCCGCGGACGGCAAGGTCGTCGGCGTCGGCATCACCGGCAAGCCGTTCATCTTCGCCGTCGGCGCCGACCTCAAGGGCGTGGAGCTCCTGGGCCGCCACGAGGACGCGCTGGCCATCGGCAAGGGCGGCCACGACGTCTTCAAGCGCCTCTCCGCGCTCGCGGTGCCCACCTTCGCGTACTACAACGGCGCGGCGATGGGCGGCGGCGTCGAGGTCGGCCTGCACTGCTCGTACCGCACCGTCTCCAAGGCGCTGCCCGCCTTCTCGCTGCCCGAGGTCTTCCTCGGCCTGGTACCGGGCTGGGGCGGCTGCACCGTGCTGCCCAACCTGATCGGCGCCGAGAAGGCCGTCCAGGTCATCATCGAGAACTCGCTCAACCAGAACCGCCAGCTCAAGGGCGCCCAGGTGTTCGAGCTCGGCATCGCCGACGCGCTCTTCGAGGGCGCGGACTTCCTGGAGCAGTCGCTGCTGTGGACCGCGAAGGTCCTCAACGGCGACGTCACCGTCGAGCGCCCCGAGGTGGACCGCGGCGAGGCCTGGGACCAGGCCGTCGCCAAGGGCCGCTTCGTCGCGGACTCCAAGGTGCACGGCGCGGCCCCGGCCGCCTACCGCGCCCTGGACATCATCGCCGCGGCCAAGGACGGCGACCTGCAGAAGGGCTTCGACGCCGAGGACACCGCGCTCGCCGATCTGATCATGGGCGGCGAACTGCGCTCCGGCATCTACGCCTTCAACCTGGTGCAGAAGCGCGCCAAGCGCCCGGCCGGCGCCCCGGACAAGAACCTGGCGCGCCCGGTCACCAAGGTCGGCGTGGTCGGCGCGGGCCTGATGGCCTCGCAGCTGGCCCTGCTGTTCCTGCGCCGCCTCGAGGTGCCGGTCGTGCTGACCGACATCGACCAGGAGCGCGTGGACAAGGGCGTGGGCTACGTGCACGCCGAGATCGAGAAGCTGCTCGCCAAGGGCCGCGTCAACCAGGACAAGGCCAACCGCCTCAAGGCCCTGGTCTCCGGCGTCCTCGACAAGGCCGAGGGCTTCTCCGACGCCGACTTCATCATCGAGGCCGTCTTCGAGGAGATCGGCGTCAAGCAGCAGGTGTTCGCCGAGGTCGAGGCGGTCGCCCCGGCGCACGCGATCCTCGCCACCAACACCTCCTCGCTCTCGGTGTCCGAGATGGCGTCGAAGCTGAAGCACCCCGAGCGGGTCGTCGGCTTCCACTTCTTCAACCCGGTCGCGATCCTGCCGCTGCTGGAGATCGTGCGCGGCGAGAAGACCGACGACGCGGCGCTGGCCACGGCGTTCGGCGTCGCCAAGAAGCTGAAGAAGACCGCGGTGCTGGTCAAGGACGCCCCGGCGTTCGTCGTGAACCGCATCCTGACCCGCTTCATGGGCGAGATCCAGAACGTCATCGACGAGGGCACCCCGGTCGCCACGGCCGAGAAGGCCGTCGAGCCGCTGGGCCTGCCGATGTCGCCGCTGGTGCTCCTCGAGCTGGTCGGCCCGGCCATCGGCCTGCACGTCTCGGAGACCCTCAACCGGGCCTTCCCGGACCGCTTCACGGTCTCCCCGAACCTGGCGGCCGTCGTGAAGGCGGGCAAGCGCGGCTTCTACGTCTACGACTCCGGCAAGCCGGAGCTGGACCCGGAGGTCGCCGCGCTCCTCCAGCAGGGCGACACCGTCCTGACCGAGGAGCAGGTGCGCGACCGCGTGCTCGACGCGGTGGCGCAGGAGATCGGCCTGATGCTGGACGAGGGCGTCGTCGCCGAGGCGCAGGACGTCGACCTCTGCCTGATCACCGGTGCGGGCTGGCCCTTCCACCTGGGCGGCATCACGCCGTACCTGGACCGCGAGGGCGTCTCGGAGCGCGTGAACGGCAAGCCGTTCCTGGCTCCGGGCGTGGCGAGCGTCCCGGCGTAGCCGGCACGGCACGAAGGCTGCGGGGCCGTACGGGAGTCGTCCTCCCGTACGGCCCCGCGCCCGCGTGACGTACGAGGAGGGGGCGGCCCGCAGATCCCTGCGGGCCGCCC
>NZ_JBEOYE010000056.1:0-60944 GCF_040296945.1 Streptomyces sp. NPDC001941 | reverse complement strand
CCCCGCGCACTCGGGCGTTTCCGCCTACTCCTGCGCCAGGCGGGCCGGGAAGCCGCCCGTCGCCACCGGGCTCCAGCGGACCGGGGTGACGCGGCGGTAAGTGTTCCCACCTGCGCGGGAACGCCCGTTCCCGGCCGGGAACGGCACCCGCGGGGCGGCAGACTCCCAACGGGACGCCTCCGTCGTCCCGTTGACGTCCGGTTGGGACGTCCAGGTGGATGCCGTCGCGCGGGCGCACGGCGTGCGGAAGGAGTGGGGTGGGGTGGGTGAACGGACCGTTGCTGGGTCAGCGCGCCGCGCTGGTGCTGGTGCTGGGCGTGCTCGTGGGGGTGGGCGCGGGATGGCTGAGCGGCCTGGAGGGCGGCGGCCCGGCGCGGGCGGTGCTCGTCGGGTGCGCCGCGTTCGCGGCCGCGGTGGCGTTCTTCGACTCGCTCATCGAGGAGGACCGGCGCCGGTGAGGCGCGTCCTGGCCGATCCGGCGGCGCCGGGGGTCCGGCGGCGCCAGACTGGGGGAACGCGCGGTGCGGAAGGGGCGGGCAGGTGACCGAGAACATGGACGGGGACGGGTTCGCCCCGCTGTCGCAGGCGCTGCCGCCGGAGGTCCGGGCCCTCGCCACCACGCTGCGCCGCCTGCTGAAGGGGGCGGGCAAGTCGCAGCGGCAGTTCGCGGTGTACCACCACATCAGCGTCTCCACCGTCTCGCGGTACCTCAGCGGCGAGCGCATCCCGGACAAGCACTTCCTGGACGCCCTGATGAAGTCGGTCTGCAAGGCGCACGACACGGAGGTCAGCGCGGAGCTCCAGGGCGACCTCTACCGGCTCCACCGGGAGGCGCTGCTCGCCAAGGACCCGCCCCGCTACCGCGAGCAGATGGCCAGCGACCGCCTGGAGGACGCCGTGCTGCGCCAGGAGGACCTGGAGCTGGAGCTCCGGGACTTGCGCGTCTCGGCGGACGAACAGCTGCGCGAACTGACGGCCCTGGAGAGCCAGCTGCGGATGCTGGAGACCTCGGCGGTACGGGAACGCGGCGCCGGACGGGCCGAGGTCGAGCGGCACCGGATGCGCCGCGAGGAGCTGGAGAACTCCTGCGCCCTGCTGCGCGAGGAGGTGGCCCGCCTGGAGGCGGCGCTGCGGGCGGCCGAGCGGGAGCGCGACACGGCGCGGGAGCGCTGCCGGGTGCTGGAGGACGAGCTCGCGGAGGCCCAGGAGGCCTCGGAGAAGGCGGAGTTGGAGCGCGAGGCCAGGGAGGAGCGGGTGAAGCTGGCGCGCGCCGCCGAGGTGGCCGAACACCGCCTCGCCGATCTGGAACGCGTCCACCGCGAGGCCGAGCGCGTGATCGCCGACGCCGACCGTGAGGCAGCACTCCAGGTGGAGGGCGCCCGGGCGCAGGTGCAGCGGCTGCTCGACGAGGCGGCGCAGCAGGCGGCCCAGCAGGCCGCGACCGTACGGCCCCAGGTCCTGAAGCGGTCGGCCGCGCTGCGCCAACTTCGCTTACGAGCTTCCGAGTTGGCCGATCACACGCTCCCGGGACTCTACGCCAGGCTGGCGGGACAGACGCCGTGGACGGTCGACACGTCCCTGCCCTCCATCGGGATCCAGGGGCAGGACGACGTGGCCCTGGCGGCCGGGGCGCTGGACCGCGCGTACGCCGCCGCGGCCCGGGAGGCGGCGCGCCAGGCCCTGGCGCGCGGCTCCCTCGAAACGCTGACCGCCGACCTCACGCGCCGGTGCCTCACGCTGGTCGCGCGCCAGCTGGAGCAGTTGGAGGTACTGGAGAAGGAGGCGACGGCATCCGGGGAGGAGGCCCGCACGGCGGCTCTCTTCGACCTCGACCTCCTGGTCACCCGGACCCGGCGCGCGTGCGAGAACATGCTGATCATGGTGAGCGGCGTACCCGGACGGCGGTTCGCCGAGCCGGTCCCGCTGCGGTCCGTGCTGCGCGCGGCGGCCTCCGAGGTCGAGGGGTACGACCGGGTGGACATCGCGCACGTCCCCGAGGTGGAGGTCGCGGGACGGTTCGTGGCCGACCTGACCCACGCACTGGCGGAGTTCGTGGAGAACGCGGTCGTCTTCTCACCGCCGCACACGCGGGTCGTCGTCACGGGGGTCCGCCTGCCCGACGGGCGGGTGATGCTGGAGATCGACGACGCGGGCCTGGGAATCCCGGCGGAGGCGATGCGGGAGATCAACGCCCGCCTGGCCGAACCGGCCGGCGACCTCGCCGTGCTGCCGGACGACCCGCGCCTGGGGATCTTCATCGTGAGCAGGCTGACGGCACGGATCGGCGTACGGGCCCAGGTCCGCCCGTCCGACAGACGGGGTACGACGGCCCTGGTCATGCTCCCCGACACGGTCCTGGCGGGGCGCGGGCACGCGCCCCGCCAGGACTACCTGGACGCCTTCGGCGCCCCGCACGACACGGAGCCTGCCCCGCACCTCTTCACCATCTGCGACGGCGGCCGCCTGACGATCGGCGAAGGGGACTGACCGGGAGCCGCGCCCCGGCCGGTCACGCCGCGGGGACCAGCGGGTACTCCTTGCCCAGGGCGCTGAGCGAGCTGTCGCCGTACATCGTCAGCTCACCGTCGCTCCAGCGCACCATGAGGTCGTCGGGCCACTTGTTGCCTCCGTAGTTGCCCGCCGAGATGACCGCGGCGTGGTTCGCCCACAGCGCGTTGGCGGCCAGGACGCGGTGCTCGGCCTTCAGGGCGTTGATCCCGAGGTCCTGGTAGACGGTCAGCTCGCCGTCCGACCAGCGGACCATCAGGTCGTTGTTGTCGGCGCCGCCGAAGTCACCGGTGGTGAGCCCGCGGGCGTACTTCCACACGGAGCCGGGCTCGGCCAGCTTGGTCTCCGACCCCATGCCGGTCGCGTCCACGTCCGTGTAGAGGGAAGCCTCGCCGTCGTCCCAGGTGACGACCAGGTCGTCCGGCCAGAGGTTGCCGCCGAAGGCGCCGGTGGCGAGGGCGGTGGCGTGCTTCCAGAGGGCGTTGGGCTTCTGGAGCTGGACCTCCTGGAGGTCGTTGATCGACTTGGTGTCGTAGTCGACGTCCTTGTAGAGCGTCAGTTCGCCGTCCGCCCAGAGGACCATCAGGTCGTACTGGTGGCCACCGGTGAAATCGCCCGCGGTGATCGCCTTGGCGTTCTTCCACAGACCGTTCGGCCCGATCAGCTTGCGGTCCTTCTCGAACCCGAAAGCGCCGTCGCCCTCGTAGAGGGACAGTTCTCCGTCGCTCCACAGGACGACCATGTCCTGGTCGCCGGTGCGGCGGACCGCGGTTCCCCGGGCCGGGGCGGCGGGGTAGTCGTCCGGATTGTGGAAGGTGCCCGCGGTCATCATCCTGGCGTTCTTCCACAGGGCTCCGGAGCCGAGCGGAGAACCCTTGTCGGGCTCGTAATTGTTGACCGCCTGGGTGTAGAGGCGGCTGATGTCACCGTCGAACTGCGAGGAGTACGAGGTGTCATTGGTCGGGCCGCCGGTCTTGTATCCGCCGATGACTCCGAAAACCGATCCGCGCCGGCCGTCCCAGTCGGTGAGGAAGGGCGATCCGGAGGTGCCGGGCGTATATCCGTCGCAGTCGATCTGCACGAATCGGCCGTCGTACTTCTTCGTGTTCGACGTGCAGTCGCGGGGCTGCCTGGAACCGCCGGGATAGCCGATCAGGTGCGCGCCCTTCTGGACGAAGTCGCCCGCGCCGACGAACTTCAGCCTGTTGCCGCCGCCGACGGCGGTCGCCAGGACCTGGTTCTTCTCGTTGCGCTGCACCCGTACGAAGGCGAAGTCCAGGTCGTCGCCCTTGCTGGCGCCCAGCTTGAGGTAGCGGGCGTCCAGGTAGACGCGGTTCTTCTCCGCGCGGAAGATGCCGTACGGCTTGGGGTTCGCCGAGTCGTTGTACTTGGGCACGAAGCCGAAGTTCTCGTACCGGTCCGTGTCCGTGAGGCAGTGGGCGGCGGAGAGGACCAGGTTCATCGACGGGGAGTCGACGACCGAGGCGGTGCAGAACCGGTCCTCGGCCCCGCCGGGCCGGCTGAGGACGAACACGCCCACGTTGTCGAACCCGCCGGGCACCAGGTGGCTCGGCGAACGCAGCTGCCCGCTCTTGCCGCCGACCTCGCCCAGCGGCGCCCCGTCGGGGTCGTCCAGGGGCTTGGCACTCCGCAGCCGCTCGGGGGTCCAGTACGCGTCCAGCGCCTTCGCCTCGGCCAGTTCCCGCGCGTCGAGGGGCGCCGGGGGGCGGGGCGTGGGGTCGATGCCGAGCGAGCGGTAGTACTCCTCGTCCGACATCCGCGGGGAAGCGCTGGGGGCGGGCGAGCCGCTCGCCGTCGGTTCGGCGGCCGGGGACGGCGCCCGGGAGCCGGACGCTTCCCCGTCGGTGGCGGGGTCCCGGTCCGGCGACGGGCGGCCGTCCGGTGACGGGCCGCCGTCGGTGGACGGGGTGGGCGCGGGGGTCCCGGTCGGCTCCGCGCCCGGGACCCCGGCCGATGCCGAGGGCGCGGGTGACTGCGCGGCCGGAGACGCGGGGACCGCGGTTCCCGAGGGGCCGTCCGGGGAGGGAGCCGCCACTGCCATCGGAGCGGCGAGCAATACCGCGCATATACCAAGTGTGGTACTGCGCAGCAGGGTTGAGCTTCTCATTATGAGTGCGTATTGCTTTCCATCGTTCACCTCACCCCGGTTCGTACGGGAGCGAGGTGGTGGGGGTAATGTTCGTGACGCATAAGAACACAAGAAAGGACCAACTGTCATGTTCCGCGCAATCGCGCCGACCATTGCCACCACGTGGGTGCTCGCCGCGGCGGGAACCTCCGTCCTCACGGTTTCCGAATCCTCCGCGCCTCCGGAAAGCGCCCCTTCGGCGACCCTTTCCGTATCCACCGGCGCACCGGGCAGCGAAGTCGAGGCGACCTGGCTCGACGAGTGGCGCGACGCGGAGGAGCGGACGGTCACGGTCAGGTCCGACGCTTTCGAGAAGCCCGCGCTCCTCACCTTCACCGGCCGCCAGTACACCGGTGTGGCGCGACTGCGCGCGGACGCCGAACCGGGCGAGGCACGGGCGCAGGTGATCAGTCACGGTGGAAAGAGCGTCAAGAAGGCGAATTTCCGGGTCGGCGAGGCGGGCAATTCCGGGAGCGGCGCATTCCCCTGGGTCGTGGGTGGCGTCGGCGGCGCGGTCGTGCTCGCGGCCGGAGCCGGCTTCCTCGTGCGGGCCCGTCGGCGCAAGGGTGCCGGGGCCGGCGGGAACTGAGCCCCACCGGCCCCGGGGTGCGGGACGGGTCGCCGGGTCAGAGGCCGTACGCCTCGATCTCGTACAGCGAGAAGCCGTACGGTGTGGCCCTGGTCTGGCCCAGGACGCGCAGGTAGCGGCCCTGGCCGGTGACCGTCAGGGTGTCGGTGCCGCCGTCGCCGGCCGTGACCGTGCTCAGGTCGGTCCAGGACGAGAAGCCCGGGTCGTCGGAGAGCTGCACCTTGTAGCCGCGGGCGTACGCCGCCTCCCAGCGCAGGACCACCTTGGACACGCGGTGTGCCGCGCCGAGGTCGATGTTGATCCACTGGTTGTCCTGGAAGGCGCTGCCCCAGCGGGAGTTGGGGTCGCCGTCCACCGCCCTGGCGGGCTGGAGGTCGCCCTCGACCGAGGACGCCCAGGCGGTGCGGCCCCGGGTCAGCAGGACGTCGCCGCTGCCGCCGTCCGCACTCGTCGTGGCCGAGGCCGGGGCGGAGGGGTGTGAGGTGTTGCCCGCGGCGTCACGGGCGCGGACGGTCCAGGTGTACGTCGTCGAGGGGCGCAGGCCCGTGTCCGTGAAGGCCGGGGTGGTCGCGGTGCCGACCCGGGTGCCGTCGCGGTAGACGTCGTACGCCGTCACGCCGGTGTCGTCCGTGGACGCGGTCCAGGTCAGCGGGACGGAGGTGGCGCTCGCGGTGCCGGCGCGCAGGGCGGTCGGCGTGGTCGGGGCGGTGGTGTCACCCGGTGCGGGGCCCGCGTTCACCGCCGGGTAGGCATTGGCGACGAGCTGGCGGAACTGGGCGCCGAACCACTTGCCGGACAGCGGGGCGTCGGGCAGGGCTCCGGTGGTCCTGCCGTTCCAGCCCGCGGCCGGCGGCGCGTAGGTGGGGTCGCACATGCGGTCAAGGCGCTTGCCCTCGTCGTTGGGGATCTCCTTGCTGGCGCCGTCGGACTCACCGGGCGGCTTGACCCAGACGAAGGCGTCCAGGTGGGAGGCCGGGTACCCGGCGGGCGACGCGGTCGGGCGCTCGCCGAGCCCGGCGCCGACCGGATTGCACCAGGCGCCCCGGTGCGGGCGGCGGTCGACGCGGGACTCGCGTACGAACACGCCCGGGTCCGTGCTGGTGCTGGCCGCCGCGGGCCGCCCGGGGCCGCCCCAGCCGTTGCGGGAGGTGTCCACCAGCATGCCGATGCCCGCGGGGAAACCGGCCGCGACGAGCTTGGGGTAGAGGTCGGCGGTGAACGACGCCTCGTCGACGTCGGGGTTCCACTCGTAGAAGTTGTCCGGGGCAGGCGCGCCGATGACCTTGGTGCCGCCCACGACGGTGTCCCCGGTGAAGTAGGGCTCCTTGAGCGGGGTCGTGTTCGCGGTGTCGGTGACGAAGCCGTCCACGCTGTTCACGCCCGCCGGCGTCATCCCCGCGACCTTCACGAACTCGGCTGCCGTGGGGCCCGAGTTGGACGGCCAGCCGAGCCAGCCCGCGTGCCCCGAGTCCAGGTAGGTGTACACGTTCGTGAGCGCGTGCAGCCTGGTCAGCGCGTAGGCGATGCCCTGCTCGTACAGCGGGCCCGCGGTCTGGCAGACGGGGACGGAGGAGTTGGTCACGACGTTGGGCAGCGAGTCCGGCTCGACGGTGGCGACGATGCGCAGCCCCGCGTACTTCGCCTTGGCGAGGACGGAGACGAGCGGGTCGACGTACTCGCTCTTGTAGCGGTCGAGTCCCGCCGCCGTGGCGGGCAGTTCGCCGTTCGAGGCGAGCGCGTTGCAGTCGCGTCCTGGCAGGTCGTAGACGACGACGTTGAAGACGAGCGGCGCGCTGCCCTTCTGGGCGAGGGCCGCGTCGAGGTGGGCTTCGAGGCCCATGCCGCCCGGGGCGCCCGCGATGGCCCGGATGTTGTCCATCCACACGGCGGTGGGCTGGCCCGCGACGGCGCGCATCCGCGCCGCGAGCGCACTGTCGGGGGTGGCGTCCGCCTCCCGCAGGACGTTGGCCTTCCACAGCGGGTTGACGTACTGGGTGGCGCCCGCGAACGGGTTGTCCTGGTGGGCTTCGCCCGCCGCGCGGGCGGGTGCGGCGGCGGCCAGGGAGGGCAGGGGGCAGAGCAGGGCGGCGGTGAGGGCGGCGGCCGTCGTGGCGGCGCGCAGTCGTGGGGCGTTCGGAGGTCTCACGGGGTCCCTTTCGTGGGGCGGGGCGGTGGGGGGCAAAGGGGGTGGGGCGAGGGGGGAGCAAAGAGTGCGGGCGGGGGCCGTGCGCCCCCGCCCGCGGGGCTCAACTCCCGTACACCTGGAGCTCGTAGAGCGAGATGCCGTACGGGGTGGCGCGGCTCTGGCCGAGGACCCGGACGTAGCGTCCGTGCCCCGACACGGCGATGTCCTGGGTGCCGCCGCTGCCGGTCGAGGTGGCGTACAGGTCCGTCCAGGTGGCGAAGGCCGGGTCGTCGGAGGCCTGGACGCGGAAGGCCCTGGCGTAGGCCGCCTCCCAGCGCAGCGAGACACGGGTGAGGGTGCGGGACGCGCCGAGGTCCACGTTGATCCACTGGTTGTCCTGGAAGGCGCTGCCCCAGCGGGAGTTGAGGTCACCGTCCACCGCCCTCGCGGGCTGGAGGTCGCCCTCGGTGGACGACGCCCAGGCGTTGCGGCCCTGGGACAGGAGCGTGCCGCCGCCGGTCGCCCGGTCGGTGCGGACCGGGAGCGCGGCGGAGGGCGCCGATACGTTGCCCGCCGCGTCCCGCGCCCGGACGGTGTACTGGTAGGCGGTGTCGGGGGTCAGCCCGGTGTCGGTGTACGCGGTGGTGGCCGTGGACCCCGCCCTCGTACCGTCGCGGTAGACGTCGTAGCCCGTGACACCGACGTCGTCGGTGGCGGCCGTCCAGGTCAGCGAGGCGGTGGTGGCCGTGCGGGCGGGGTTCGCGAGCCCGGTGGGCGCGGCGGGGGCCCGGGTGTCGCCGCCCCCGCCACCACCGGGCAGGTCGCCGAGGCTGATGCCGGTGGTGGAACCCGCGCCGCCGAGCGGCACCTGGTGGTCCAGGCTGACGAACTTGCCGCCGGACTGCCAGAGAGCGGGCTTGAGCAGGGCGTACTTCGCCTCGTCCCAGGTCTTCCAGTCGTTGTTCAACAGGCCACCGGTGTCACCGGAGTTGGGGTTCACGCACCAGAACGTCTGACTGATCCGGTTCTCCACGATGAGGTCCCGCAGGGCCGTCATCCACTTCTGGTTGGGCCCGTTGTCGAGGAGGCCGCCCCACTCGCCGATGAGCAGCGGCGCGGTGTTCGTCTTGTGCAGGTAGAGCCAGTTGGGGTCCCAGACGTCGCGCTCCAGGGTGGTGCGGTTCCAGTCGCCCTGGAACCAGGGCTGCTGGTAGACCAGCGGCCCGTAGTCGTGCGGGGAGTAGACCAGTTGGTCCTGCTGGGCGCCGAGGTCGACGGGGTGGTTGCGGGCGCCGCGCAGGTTCCCGCCCCACCAGTCGAAGTGGTAGTCGCCCTCCGCCGTGGAGGTCCAGGTCCGGTCGTCCTTGGGGTATATCTCGATGCCCTCGCAGAGGATGAGGACCTCGGGGTTGACCGCCAGGACGCGCCGGCCCGCGCTCTGGCAGGCGTACTTGAAGTTGTCCTGGTCGGTGGAGTCGTCCCACTTGGCGCGGGGGTTCTCGGTCTGCTTGCCGTGCGGCTCGTTCTTGATGTCCATCGCGACGAGCGTGTCGTTGGTGCGGTAGCGCGCGGCGACCCACTCCCAGGCGGTGAGGAACTGCTCGGTGGTGATCGAGCCCTTCCACCAGACCGGGTAGATGTGCCCGGAGTTGTCGGCCTCCGCGCTGTGCACGTCGAGCAGGACCTTCATGCCGTACTTCTCGGCCAGCGCGAGGAAGGCGTCGAAGACCT
Organism: Streptomyces sp. NPDC001941; assembly: GCF_040296945.1. NCBI lineage: Bacteria > Bacillati > Actinomycetota > Actinomycetes > Kitasatosporales > Streptomycetaceae > Streptomyces > Streptomyces sp. NPDC001941. Next base: position 51,842 of record NZ_JBEOYE010000056.1, on the reverse strand, counting down.
GGAGGCTGGTCCTGCCCTGCAGTTCGGGGTTCTCGTAGTAGTTGATCCCGTTGGGGACGGCGGCCTGGCCGTTCTTCCACTCCAGGAGGAGCTGGGTGGAGATGGGCACGCGCAGGATGTTGATGCCGCGCTCGGCCAACTGGCGCGTGATGGTCTCCATGTTGGCGGACCACAGGCCGTGGAAGACGCGCTCGCTCGCGTTGAAGCCGAACCAGTTGGCCCCGGTCAGCCAGACCTCGCGGCCGTCCGCGTCCACGATCTTGTTGCCGGAGGTGTGCAGCCAGTCGGCGGTGGCGGCCAGCGAACCGGTCGCGGTCGTCGGTGAGGTGGCCGCCGCGGCCCGTGGTGCGGTGGGGGGCGGGGCCGCGGCGGCGGGCAGCAGGCCGGTCAGGGCCAGCGCGGCGGTCGCCGCCAGGGCGACGAGGGCGCGCAGGCCGCGGTGGCGCGACCCGGTGGGGGGAGATGCCATTCGGAATTGCTCCTTCCGGTATGGGAGCGCTCCCACTCGTAGGCGTACGGAGCCCAGGTGCGGGGCGGGGGTGGAGCAGGGCGGAGCGCTCGGTCCGTGCGGGTGCGGGGTGCTGCCGGTGCGAGGTGCGGGTGCAAGGTGGCAGTGCCGGTGCGGGTGGAGCGGTGCGCCGACGTGTGCCGTACTGCCGTACGCGTGCGGTGGAGTGCGCGGACGTGCCGTGTGCCGCGTGCGCCGTCGTACGGTGCGCGCGGTGCCCCCGGCCCCCGGCGTACGGGAGGGGCGCGGGGTGGAGCGGGTGCGGGGAATCGCTCGAATGGTTGCGGCCGACGGCCGAGACGTCAACGGTCCCGGCAGACATTCATGCGTCGGCCCAGCTCACGGGGCCTACTTCACCGCGCTGTTGGCGTCGGGCCGGTTGTCGGGACCCGGCTTGCCCAGGAATCCCCAGGCGGTCTCGTGGACGTTCGTGTCCAGGTCCACCTGGACGAGCCGGGCCCACTCGGCCAGCGCGAGGGGGCCCTCGCGCGAGAAGACCGGGTCGATCACCAGGACCCCGTCCGTGGTCGTGACGGACGCGGCGACGTGGTGGTTCCACTGGTGGTCGGCGTGCAGCCGGCCGCCGTCGGGGGTGGCCCACTGCTTGGACAGGTGGTGGACGGCGATCGCCGGAGCGGCGTCGGCGATCGCCCGGCAGATGGCGTGGGCCCGGTCCTCGCAGCCGTCCTGGCCGACCTCTCCCCCGGCCGAGCCGAAGGAGGGCGCGAGCGAGGGCCACATGGCCTGGACCGTCTCGGCGCTCGGAGCCCCCTCCGACGGGAACTCCGCCTCCAGATAAGCGAGTTGATCACGCAGGCTGGCCAGGTACTTGGTCTTCGACGCGCTGTCGGGCATCTCGCCGAGGAGCCGGATGGCCTCGCGCACGGTCTCCGCCGACCGCAGCGGGGTCAGGTTGGACAGGAGCGTGAGGATCTGCCGCTTGTCCTCGGCGGCCTGCTTGATGTGCTCGGGCGCGCCCTGCTCGTCCATCCGCTCCAGGAGCTGCGTCAGCCGGGTCTGCTCCCGGTCGATCGCCGCGACGCTCTCCGCCGAGAACGGCTCCTCCCACTCCTCCTCCGAGGACGACTCGAACTCCTCGGAGGAGGTGTCGGCCTCGCGGGCCTGCTTCGCCGGCTCCTGGTCCTCCGGCGACCCGGACCGCCTGCGCTTGCCCGGCTGCGCCTCCATGCGCTGGATCACCTGGGAGACGGCCGCGTTGCCCGCGCCGTGCGGCAGGGCCACCGGACCGGCCGGGCCGCCCGCCGGCCGCGGGAGCGCGCGTCGCTCCGCCGGTGCTCCGGCGGTACGCGTCGACGGGGGCGCCGCCTCCTGCTCGCGTGTTCCGTCACGGACCGAGCGGCGCATCGACGGGCTCCCTTGCTGCACTGGGTGGCGGGACGGTCCCCCATGCTCGCATGATCGTGCGCGGGGGCGACCGCCGGGTCCTCACGGAGCTTTCTCACGGAAGTCCCCGACGAGCGGCCGCGATCGGACGTTCACGCCCCTGTCGCCGCAGCCGCCGTCGGCGATCAGACCCCCGTCGCCGCGTCCGCCGGTGCGTGCACGAGGCGGGTGTACGCCTCCGACAGGGCCCTGGTCGTCTTCCCGATGCGGTACTCGTGCGCGTCGATCGAGCGCACCGGCTGCACCTCGTACGCCGTGCCGGTCAGGAAGCACTCCTCGAAGTCGCCGAGTTCCCCGGGCAGGATGTGGCGCTCGACCACCTCGATGCCGAGGTCCGCCGCCAGGTCGAGGACGGTCCCGCGGGTGATCCCGGACAGGAAGCAGTCCGGGGTCGGCGTGTACAGGATCCCGTCGGAGACCAGGAACAGGTTGGCGCCGGTGGCCTCGGCCACGTGACCCCGGTAGTCGAGCAGCAGGGCGTCGTCGTAGCCCGCTTCGTCGGCCGCGTCGCGCGCCAGGGTGCAGATGTTGTACAGGGAGGCGGCCTTGGCCCGTACCGGCGCGGTGTCCGGGGCCGGGCGGCGCCAGCGCGAGGTGGCCAGGCGGATGCCCAGCGACGCGGCGTCCTCGGAGAAGACGTGCGGCCACTCCCAGGTGGCGAGGGCGACGTGCACGGAGGCCCGGGCGCCGGCCACGCTGATCTGCTCGCTGCCGCGCCAGGCGACCGGGCGCACGTAGCCGTCCCGGATGCCCTGGCGGGCCACCAGTTCGAGCGTCGCCCGGTCCAGTTCCTCGACGGAGTACGGGATCTGGAAGCCCAGTTCGCGCGCCGAGGCGTGCAACCGCTCGGTGTGCTCGGTGAGTTTGAAGACCCGTCCGTCGTAGACGCGTTCGCCCTCGAACACGCCGCCGCCGTAGTGGAGTCCGTGGGACAGGACGTGCAGCTGCGCGTCGCGCCAGGGCACGAAGCGGCCGTCGTACCAGATGACGCCGTCGCGGTCGTCGAGAGGCGGGGTGCTCACTTCGCGTCGCCTTCCGGTGCGTAGTCGATGCGGATGTGCTCGGCCAGGTAGCGGTGGAACTCCTCGGCGTCGGCGGTGCTCGGGTGGTGCGAGAGCACGAACGCCGGGTAGCCGGTGAAGTCCGGGTAGGGGCGCACCACGTCGCCCGGGTGCAGCATCTGCACGAGGTGGTCCACGCGCGGGTCCTTGGCCACCTCCTCCAGGCCGTGGAGGGCCACGATGCGGCCCGAACCGCCGCACGGCACGATGTAGTTGGCTGCCGCGCCGGTCGCCGGTGCGGGCTGCTCCGCGGTCTCCGGCAGCGTCGGGGCGAGCCCTGCCGCGATGCGCAGCGCCTGGGCGGCCAGGTCGGTGCCGGTGACGTGGTGGGCGATGTAGTGGGACACGCCCGAGCCGCCGACGCGGGCGCCCAGTTCGAGGAGGTAGGGGCGTTCGCCGCCGCGCAGCCGCAGTTCGGTGTGGGTGGGTCCTTCGGTGACGCCGAGGGCCGCGTGCGCGGCGACGACCTCGCGGACGACGGCGTCCTGGACGTGCGGCGGCAGCGGCGCGGGGGCGCGGTAGACGCCCTCCTCGAAGTACGGGCCGACGGGCTCGCCCTTGTAGCCGATCGACAGGACCTGGACCCTGCCGCCGTGGGCCAGGGACTCCACGGCCAGTTCGGGCCCGTCCAGGTACTCCTCGACGACCAGCCCGGTCACCCGGGAGAGCTTGCTCGCGCAGACCTGCCAGACCTCGGCGACGACCGCGGCGAGCTCCTCGGCGGTGTCGGCCTTGGTCACGCCGAGGCTGGAGAAGCCGTTGGCGGGCTTGACGACGACGGGGAACTCCAGGCGCGCGGCCTCGTCCAGGGCGCCGGGGTCGTCGACGGCGGCGAAGCCGGGGACGTTCAGGCCCGCGTCGGCCAGGGCCCGGCGCATCAGCCGCTTGTCCTGCACGGCCCGGGCGACGTCGCCGCCGAGTCCGGGCAGCCCGAGGGCGTCGGCGACGTCCGCGACGAACGGCACGGCCGGGTCGTACAGCGTGACGATCCCGTCGAACGGGTCGCTGCGGTGGCGCGCCACCAGGGCGGCGAGCGCCTCGGCGGGCGCGTGGTCCACGTCGAGGCGGAGCACGTCGACGACGCCGGGCGGCAGCCGGTCGGCGTCCACGTCCTCGTCGGGGCGCGGGACGAGGACGAGGTCGATCCCGGCGCGCCGCGCGCTCTCGAAGACCCAGGGCAGCGAGGTGCGCTGGTAGACCAGGACGACGGTGGGGCGGCCGGAGGGACGGTCCGCGCGGGGGTCGGTGAGGTGCTCGGTGGCGGCGTTGGTCACGTGGTGCTTCTCTCGGACGGGGTGGGACTCGGCGGCTGTTCGCCGTTCTCGACGGGTGCGGGGGTTGCGGGGGTTGCGGTGGATCCGGCGGTTGCGGTGGTGGCGGCGGTCGCGGCGGATCCAGCGTGTTCGGCGGGCGTGGCGGGCTCTTCCGGCCCGTCGGGCTCCTCACGCACGGCGGACCCCTCCGGATCGGCGGGTCCGTCCGCTTCCGCGGGCTTCGGCCGCCGGGCCGCCACGGTCATCCACACGCCCGCGGCGCACAGGGCGAGGAAGAGCATGGCGAGCGGGCCGGGCGCGTCCGCCTCGCCGGCGGCCCATTCGCCGAGCCGGATGAGGAACGGCACGGTGAGGGCGAGCGCGGAGGTGAACAACGGCCCCTTGCGCAGGATCAGTTCGTGGGAGATGAGGAACACGGGCGCGGTCAGCACGGCGCCGAGCAGCGCCACCCCGGCCCACTGGCCCGCGGTGACACCGCCCAGGGGCACGTAGACGGCGGTGGCGATCCCGAGCATCACGGTGCCCGCGCCGGTGACCGCGGGCAGGGCGGCCATCGGGGGCACGTCCGCCATGTGGCGGCGGTACACGTACCCGTACAACGCGTAGGTGAAGGTGCCCGCGAGGGCCAGCAGGACGCCGGTCGCGAGTGATCCGGTGGCGCCGCCGCTCTCCGGGCCCTCGCCGAGCGCGTACCCCAGGGCCGCTCCGACGGCGAGTACGGCCCCGGCGACCTTGCGGACACTTGCGTGCTCGCGGAAGGCGACGATGCCGATGGCGAAGGTGATGCACGGCAGCAGCGACACGACGAGGCCCACCCGGGACGCGCCGATCTGCTCCACGCCGAGCAGCGTGCCCGTGTAGTACGCGAAGAAGCCCAGGAACGCCAGCAGGGCGACGGCCCCGTGGCGCCGGGAGCTGGTGCGGATCGCGCCCCAGGCGCTGGGCCGCAGCGCGGCGACGGCCGTGATGGTCAGGAAGCTCGCGGCGGTGCGCCCGGCGGCGACCGCCAGCGGCGGGGTGTCGCTGACCAGTTTCCCGGACGCGACCCACCCCGCCGCCAGCAGCAGCACCATCAGGCAGGACAGCACGGGGACGACCAGACGGCCGTCGCCCCGGCGGGTCCCCTCCACGGCGTTCCTCACCACTCCGCTTGCGCGAACCGCAGCGGCGGCAGGTCCGCCAGCGGCTGCTTGGCCCGCAGCAGGACGCTCTGGTCCTCGGTGAACCGGTAGCGCTGCTTGGGCTCGCCCTCGGGCAGGTGGGCGCGCACCAGGGCCTTGGCGGCGGCCTTGTACTCGGCGTCGGTGGTGACCCGCTCCTCCAGTTCCTCGACGGTGGCGACGAACGCGCGCAGGGCGTCCAGGGCCTTGTCGCGGTCCAGGTGCAGCAGGCCGCCGTTCTCGGGCGTGCCGGTGAGCGCGCCGTGCTCGCGGAGCCAGGAGTAGAGGAAGACGCCGGTGCCGGAGTCGAAGTTGCGGGTGGCGTCGTCGGCCTGCGGGTAGCGGAAGACGCGCTCCAGCAGGATCATGTCGATCTGCTCGCGGGCGAACGGCACGCCGCCGCCGGCGCAGGCGAGCACGGTCTTGGCGTCGACCTTGATCTCTTCGAGGAGGCCGACGAACCAGTTCATCTTCAGGGAGATGTGCTGGTCGAACGGCCACCGGCCCTGGTAGTGCATCGAGTCGTGCAGGTAGCCCCAGATCGCCCGGGCCTCGAAGCACACCTCGGGGTCGAGTCCGGAGGAGGCCCGCGGCACGGATTCCGCGGTCAGGACGGCCTCGGCGCCCGGCAGCGCGTACGTCTCGTGGATCTTCCGCATCTTGTTGTAGAAGAACATCGCGTACGCCTGGTCCACGACCTTGTCGCGCGCGGCGACGTTCTCCGGGAAGAAGACGATGCAGTTGCCGTGCGTGAAGCCGTCGCTGCCCGCGATGAGCACCAGGGACTGGCAGTTGTTCTTCGGGTGGGGGTACGTCTCGGCCAGGCGCGGGAGCGCGTCGGGCTCCTTGCGCAGCGCGAAGAAGCAGTCGAGGCGCTTGCCCACCGGGGGTACGGAGTTGGTGCTCTGGGCGGGTGCCAGGAAGAACACCGGGGCGCCGTCGTCGGGCGCCGTCAGGGCGTCCCGGGAGCGGGCGAAGTGCGGCGCGCTGTCGAGGCCCTCGGAGATCCAGTCGTCCACGTCGGCGGCGAGCGCGTCGGCCTGGTGGCCGAGCCCGCCCCGGCCGTACCACGCGGTGGCCTCGTCGCGGATCGCGGTGAGCAGGGCGCGGTCCTGGGCGGTCGGTTCGGCGATGGTGCCGTCGTCGGCCTGCCGGGTACGGAAGCGGTTGACGGCGGGGATGAGCGAGCCGGTGAGCTCGGCGGCGCGGGCCCGCAGCCCGTCGTCGAGGGGGGCGCTCGCCGTCACAGCAGGACCCCCGCGTCCTCGGGGCGGTCGGCCGGCTCGTCCACGGCGAGGACCTGGTGGATGGTGAAGACCATCGGCACCGGGCCGAAGTCCCGTACGACGCGCAGGCCGTGGCGCTCGGCGGCGACGATGGTGGTGATGCAGCCCTCGGTGATCCCGGCGGCGCAGTCGATGGCGGCCTGGGAGTTGCTGAGGACGATGCGGGTCTCGGCGTCCGGCGCGACGAGGCCGGCGGGGGCGGGGTGCGAGGAGACGCTGCGCGGGGCGTCGGTGCCCGCGGTGGCGAGGACCATGTTGTGGGTCGGCATGATGAAGCTGTCGACCATGTGCAGGCGGTGCAGGTTCCCGAAGGTCAGGGTGTGCAGGGCCGGGTAGACGGCGCAGGCGGCGAGTGCGTGCCGGCCGTCGTCGGGAACGGTTTCGAGAGCGCTCTCCAGGGAGGCGTGCAGTTCGACGCTGCCGTCGATGCCCCTGCGCTGGAGCCACTCGTGGGCCGCGGTCTCCAGGTTCGTCCCGTGCGGGCCCAGGGTGTGGAGATATCGGATGCTGTCCACGCCCATGCCCGTTCGGGGACGGTTTCCGGTGGCGACGGTCAAGATTCCCCCATGCGTGTGCGGCTCCGGTTGGGGCCGGAGCCGACTCGTTCGTGGCGGCCGGTGGAACCCACCGGCCCCGGCGGACCGGCGTCGTTGCGCGGCCCCGTCACTGGCCCGCCGCCGCGTCGCGGGTCCGCTCGACCGTGGCCCGGCAGGGGCCTCGTGCGCGGCTGGATCCGCTCTCGAGCGGGGGCGGGCCTGATCGATCAAACACGCTGGCACGGGCCCGGGCAAGGGCACTTTCGTGAATTCTCACATGCCAAGATCACGCCACCGGGGGCTCCCGCCGTGGTCACCCGGCGGCCGCTCCCCCGCCCGCCGCCGGAGCGGTCGCGAGCACCGCAGCGTCCGGTACGACGGGGTTCTCCGGCGCGCGTCCCAGCCGTCGTACGGCGGGCAGGCAGAGCATCGCCGTGAGGCAGACCAGGGCCATCACCGACGAGAACACCAGCACCTCGTTGGCGCCGAAGACCTCGGCGGCGGGGCCCGCGAGCGCCCGGCCCAGCGGGATGACCATGATCGATCCCGCCACGTCGTAGGCGGAGACGCGGCTCAGCACGGAGAGCGGGATGTGGGTCTGGACGCTGGTCGCCCACATGACGCCCCAGAAGGCGAAGCCGACCCCGCCCAGGATGTGTGCGGCGGCCGTCGCCGCGAACGGCCATTCGAGCGCGGGGGCGAGGGGGTTGAGGGCGAAGCAGAACATGGCGAGGGCGCCCGCGACGATCGGCCTGCGCGGGCGGACCCGCATGCCGAGCAGACCGCCGACGATGGTGCCGAGGCCGTCGGCGGAGGCGATCCAGCCGAAGCCGTTCGCGCCGTGCTGCTCGGTGATCAGCGCGGCGCCGAGCGGCAGCGCGGGCCCGAAGACCAGCAGGCCGAACAGCGACCAGATGGCGATGACGCCCCACAGCCAGTCGCGGGAGCGGAACTCCTGCCAGCCGGTGGTGAGCCGCTGCCACATCGGGGCGTCGCCGTCGTCGCGGCGCGAGGCGAGCCTGCGCAGCGGGAGCAGCCCGAGCGCGCTGAGGGCGTAGGCGGCGGCGATGACCGTGTAGGAGCCGGCGACGTGCCAGTACGCGACGAGGAGCCCGGCGAGTCCGGGGCCGAGCAGGGCGCTCATGGCCTCCGAGACGCGCAGCAGCGCGTTGGCCCGCTGGATGTCCTCGGCGACCTGCGGGACCAGGCTCGCGAGGCCCGGCTGGAAGAGCGCGGTGGCGGCGCCGCTGAGCGCCATCAGGGCCATGATCTGCCACAGCCGGGCGTCGGTGAAGGTGAGCAGGGCGGCCATGACGATCATCGCGACCATCCGGACCAGGTCGGCGGCGACCATCATCAGCTGCGGGGTGAACTTGTCGGCCAGGACGCCGCCGAACAGGACGAGCAGCACGATCGGCGTCATCCACGCGGCGAGCGCGTAGCCGACGCCGGAGGCGCCGTACCCGGTGCCGAGGACGGCGGTGGTCAGGGAGACCATCAGCATGCCGTCGGCCAGGAGCGAGGCGCTGCGGGCGGTGAAGAACAGCCGGAAGGGGCCGGAGCGCCAGGGGCTGGGGTGGACCGGGGCGCCGGTGGGCGCCGGGGAGTCCGGGGACGGCTTGGCGGGGGTGTCGTCGGTGGTCATGTCACATCGGCCGTTCCCGGCCGCTCCCTTCGGTGAGGACCGGCAGGCGGCGCCAGGCGGCGGTGTCGCCGGGGTGGGACGGCGGGGCCGGGACGATGACGTACCGGTGGGGTGCGAGGAGTTCGGGTCGGCCGGGCAGAACCTCCATCAGCGCCGCGTGCGCACGCGTGGGGGTGAGCGCGGAGTCGTCCCCGGCGGCGATGAAGGCCGTGAGCTCGGGGTCAGCTCCGGCGTCCGGGCCGGACGGCGCGTCGACGGAGACGTGCACCCGGGGCGTTTCGACGGCGACGTGCACCTGCGGCCCGCCACTCCCTTCGTTCCCTTCGCTCCCTTCCTTCACAGGAGCAAAATGCCCAAGTGCCGTGCGCAGGGCTTCCGTTACGGCCTGCGGCGAGATCCAGCAGCCGTCGACCCGCCGCCATCGCTCGTCGCGGCGGGCGGCCGGCACGCCGGTCACTCCGGTCAGCGCGTCCAGCGGTACGTCGGCGACGGCGACGGCCTCCAGGAGGCGGACGAGCCCGGTGAGGAAGCCCTCGGCCGCCTGCCGGTCGAAGAGCCGCGGGTCGGCCCACAGCGCGAGGTGCAGCGCGGGCTCCGAGGCGTACACGAAGGTGAGCGCGCGGCTGGGGAGTTCCTGCTCGGGGCCCCAGGACAGCTCCAGGTCCGGGTGCGCGGCACCGGGTCCCCCGGTGTCCGTGCGGGTGGCCAGGACGCTGCTGACGTCGTTGAAGACCACGTCGCGCGCGAACTGGCTGCCGCGCTCGTGGGTGGTGCGGCCGATCATGTCCCAGAGCTGTACGGAGTCGAAGCGGCTGTGCCGGTAGGCGTCCAGCGCCGCGCCCCAGGCCTTGCGCAGGACGGTGTCGAACGTGGGCCCGCCGAGGTCGAGTTGGAGCAGGGCGTCCTGGGAGAGCGTGGTGACGGCGCGGGCCAGGTTCGGGCGCTGCCGGTTGGCCGTCGGGGCGGCGGCGACGCAGGAGCGCTGGCCCGCCCGGTGGCCGATGAGGGTGCACCAGGCGGTCAGCAGCACCGTCTGGGCCGGGCTGCCGGTGCGCGAGGCGGCGGCGGCGAGCGCCCGCCCGGCCCGCAGCGAGCGCAGGGTGAGCTGGGGGGTGGCGGTGTCCCCGGGGCGTACCCCGGGCTCGGCGAACATGGCCTGCGGTCCGGTACGGATGACCCGCTCCCAGTACCGCAGGGCGGCGGCGGACTTGCGCTGCCCTGCGGGCGAGCGCTCCTCCAGGGCCAGGTCGACCGGGGCGAGCGCGGCGGGGGCGGGCAGTTCGCCGCCGCCGAGCAGGGTCCGCCACTCCTCGTACAGGACGTTGAGCGCGCCGCCGTCGGTGGCCGCGTGGCTGGCGGCCAGGGCGAGGTGGCGGGGGACGCCGTCGTACGACAGGAGGGTGATCCGCAGCGGGAAGTCGCGGTCGAGGCGGAAGCGTTCGACGCGGGCGTCCCGGGCGACCGTCTCGGCGTGCCGGCCCGGGTCCCCGGTGAAGCCGTGGTGGTCCCGGACGGTGAAGGTGAACTCCCCTTCCGGTGCCACCACTTGTTCGTCAGGGAAGGTGGTCGCGGCACCCGGGAAGGTGGTGCGCAGGGCCTCGTGGCGCGCGACGAGGACGCCCAGCGCGTCGGCGACCGCGTCCACGGACGCGCCGTCGGGCACGGGCCACACGGCGTGGATGTTGATCTGCACCGGGTCGTCGCGCAGGATGCACCGGATCATGTTCGCCTGCCCCATGGTGAGCGGGCCCCGGCGGGCGCTGCCGCCGCCGTGGCGGACGGCCACGGTGCGCGCGGACGTCGTGGTATCAGCGGACGTCGCGGTGTCAACGGACGCATCGGTATCGGCGATTGTGGTCGCGGTACCGGTACCGGCGGGTGCGGTACCGGTACCGGCCGGTGCGGGCCCGGTGGCGGAGGTCGTGTTCACGTGGTCACCAGTTCCTGGTTCCGGCTCGCCCCGGTCAGCGCCGGCCAGGCGTCCAGGAGGACGGCGAAGTCCTCCATGTCGGCGCGGGCCCCGGCCAGCAGGTCGGCGCGCTGCCCGGCGAGGTGGTCGGCGGCCCGCGCCCAGCGTCCGCCGAGCGCCCGGTAGGCCCGGTCGAGTACGTCGAGGCGGCGGGCGCCCGCCGCTGGGTCGCCGGAGGCGGCGTCCCGTACGAGGTCGGTGACGGCGCTGGTGCGCAGGTGTCCGGCGGCGTCGAGCAGGGCGGTGCCCCGGGCGGCCATGCCCGTGTGGACGGCGTGCAGGGCGGGGACGGCGAGGAAGTACTTGGCCAGGCGCACCTGGTAGGCGAGGAACCCGTCGCCGGTGCGGCGCTCGGGCGTGTGGTGGTTGACGATGTGCCGGTTGTGCAGGACGGCGGGGAGCCTGGCGCCGTGCACCGCGTGCAGCAGGAAGTAGTCGCTGCCGATGGTGTCCCGGGCGGGCGGGAGCGGGAGGCTGGCGTACACCTCGCGGCCCAGCGCGACGTTGCACATGTCGACGCGCGTGGGCGCGAGCCGGCCGAGGGTGGTGCGGTCGGCGGTGAAGGGCTCGGTGCCGGCGCCCCGGAAGGCGTCCGCCACGAGCCGGGCGCGCCACAGGGACGGGTGGTCGTCGGGGACGGAGAGGGTGACCACGCGCTCGTACACGGCCGGGTCGAGGGTACGGATCTCGTCGAGGTCGACGGACATCTCGCCGATGAACGAGCCGCCCACGAGCGCCACCGGCAGGTGCGCGGACGCGGGGTCGAGGCGGCTCGACGTCGCCCGCTCCTTCGCCCGGTCCGCGCGCTCGCCCAGGAAGGCGAGCTCCTGGTGCAGCGGGTGGACCGGTGCGCCCGCGTGCTCCTGGTAGCCGCTGTCGGAGTCCCTACGGTGCACGGAGGAGCAGCCGAGGGCTTCCGCGACGAGGAAGGCCCGGTTGGTGCAGGCGCCGTAGGAGACCCCGTCGGGCAGCATCAGGTCGACCAGGCGCTCGGGTTCCGCCGCGCCGGAGCGGACGGCGGCCCCGGTCAGGAACGCGCGCTGGGCGTCCTCGTCGAGGTGGTGGACGACGACGCCGGGCGCCTCGGGCAGGGCGTCGACGGCCTTGCGGTGCACGGCTCGTGACGCCTCGTCGGAGGAGTCGAGGACGACGACGTGCACCTCGACGCCGAACTCCCGGGCGCCGTGGGCCGCTTCGGCAACGATGTCGGCGACGGCACCGGCGCAGGGCCGGTTGGTGGGCAGGGTCAGGCAGACGCGGCGCACGCGCGCTCCCCGTCGGTGGCCGGTGCGGGGGTGGTGCCGTGCCACGGGGCGAGCCCGAGCAGCCGCTCGCCGAGGGCGTCGAGGGTGGCGGTGGGGTAGCGCTTGGCCTCGGGCAGGACCGGGTCGCCGACCAGGGTGCGGTTCCAGCGCGGGGTGCGCAACTGCTCCCAGGACTGCACGCGGGACTTGCGCAGTCGCTCGTGCTCCTCCAGGGCGGGCATCATCGACAGGTACTGCACCGCGCGCACGCCGCTCTCGGAGAGGTTGCGGGCGACGCCGTGGGCGAGCAGCCCGTTCCAGATGAGCAGGTCGCCGGGGCGCAGGTCGGGCCGTACGACGGGGTACTCCGCGTGGTCGACGTCGGGGCGCAGCGGGTCGCGGCCTGCGGGCTGGAGCGGGCGCCAGGTCTCGAAGCGCCGGAACAGCTCGGGGCAGCACTGGAAGCCGCCGGTCTCGGGCCGGGTGTCGTTGAGCGCGATGATGCCCTGGACGCGCTGCGGGGGGACGCCGAGGGTGGTGTCGATGTCCCAGTGCAGCTCGATGTCGAAGCCGCGGTCGGTGGAGTCGATCAGGGCGCGGTCGCGGTTGCCGCGGTTGGGCGGGTTGAGGTTGAGCCGGTCGAGGGTGACCCAGAGCTCCTCGGCGTCCCACACGTCCACGAAGGCGTCGTAGACGCGGGTGTTCTGGCGGCTGTCCCACAGGAGTTGGTGGTGGTACGCCTCGACGAAGCCGTAGATGTGCAGCTGCCGGTCGAGCTGGGAGCGCCAGGGGCGGTCCTCGTACCAGCTGTCCGGGCGGTCGGGGTCGAGGCCCTGGAAGTCCCAGGTGAAGTCGAGGAGCCGGCGGGCGTGGGCCGGGGGTATCGCCTCGCGCACGACGACGTAGCCGTGGGTTTGCCAGTGGGTGAAGTCCTCTTCGGACAGCACCCGCAGCGGGCGGGTCTTCTCCAGCTCGCGCAGGGTGGTCTGGGCCAGGTAGGCCTCGCCGTCGGTGCTGAAGTAGGCCCGCTCGGTGGCGGCCCGGTGCAGCCGGGGGTGGCGGGTGCGAGGCGGGGAGGATGCGGTCATGCCGGTCCTTCGGACGTGCGGGACTGCGGGCGTGGGGGCGCGGGCCCTGGGCGGGGCGGCGCGGCGGCCACCGTCGGGACGGACGGGGCGGGTGACGTCGGGGCGAGCTGGTCGGGTGACGTGTTCGCACAATGGTCTAGACCGGAGAGTATGTCAAGTGGCCCCGCCATAGGGCGACATGGCGGGGCGCTGGCCGGTTTTTCTGGTCTAGACAACATCTGTGTGAGCCGCCTAGTGTCCAGATTCCGGTGCCGGTCCACGACGAGCGCGACGCTCGACCGCCCCCGCCCTCGACCCGTGCCCGCCGCCGGCCGCCACGGCCGCGCGGGCCGGTGCGCGCGGTGGAACGCCCACATCCCCCAGGGAGCGATGCACATGAACACCACCACCCCGTCGGCCGCCGTGCTCCGGAACCCCGGCGCCGGACTCGTCGTCCTGGACCCCGCGCACGCGGCGCTGCTGCACGGCCTCGACGCGCTCCTGTCGGGCCTCGCCGCCGAGCTCGCGGCCCCCGAGGTGGTCGGCCCCCCGCTGCTGCCCGCGGAGGGCCTCGCGCGCCTGGACTACTTCCGCAACTTCCCCCACCTCGGCGTACCCGCCGGGCGGTTCTCCCCGGAGGCGTACGACTCCCTCGCCGCGGGCGGCGGCACCGAGGGGCTGCCCCTGGAGCAGACCGGGCACCTGCTGCCGTCGGCCACCTGCTACGGCCTGCTGCTCGCCCTGGAGGGCCAGGACGTCGGCGAGGACGGGCTGCGGCTGTCCGCCACCGGCCGCTGCTTCCGCAACGAGACCCACTACGACGGGCTGCGCAGGCTGTGGGGCTTCCACATGCGCGAGGTGGTCTACCTGGGCACCAAGGACGGCGCCGCCCGGCACCTGGAGGCCGGTGGCGCGTTCGTGCAGGGGCTCGCCGAGCGGCTCGGCCTGACCCTGACCCGGGCCACCGCCGACGACCCGTTCTACGACCGCGGCGGCTCCCGGGCCAAGCTCATGGCGCTGGACCCGGTCAAGCACGAGTACAGCGCGCCCGACGGCACGGCGATCGCCTCCGTCAACCGCCACCGCAACTTCTTCGGCGAGCGCCTGGACATCCGCGCGGGCGCGCACGGCAGCGCGTACAGCGCCTGCGTCGCCTTCGGCGTGGAGCGCTGGGTGCACGCGATGCTCCTGGCCCACGGCGGTCCCGAGGCGGCGCTTGAGGCGCTGCGCGCGGCCCAGGAGTCGGCGCCGGGCACGCGCTGAGCGCACCACGTCCCCAACCACCAGCGACACCAGTCAAGTAGCGGCACCAGCAGTGAGGAAGACGAGCATGGACGAGATCACCGAGTGGCTGCACGAGAAGAACCCCGGCCTCGAAGGCACCGTGGGACCCGACGAGGACCTCATCGAGGCACGGCTCATCGACTCCATGGACTTCCTGGAGTTCATCGACCTGCTGGAGTCGCTCTCGGGCGAGAGCATCGACCTCCAGGAGTCGACCATCGACGACTTCCGCACCCTGAACCGCATCAACGAGCGCTTCCTGAAGCCCTCCGCGCCGGCCTCCGCGTGAGGCGCGCCCTCCGGGGCACGCGGTGACCGGCGCTCGGGCGGCGGTGGCCCGCACCGCGGAGGTGCTGGCCCGGCCAGGGCTGACGCCGGACGTCCTCGCGCCCTGGGAGCGGGAGCGCCTCGGGCTCGTACGCGTCCCGGGCCGCCGCGACGACGTCACGGCGGCCCGCCTGCTGCTGCGCGAGCAGGCCGCGCGGTACCTGGGCTGCCGCCCGGGGGAGGTGGAGGTCGCGCAGTACTGCCCCGACTGCCACCGCCCGCACCACGGGCGCCCGTACCTGCCCGGGCACCCGGGCGTCGGGATCAGCCTCAGCCACGCGGACGGCCTGGTGGCGGTCGCCGTGGGCCCCGGCCCGACGGGCGTCGACGTGGAGCCGGCCGGGCGCACGGCCCCGACGCCGGAGAGCTTCGCCAGGAGGTTCCCCGACCGCGCCTCCGCACTGCGCCGCGCCGCTTCGTCCACCGACCCGGCCACGGCGCTGCTGCGCCTGTGGGTGGAGGCCGAGGCGCACTTCAAGGCGGGCGGCGGCGACCTCTCCGTGACCACCTGGACGGACGACGGGCGGGGAGCGGTGGTGTCGGTGGCGACGGCGAAGGGGGTGGTGGTGGAGGTGACTGCCCGGTAGGCGCCGCTGACACTATGATCGCGATCTCACGAACCCGGGGGGACTGATGGGCGAGTTGGACGTGGAGGCGCGGGTCGACGAACTGACCCGGGGGCTGCGGAAGCTGGCGGCGGGGCTGCTCGACGCGGCGGCGGACCACCCCGACGCGACCCGGGCGAGGGACCTGTCGGCGGCGGCCCGTGCCCTGACGAGCGCGGTGCTGCCGCGCCTGGAGGGGGAGGGCCCGCAGGACGACCCCGTACCGCCGCCCGTGGAGGACACCCCGCCCGCCCCCGTCGTCACCGCCAAGGGCGGGGCGATCGACGAACTGGTGGCGCTCTACCTCGCCGACTACGAGCGCACGCCGTACCGCGACCCGGCGATGACCGACCCCGGCCTGGACTACAAGGAGTGGGAGCACCTGCACCGGGTCCGGTACCGGCGCGAGGAGGAGTTCGCGTGCGCTCCGCGGTGGAACGACGAGGTGGCGAGCCGGGGCAGGAAGGTGGTGCGCGGCGTGACCACCATGGCCCAGGTGCTGCGCCGCATGCACCACCGCTACGTACTGATCCGGGACCTGGACAGCGCGGAGGGCGAACTGGCGCTCCGGGTCCGGCGGGGATGCAAGGCGATCCGGGACTGCCGCGCGCTGAGCGATGGCGACTTCGTCGACCTCTCCGAGGTGAAGAGGGCGACGAAGGCGTTCCAGTGGCGCGCGCTGGTCACGGCGGCGGAGCGTGGGGCCGACGCGGAGTCCCGACTGCGCACCCAGCTGGCTCAGTTGGAGCTCGCGGCCTCGACGGTGCTGGCCCTGGACACGGCCTACCGCCGCCGCGACACGGACCCCGGGGCGGGCACCCGGATCACGGACGCGGCCCACGCGGTGAAGGCACTGTTCGCCCACTGGCCACCGGAGGTGGAGGGCACGGTGTGACCGCGGTCCGCCGTGGGGCGTGGGTCGGGGCCGAGTGCGTCGCGCGGCACCCGCACGACGACGGCACTCGCGTCCGGATCGCGGTACGTGACGCTGCCGGCCACGTTCTCGTGCACACCCGCCCCCTCCACGGTGTCACCCCCCGCTCCCGGTGGGGGCAGCTGAACCTGGCAACGCCTCGGACACCCCCGCACCCACCCCACACCCCCTGACCTGCAAAAACCCCCGGAGCGGCACGCCACGGCCGGCCCGTCCTCCGCGGTGGGTGCCTCGCGCGGGCGCGCCGGGGTGGGGGAATCGTGCGAGCATCCGACGTATGGCAGCACTGAGCGATCTTCTTCCGGTGGACGCCATCCGGCTGGACGTGGCGGCCGACTCCTGGCGGGAGGCGGTCGAGGCCGCCGGGGCGCTGATGGTGGCGACCGGGGCGGCCACGGACGCGTATACCGGCGAGATGGTGCGCAACGTCGAGGAGAACGGGCCGTACATCGTGATCGCGCCCGGCTTCGCCCTCGCGCACGCGCGGCCCTCGCCCGCCGTGCTGCGGACCGGCATGTCCTGGGTGCGCCTCGCGCGGCCCGTCGCGTTCGGGCACGAGACCAACGACCCCGTCGGGCTCGTCGTGGGCCTCGCCGCCAAGGACGCCGCCGAGCACACCGCCGCCATGGGCGCGCTCGCCCGGCTGCTCGCCGACCCCGAGGCCGAGCGGGCGCTGCGCGCGGCGACCGGGCCCGATGAGGTGCACGCCCTGCTGGGCGGGGCGGCGGCGCCCGGGGCGGGTGCCGCCGCGGCCGGTCCGGCCGGGCAGCACAAGATCCTGACCGTGTGCGGCAACGGCCTCGGCACCAGCCTGTTCCTCAAGAACACCCTGGAGCAGGTCCTCACCCGCTGGGGCTGGTCGCGGTACGTGACCGTCGAGGCGACCGACACCATCTCCGCCAAGGGCAAGGCGTCCGAGGCCGTCGCGATCCTCACCTCGGGCGAGATCGCGAAGACCCTCGGCGACGTGGGCGTCCCCGTACGGGTCATCACGGACTTCACCAGCACCACCGAGGTCGACCGCGTCCTGCGCGACACCTACGACGTCTGAGGAAGGCAGGGCAGCAGCATGCACTGGCTCGTCACCGGCGCCGAGTTCCTCGTCAACGAGGTCCTCAGCCAGCCCGCGTACCTCATCGGCCTGATCACCGCGGCGGGCCTGATCGCGCTGCGCAAGTCGACCGGGCAGGTGCTCGGCGGCGCCATCAAGGCCACGCTCGGGTTCCTGCTCATCGGGGCGGGCGCGTCACTGGTGGTCGCGGCGCTGGCGCCGCTGGGTGAGATGATCCAGGGGTCGACGGGCGCGCACGGCGTCATCCCCACCAACGAGGCCATCGTGGGCATCGCCCAGGCCCAGTTCGGCGCGCGGGTCGCCTGGCTGATGATCGTGGGGTTCGCGGTGAGCCTGCTGCTCGCCCGGTTCACCCCGCTGCGGTACGTCTTCCTGACAGGGCATCACATGCTTTTCATGGCAACGTTGTTGACCATGGTGCTGGCCATCGCGGGCCAGTCGTCGGTGACCGTGGTGATCGTCGGCGGTGTGCTCCTGGGCATCCTGCTGGTCTCCATGCCCGCCTTCGCCCATCCGTGGACGAAGCGCGTCACCGGCGACAACAGCGTCGCCATCGGCCACTTCGGCACCGCCGGGTACATCACGGCGGGCGCGGCGGGCCAGCTCGTCGGCAAGCGCAGCCGCAGCACCGAGGACATGAAGCTCCCCGAGGGGCTGCGCTTCCTGCGCGACTCGATGGTCGCCACCGCCCTGTCCATGGTGCTGATCTACGTGATCATGGCGCTGGTGTTCCTCGCCAAGGTCGGCCAGGAGGCGGCGTTCCGGGCGTACGCCATCGGCGGCGGCGCCCCCGCCACCGACGTCGGCAACTACGTCATGAAGTCGGTGATGCAGGGCCTGCAGTTCGGCATCGCGGTCGCCGTGATCCTCTTCGGCGTGCGCACCATCCTCGGCGAGCTGGTCCCCGCCTTCCAGGGCATCGCCAACCGGATCGTCCCCGGCGCGGTGCCCTCGCTGGACGCGCCGATCGTCTTCCCGTACGCCCAGAACGCCGTGCTGATCGGCTTCATCTCCAGCTTCGTCGGCGGCCTGATCAGCCTCGGCCTGCTGTCGTGGGTGTTCCACCCGGCCTTCGGGCTCGCCCTGGTCCTGCCCGGTCTGGTGCCGCACTTCTTCACGGGCGGCGCCGCGGGCGTGTACGGCAACGCGACCGGCGGGCGGCGCGGCGCCGTCGTCGGCGCGTTCCTCAACGGCGTGCTGATCACGTTCCTGCCGGCCCTGCTCCTGAAGGTGCTCGGCGCCTTCGGCAAGGAGAACACCACCTTCGGCGACGCCGACTTCGGCTGGTTCGGCACCCTGATCGGCTACTCCGCCAAGGCGGGCTCGGCCACCGGCGTGATCCTCATGCTGCTGATCGGCGCAGCGATCCTGGCCGGTGCCATCGTGGTGCAGAAGCGCGTCGTGGAGACCGGCTGGGACCCGGGCGCCAAGCGCGACGCCCTGATGCCGCGCACCACGGCGCCCGGCGCCGCACCGGCAGCCGCCGGGGCCCCGGCGGCCACGGGCACGTACGCGAAGATCGCCCGCCCGGCGGGCGCCCCGACTCCCCCGCCGCCACCGGACGCCGGATGACGGCGAGGTCCCGGAGGGCGCGCTATCCCGCGGGGCAGAACTCCGCCGCCAGCACCTTCGTCGACGCCTCGCCCGACCCCCAGTCGGCGTTCACGTTGTACGTGATGCCGTGGCGGCCGTCCGCCGTGGTGGCGGCCGTCGACGCGGAGCCGTGGATGAGGCCGCCGTGGCCCCACACCTCGACGCCGCACGGGAGCGTCTGGACGGTGAGGCCCAGGCCGTAGCCGCCGCCCCCGCCCGAGGGCACGGTCGTCTTCATCTCGGCGAGCTGCGCCCGGGGCAGCAGCCCGCCCCGCAGCAGCACCGAGTAGAAGCGGTTCAGGTCGTCCGCGTCGGATATCACCTCGAAGGCGGCCCCGGCGAGTGACGGGTTCAGCGTGGTGACGTCGTACGCGGTGGCGCCGCCCAGCAGCGAGTAGCCGCGCGAGTGCGGGCCCCGGACGAGGGGGTCGAGGCCGGGGACGGAAGTGGCGCGCAGGCCGAGTGGCCGGATGATCCGGCGCCGGATCTCGTCGCCGTAGGGGCGGCCGGTGGCCTTCTCGATGACCATCCCGGCGAGGACGTAGTTGGTGTTGGAGTAGCTCCACGCCCCGCCGGGCGCGCTGGTCGGCGGATGGCGCAGGGCGACGGCGACGAGTTCCCGCGGGGTGTGGGTCTCGTAGCGGTGCTCCAAGAACTCCGGGCCGAGGACGCGCGCGCGGAAGTCCGCGTCGTTGGTGTAGTTGAAGATCCCGCTGGTGTGGTTCAGGAGCCGCCGCAGGGTGATGCGGCGGTCGTCGTTGCCGTTGCCCCGGACGAGGCCGGGTAGCCAGTGGTCGACGGTGTCGTCGAGGTCGAGCCGTCCCTCGGCCTCCAGCTGGAGCAGCACGGTGGCGACGAACGTCTTGGTGATGCTGCCGGCCCGGAACCGGTCGTCGGCCGAACGGGGCGCCCCGGTACGGAGGTTGCCGACCCCGACCGCGACGCCCCAGGTGCCGTCGCGGTCGACCGCCTTGCCCGCGACTCCGGGCACGCCGTCGGCGACCGCGGCGGCCATGGCGGCCCGGGTGGCGGCGTGGGAGCGCGCGGCGGGGGTGGCGGCGGCCTGGGCGGCGGGCACGGTGAGCGCCGTGGCGCCGAGCACGGCCGCGACGGCGGCGAGCAGGAACCGGGCGCGCATCGGACGGGCGGTGCGGTGCGGGGACCGTCCGTGCGGGGACTGTCCCTGCGGGGAAGGGGCGAGTGGGGAACGGGCGAGCGGGGTACGAACAGCCATGGAGCCCTCCTCTGATCGTCGTGATCGGCGGGAACGTACTCCCGCCCGAGGAGGCCGCACAGGGATTTCCTTGAAAGTGTGATGAAAATAGTACGTGCCCGGTCTATTTCACCGAGGTGTCGCCGCAGGTCGCGCGCGCAGCTGGTCGCCCGGTCCGGGGAGGCGCGGCGGGGTGTAACCGTCGTGGTCCTTGGGGTCGCCGGCCCGGCCGTCGTCCTTCATCTGGTTCGGCAGGAACAGCACCCGGGCCGTCCTCGACAGGTCCGGGTCGCTCCCGGTGGGGCCGAGGGAGCCGTCGCCCTTCTCCGGGGACGGCGCCCCGTCCCGCTCCACGGAGACGGTCGTGCACAGCAGGACCATGTCCGAGGCGTCCACGGCGCACACCGCGAGGGACACCCGGGACTCGGGCACGGGGCCCGTCCTGGTGACGCGGTAGTCGAAGAACACCGCGTCGCCCCGGTCGGGGGCCTGCGGGTGCGGTTTCGCCCTCCAGCCCGTGATCGCGGCCCTCATCGGGTACGTGACGCCCGCCTCGCGCACCACGGTGACCTCGACCGCCGCCGTGCCGAGGGGAGTCGGCGTACGGTCCTCCCCCGGTGCGCCGCAACCGGCCAGGGCCGCCACCGCCACAGCCGTCACCGTCACCCATGCGGGCGCGCGCCCGCCGTACCGGGTCTGCCGTACCGTCATCCGCTCCACCCTTGCCTCCCTGTACGCGTGCCGACCCTGCACACAGGTCGACAGGCCCAGCCTAGAAGGCAGTTCACCCCGTCCCGGCCCGCGCCGACGCGTCCTCGACCACCAGGACGTCCGCCTCGCGCAGCACCTCGCCGCAGCCGTCGCAGCACAGCACCGGCGCGAACGGGGCGCCGCAGGCGCGGTGGACCGACTCCAGGGCGGGCCCGTCCGGCGCCCGGAACCAGCGCTGGCCCCAGTCGATCGCCGTCATGATGACGGGGAAGAACGCCCGCCCCTTGTCGGTGAGTTGGTACGAGAGCCAGTCGGCCCGCTCCGTACCGGGTTCGGCGCTGAGCACGCCGAGGCCGACGAACGTGCGCAGCCGGTCCGCGACCATCGTCGGCGGCGCGCCCATCGCCTGCTGGAAGTCGCCGAAGCGGTGGGCGCCGAGGAAGGCGGCGCCCAGCAGCATCACCGACCAGCGGTTGCCGATGAGGGCCGTGGTCTCCGGGAAGAGTCCGGCGCCCGTACCGCCGCCGGACGCGGAGCGGCGCCGGGTGGCCGCGGCCGGGACGGAACGGCCGTCGCCGCCGCTGGGGCCCAGGGCGCTGCGCACGTCGCGCGGCTGGACGGCCTCCCCACAGGCGGCGCACGCCAGGCGCGGCTCCATGGGCCGCCCGCAGCCCCGGTGGCGCATCCACGGCAGGCGTTCGGCGTGGTCGGCGACCCAGCGGTACTCCCAGGCCCAGAGCGCCACCAGGACCGGCCACACCTCGCGGCCGCGCGGGGTGAGCCGGTACTCGTAGCGGACGGGCCTGCTCTGGTACGCGTCGCGGGCCAGCAGGCCGGTGCGGGTGAGCAGGCCGAGCCGGGCGGAGAGCACCGAGTCGGAGATGGCCAGCCGCTCGCGCCAGTCGGCGTAGCGGCGCACGCCCTGGTGGGCGTACCGCAGGATCAGCAGCGTCCACTCGTCGCCGATGAGGCCCATGGTGACGCCGATGGCGTTCTCCCCGCCCGCCCGCAGCCGGGTCGGCGTCACCTCGTCCACGTGCGGTCCCCTCGGTTCGGCCCGCCCGGGGCCCGTCAGAGTCCGACCGCCCCCGGGGCCTCGTGGGCGTCGCGGTCGCGCCAGCCGGGGAGGGACGTGCCGGGGGCCCACGTGGAGTGGGTGCCGCTCGACACGCGCTCCGGGAGGCGGATGCGGGCCACCGGTCCCTCGGTGAGGCGGGAGGCGTCGAACACCAGGCACTCGGACCGGTCGGTGTTCATGTCGGTGGTCAGTGTAATCAGGTACCCGTCGTCCTCCGCCGTGGAGCCCACCCGGGGTGCCATCGCGGTCTCGCTGCCGTACACGCCCTCGGGCAGCGCGTAGCGCTCCTCGGCGCCGGTCAGCAGGTCGTGCCGGACGATGCCGTCCAGGAGGAACCAGCCGGTCTTCTGGGTGGTGGCGTACGCGTAGCGGTACGGGCGCCCGCCGTG
This sequence comes from Streptomyces sp. NPDC001941, assembly GCF_040296945.1. Taxonomy (NCBI): domain Bacteria; kingdom Bacillati; phylum Actinomycetota; class Actinomycetes; order Kitasatosporales; family Streptomycetaceae; genus Streptomyces; species Streptomyces sp. NPDC001941. The sequence continues at coordinate 29,482 of NZ_JBEOYE010000056.1, read as the reverse complement.
GCCCGGGTTGATCATGCCGAACTCGGTGTGGCGCTCGCTGAGGTGCTCCTCCTTCACCTGTCCGGTGGCGAGGTTCAGCCGCCAGCGGTGCAGCCGGGTCTGCATCCGCTCCAGCGCCAGGAAGCGGAACATCCGCTGGTAGACGCCCTCGCCCTTGGGGTCGGGCGGCTCGGGGCAGCCCTGGTGGAAGCCGTCGAGGACGATCTCGTCGCCGTCCTCGTAGGCGTTGGTGAAGTGCAGTACGTACGTGGGGTCGGCCTCGAACCAGCGGATCTGGGTGGTGTCGCCCCGGCGCGGGATCACGGCGAAGCGGCTGGGCAGGTCGGGGTGGAAGCGGGAGGCGTACTTGCCCTGGGCGATCAGCTCCGGGTCCCAGAACAGCGGGAAGTCGTTGAGGATCGCGTAGTTGTCGGTGAACGCCATGTCGTGCGGCAGGCGCGGCCCCGGCAGCGGCACGTCCACGTGGTGCACGAGCCGGTCGGTGCCGTCGACGACGCCGTAACGCAGGTAGGGCGCCTCGGTCGCGTACCCGAAGAACAGCAGCTCCCCGGTGTGCTCGTCGGTCTTGGTGTGCGCGGACACCCCCCAGTCGGCGGGGAAGGCGCCGCCCCAGGTGGCCTTGCCGCGGGTGTCCAGGGTGAGCGGGTCGAGGCGGTAGAGGTCGCCGCACTGCCAGAAGCTGCTCAGGGCGGTGCCGTTGTGCACGACGATGTCGGTGCTGGACGCGTCCTTCATCCGGGTGCGCGCGCCCCAGCCGTCGGCGCGCTTGGAGAGCGCGGGCCGGTCGGCGATGCCCGCCCACAGCGCCTCGCCCGCCTGCTGCTCGGCGAGGAAGCCGTCGGTGCGCACGAACCGGTTGCGGTAGAACGCCGTCCCGTCGCGGAAGCCGACGACGTGCACCATGCCGTCGCCGTCGAAGGGGTGGTAGAGGCGGATGGCCGGGTGGACGGGGTTCTCGGTGTTGCGCAGGTAGATCCCGTCGAGGTCGGCGGGGACCTCCCCCTCCACGACGTCGAGGTCCTCGGCGCTCCACTCGGTGGTCTGCGGGCGCCAGGGCCCGGTGCGGTAGGGGTGGTCGTCGTCCTCGGGCAGGCTCGACAGGGCCCGGCCCACGATCTCAACGTCCATGGTTCTCCTCCTCGTCGGCCCGCTCCACGACCAGGGCCACGCTCGTCGTCGTACTGCCGCCGATGTTCAGCGTGCCGAACCGGCGCGCCCCCTCGACCTGGTAGCCACCTGCGCGGCCGGTGACCTGGCGGGTGGCGTCGAGCAGCATGCGCACCCCGGTCGCGCCCACGGGGTGGCCGCCGCCGATGAGGCCGCCGCTCGGGTTGACGGGGATGCGCCCGCCGATCTCCAGGTCGCCGTTCTCCACGGCCTTCCAGCTCTCGCCCGGGCCGGTGATGCCGAAGTGGTCGACGGCCATGTACTCGGACATGGCGAAGCAGTCGTGGGTCTCGATGCCGTCGAGGGCGCCGACGTCCTCGATCCCGGCGCGGGCGAACGCGTCCAGGACGGTGTGCCGGACGTGCGGCAGTACGTACGGCTGGCCGGCGCTCTTCTCCGTCTTGCGGCGCAGCGGCAGGCCGACCGTGCGGTGGCCCCAGCCGGCGATCCGGGCCGCCCCCGCGCGTGCGTGCCGCCGGCGCCAGCGGTCGGAGACCAGGACGACGCCCGCGCCGCCGTCGGTCATCTGGCTGCAGTCCTGCCTGCGCACCCGGCCCTCGACGGGCGGGTTGGCCTCGTCGTCGGAGGTGAAGCTCGCTTCGGTGAAGGTCCAACCGCGTGTCTGGGCGAGGGGGTTGGCGCGGGCGTTGCGGACGTTCAGTTCGGAGATCGCCTGGAGGTGCCGGTCGTCGATGCCGTACCGCCGGTCGTACTCGCCGATGAGTTCGTTGAACATGTAGGGCCACATGAAGGTGGCGTCCTCGCCCTCGTGGCCGACCCAGGCGGCGGCGCCCAGGTGGCGGGCGGCCTCGTCGCCCGGGACCGTCTTCTCCAGCTCGACCCCGATGACCAGGGCGCAGTCGTAGCGCCCGGCCTCGATGTCGGCCATGGCGGAGAGGACCGCGATGCCGCCGGAGGCGCAGGCGGCCTCGTGCCGGGAGGCGGGCAGGCCCCACAGCCCCTCGTCGACGGTGGCGGGCATGCCGCCCAGCTGGCCCTGCCCGGTGAACAGCTGGCCGAACGCGTTGCCCACGTGGACGACGTCGACGTCCTCGGCCGCGACGCCGCAGTCGTCGAGCGTGCCCTGCACCACCTCCCCCACGAGGTCGGACCAACCGAGCCCGGCGCGGGCCCAGTTGCGTGCGAAGTCCGTCTGATGACCGCCCAGTACCCATACGCTCATGCATGCGATGCTACAACTAACAGAGTGACTCGCGAAGGGCTGCGCCATGACCTACGTCCTCGACTTCGTCCGCACTCCCCGGGGCAAGGGCTCCGCACGCGGCGCCCTGCACGGCGTCTCCCCGGTCGACCTGCTGGTCACGCTCCAACGGGCGCTCGTGACACGGGGCCTGGACCCCTCCGAGGTGGACGACGTGCTGGTCGGGGCGGCGTCCCAGGTCGGTGACCAGGGTGCCAACCCGGCGCGCACGGCGACGCTGCTCGCCGGTTGGGGCGACGTGCCGGGCGCCACCCTCAACCGCTTCTGCGCCTCCGGCATCGACGCCGTCGCCCAGACGGCGTCGCGGATCCGGGCCGGCGACGTCGCCCTGGCCGTCGCGGGCGGCGTCGAGAGCACCTCGCGGGTGCCGATGTTCAGCGACGGGGGCCCGCTGTTCGGCGACCCGGCGACGGTCGCCGCCATCGGCTCGGTGCACATGGGCATCGCGGCCGACCTCAACGCCACCCTGGACGGCTGGACCCGCGAGGAGCTGGACGCGTACGGCCTGGAGACGCAGGCCAAGGCGGCCGGGGACGAACCGGACGGCCTCGTCCCGGTCGCGGGCCTGGACCACGACGAGCTGGTGCGGCCCGCGACGACGGCGGAGACCCTGGCCGCGCTGAAGCCCGCCTTCGCCGACCTGCCGGACCAGGACGCGCTCGCGCTCGCCGCGCACCCGGAGGCCGGGCGCCTGGAGCACCTGCACACGGTGGGCACCTCCCCCGCGCTCGCCGACGCGGCGGCCCTGCTCGTCCTCGGCGACGAGCGCGCGGCGGAGCGTACGGGGCTGCGGCCACGGGCCCGCGTGGTGGCCTCGGCGACCGCCGCCACCGATCCCGTCATCATGCTGACGGCCGGGCAGACGGCGGTGGAGAAGGTCATCGCCAGGGCCGGGCTGCGGCCCGCCGACATCGACGTGTTCGAGTTCGCCGAGGCGTTCGCCGCGCTCTGCCTGCGCTTCCGCAGGGACCTGGGCGCCGGGCCCGACCGGCTCAACCCCAACGGCGGCACCATCGCCAAGGGCCACGCCTTCGGCGCCACGGGCGCGATCCTGGTCGGCGACTGCGTGGCCGAGCTGGAGCGGCGCGGCGGGCGCTACGGTGTGGCGGCGGTGAGCGGCGCGGCCGGGCTGGGGGTGGCGGTCCTGCTCGAACGCGTCACCGCGTGAAGGAGCACCCGTCCGCCGGGGGTGCGCCCCCGGTCGACGGCGAACGGCCGGTCCTCCCCTCCGGGGACCGGCCGTTCGCGTTCTCGGGAGGCGGCCGGGGCCTCAGATGCCGTCCCGCAGCTCCCGCTTGAGGACCTTGCCGACCGGGTTGCGCGGCAGTTCGGCGCGCAGTTCGAGGCGTTCGGGCAGCTTGTAGGAGGCGATGCGCTGGTCGCGCAGGAACGCGACGAGGTCGTCGAGGGTGGGCTTGTGGTCGGGGGCCGGGACGACGACCGCGCAGACCCGTTCGCCGAGCACCTCGTCGGGGGTTCCGACGACGGCGACCTCGGCCACGGCCGGGTGGCGGGCGATGAGGGCCTCCAGCTCGGCGGGGGCGATGTTCATGCCGCCCCGGATGACGAGGTCCTTGGCCCGGTCCACGTACCGGATGAACTCGCCCCGCTCCCCGGCGATCTCGAAGACGTCGCCCGACCTCAGGTAGCCCTGCTCGTCGAAGGGGTCGGCGAGCTCGTCGGCGTTGAGGTAGCCCGCGAACACCTGCGGCCCCTTGATGCGCAGTTCGCCGGGGTGCCCCGGCTCGGTGACGTCCTCCCCGGTGGCCGGGTCCACGATGCGCATCGAGGTCCAGGAGGCGGCCCGGGTGGACCAGCGGGCGCCGGGGACGCCGTAGCGCGGGAAGTAGCGGGCGCGGTCCTCGGGGTCGGGGACGTCGTAGGGGTCGGTGAGCAGGCCGGTGCCCTCGTTGGAGCCGAAGAAGTTGATGACGCCGAGGCCGCGCTCCTGCCAGCCGCGCACCATCGCGGGCGACAGCGGCGCCGAGCCCGAGCCGATGCGGGTCAGGGACGACAGGTCGACGGTGGCGAGCAGGTCCTCGCGGGCCAGCAGCATGGTGAGCAGGGCCGGGGCGGCGACCGTGTAGGTGACCCGCTCCGCGGCGATCTGGCCCAGGAAGGTGGGCAGGTCGAAGGGGTGGTGCTGGACGAGGACGCCGCCGACCTGGAGCCAGGGCAGGAACAGGCCCGCGAACCCTGCCATGTTGACGGTGGGGAAGGGGTTGAGGAGGACGTCGTCGGCCGTCATGCGGGGGGCCTCCGCGCAGACGGAGGCGATGGCGAGCCAGTCGTTGTGGCAGCGCGGCACGCCCTTGGGGACGCTCTCGGTGCCGGAGGTCCAGCAGATGGTCACGCAGTCGTTGGCGTCGGCCCGGTGCGGCTCCACCGGGTCGTGGGGCAGGGCGAGTTCGGCGTCCATGGGGACGGCGCCGGGCGGCAGGTCGTCGCCGTACGCGAAGACGGGCAGGCCCAGGACGCCGGCCTCGGCGGCGGGCGCGCGGTCGCCGAAGCAGCCGACGGTGACGTACGCGGCGAACCCCGCGAGCCGGGACAGCCGGGTGGTCTCGTGCTCGCGGTACTGCATGGGCAGCGGCGACACGACGATCCCGAGCCGCCAGCAGGCCAGGTAGAGCGCGATCTGCTCGACGGTGTTGGGGAGTTGTACGCCGACGACCGCGCCCTCGCCCAGGCCGTGCCGGAGCAGCAGCGCGGCGTGGCGGTCCACTTCGGCGTCGAGTTCGCCCCAGGTCAGGCGGCGCGGGTCGCGGCCCACCAGGTCCCGCTTGTTGGCGGGGTCGACGAGCGCGAGGCGGTCGGGGCGGGCGGCGACACGGGCGCGGAAGAGGCCGTCGAGGGTGTCGTCACCCCACCAGCCGGCCGCCCGGTACTCGGCCACCCGCTCGGCCGGGTGCAGTCCCATGCATACCTCCTGTGTGTCTCGTCCAGGACGCCTTCGGTACGGGGTGGTACGGGAGCGGTGCCTCAGGGCAGCGAGCGGACCGCTTCGAGGGTGCGGACGCCGCCGGGGTCGTCGTCGGTGCTGGCGGGGATGACCACGACCTCGTCGGCGCCGGCCGCCGCGTACTCCGCCAGGCGGGCGCGGACGCGGGCCCGGTCGCCGACGAGTCCGACGGCCGCGATCGCCTCGTGCGGCACGGCGTCCAGCAGCTCGCGCGGGTGCGGGCGCGTGCGGGCGTACGCGACGAGGTCGCCGAAGCCGGCCTCGGCGAACATCTCGCCGTAGCCGGGCGCGGCGAGGTAGCCGACGACGCCGCGCCGCAGCTGCTCCAGGGCGGCGGGCGCGGGGTCCACGGCCGCCGTGGTCCACACGGCGACGCGCGGCGCGCGGTCCGCGCCGGCCGCCCGCGCCTCCTCGCGCACGGCGGCGGCCAGGCGTGCCACGGATGCCGGGGTGACGAGGTTGAGGACCATCCGGTCGGCCAGCCGGGCGGCGGTGCGCACGGCGGCGGGCCCGAAGGCGGCGACGGTCAACTCGGGCTTGGGCGCCGGGAGTCGGAGGCGGTAGCCGTGGGTGCGCACCTTCTCCCCGGCGAAGTCGGCCTTCTCCCCGGCGAGCAGGGCGCGCACGGCGACGGCGGACTCGCGCAGGGCGGTCCCCGAGCCGGAGTGGTCCCTGCCGTGCCAGTCGCGGACGACGACCGGGCTGGACGCGCCGAGGGCGACGGCGACGGGCCGCTGCGCCAGGTCGGCGACGGAGGCGACGCCGCGCGCGATGGTCATGGGGTCGCGCACGCCGACGGCGAGCGGCCCGAGGGTCAGCGGCACGCGCCGGGTGCGGGCGGCCACGGCGACGGCGAGGGCGAAGACGTCGTAGGTGGCCATCTCGCCCAGCCACAGCTCGTCGTACCCGAGCCCGTCCGCGGCCTCCACCATGGGGGCCCACTCGGAGGGCGGACGGTCCTGCCAGTAGCCGGGCGACGCCGACAGCGCGGGAATCATGAGGCCGAAACTACAATAAGCGAAGTTACTTCGGGAGGGGTTCGTACCCACTTCTCGGGAGGCGCCCGTGCCCATTCCGGCGGCCGAGTCCGGCAGTTGGCGGGGTCCGGGGAGCGGGGGAGCGCCCTCTCACGGCGCCGGCGTGAACCACGGCGCCGGCGTGCGCGTGGACTACAGCGCCAGCATGCGCGTGAACTCCGGCCAGTACGGCGGCAGCCCGTCCCAGGTGTTCGTCGCCGGGGTGTGCCTGGTGGAGTGCGCGTACACCGTGCTGCAGCCCCGCGCCCCGGCCAGCCGTACGACCTCGGCCGCCTCGTCCGCCGTGCGCACCCCGTGCACCAGGTGGGCGAAGCGGGACGGCGGGTAGTCGCGCGTCCAGCTTGGGAACACCGCCCGGCGGTAGGCCTCAAGGTCGCCCTCGAAGACCACGACCTGGTCGGCGATGTCGCAGTAGCCCCGGGCCGGGACGACGCCGGGGTTGAGGACGACGTACCGCATGCCCTTGGCGCGCTGGTGGAGCACCGTGAGCGCGGTGGCCTGGAGCAGTTCCCCGGTGGCCGGGCACTCGTCAAGGAACGCGCCGGTGATGCCGCGCGCCGCGTACGCCTCGGCCTCGGCGTTGGTGTGGAAGTCCTCCCGCGCGCCGCCGTCGAGCGTGATGTAGCCGAGCACCCGGGTGCCCGCGTCCCGGACGGCGCGCGCCGCCATGTACAGCACCGGGTCCTCGTGCTCCCCCGGGCCGTCGGCCTGGTTCAGGACCACCCAGCGCAGCGGCGCGTCCGCCAGGGCCAGCGCGGCCCAGGCCGGGGCGGCGACACCGGGGTGGCCGTACATCGGAACCCCGGCCGCCGCCGGGGGCGCGGACCGCGCTGCGGCCATGTGGTCGTCTCCCGTCGGCTGTGCGTCTACCAGGTGCCAGGTTAGGGCCTGTTGGGCGGGCGCCAGTCCGTGGCCGGGGCCCGGCGGTCGCCCGGACGGTTGCCCAGCCACGGACAGACGGTTGCCTGGACGGGGGCGGACGGTTGCCCGGCCACGGACGGACGGTTGCCTGGACGGGGGCGATCGGTGATGATCCCGCCTGTGTCCGTCCTCATGGTCCTCGTCCCCCTGCTCCTCGGCGCGCTCGTGCACCGGGTGAGCCTCAGCCGCGCCCGGCGCGTGCGGCGCCCCGGGAGCGACAAGTGGGTGCGCGAGTCCTTCGCGCCCGCCGCCTTCGGCCTCGTCCCGGCCGCGGCCCTCGACGCCGGAAGGGCCGGACCGCCGCTCGGCGAGCACCGGCTGGCCGGGATGCGCTCCGTCGCCTTCGCCGTCCGGGACGGCGACTGGCGCGCGGCCTCCGCGTACGTGGCCGCCGCGGGCGAGGACTGGGACGCCCGCTGGTCGCGTACGGAGTTCCTCCAGGAGCTCGCGACGGACGGCGACGACTGGCTGCGGGCCTGGCGCCGCGAGGAGCCCGGCAACGCGGACGCCGCGACGCTGCACGCCTCGCTGCTGGTGCACCGGGCGTGGGAGGTCCGGGGCTCCGGCTACGCCCGCGAGGTCGGGGACGAGCGGATGCGGCGGTTCCAGGAGATGCTCCCCGAGGCCGTGGAGGTGGCCCGCGCGGCCGCCGCCCTCGACCCGCGCGACCCCGGGCCCTGGGTCGTCATGATCACCGCGTCGCGCGCGCTGGCCCCCTCCCGCCGGCAGTTCGGCGAGCTCTGGGAGAACCTGGTCGCCCGCGCCCCGTACCACTACGCGGGCCACTGGCAGGCGTTGCAGTACTGGTGCGCCAAGTGGCACGGCTCGGACCGGCTGATGCTCCGCTTCGCCCGGCGCGCCGCCGCGAACGCCCCGGCGGGCAGCCCGCTCGCCGGGATGTACCTGCACGCGCTGCACGAGCTGGACGAGCGCGGCGGCACCGGCCTCGTGCGCGCCCGCTCGTCCGGGTCGAGGAAGCTCCTGGAGCGGGTGCACGCCTCGTTCGCCCTGGTCGGCCCCGAGGACGAGCGCCTCCCCCGGCTGCGCCACCTGCTGGCCCACTACCTCCTGGCGACGGGGAACAACGACGCGGCCCTGGAGCAGTTCCGGCTGCTCGGCCGCTGGTGCGGGGCGTACCCGTGGACGGAGGCGGCCGACCCGGTCGCCGCCTTCGACCACGCGCGCGGCCTGGCCGCCAAGGGGTCCTCGGCCCGCAGGGCGCTCAGGAGCGGTGCGGCGGCCAAGGGACGGGCGTCGATGACCCGTTGAGCCTCCGGGCGGGGTGCGGTGGTCACCCGGGGAGCGGCTCCAGCCGGTCCAGGAGGGCCGCCGCCGCGCGGAGTCTGGCCTCGTCGACGCGGGCGCGGGTGCCGTGGAAGTCGGGGCCCCTGGTGGCGTCCAGGGCCATCCGCGAGGTGGTGCCCTCGGCGGTCGCGGACGGGTCGAGCGGGGAGCCCGGCAGGCCGTCGACCCGGAACACGTCGCGGTGCGGCTGGAGGTGGACGGCCATCGCCCACAGCACGTCGCCGTCGCGCGTCAGGTCCACGTCGTCGTCGACCGCGACCACGGTCTTGAGGTACGGGTCCCAGCCCAGCAGCGCCAGCATCACCTGGCGCGCCTGGCCCGGGCGCGAGGGGCGCAGCGCCACGTAGGCGTGGAAGTGGGTGCCAGAGGTCGGGTAGTGCAGCGCGGTGACCTCGGGGAAGCGCCGGCGCAGCTGCTGCGCCATCTCCGCCTCGCGCGGCACGCGGGCCAGGTTGAGGTGTTCGGCGCTGTTGCCGCCCACCACGTCGAGCAGCAGCGCGCCGTCGCGGCGCAGGACCGTCTCGACGGTGAGGACGTTGCGGGTGGAGCGGTCGGAGGAGTACCCGGAGAACTCGCCGAACGGGCCCTCGTCGGCCCGCTGGGCCGGGTCGATGTGCCCCTCCAGGACGATCTCGGCGGCGGCCGGGACCCGGATGCCGTGGACCGGGGTGCGGACCACGTCGAGCGGGGCGCCCAACAGGCCCCCGGCCAGGGTGCGTTCGTCGACTTCGGGGCCGACCCGGGCGGAGGCGGCCAGCAGGAACAGCGGGTGGGCGCCGATGACCACGGCGACCGGCAGCACCTCGCCGCGCCGCTCGGCGATCCCGAGGAGCTGCCAGAGGTGCCCGCGCGAGTGCAGGCTGGTGGCCAGTGCGCGCGGGCCGTGGACCATGGCCCGGTGGTAGCTGAGGTTCCCGGCCCGGCCCGGCACCCCCTCGGGGGCCTCGGCGGTGACGACCCCGCTGGTCAGGTAGGGGGCCCGGTCGGTGGCGAAGTGCCGGATCAGCGGGAGCGCGGCCAGGTCCACGGCGTCGCCGGACAGGACGGTGTGCGTGACCGGCCCTTCGGGGACGACCCGGGGCTCCACGGCCCGGGCGGCGGCCTCCTGGTAGGCGGCGTGCAGGTGGTCGGGGGTGGTGCCGAGCATGCGGGCGATCCGGTGGCGGGAGGCGAAGAGGTTGGTGACCAGGGTGGTGCCGAGTCCGTTGACGCGCGGGCAGACCAGGGCCGGGTGCCGCTCGCGCGCGGCGAGTTCGGCGACCAGCGCGGCGACGTCCTCGCCGTCGACCGCTTCGGGCACGGTGAGGACGTCGCGGGGGTGCGCCCGTGCGTAGGAGTCCAGGAAGGTGCGCAGGTCCTGCGGTGCGGTGCGGGGCATCGGCTGCCTCCTCGTCGGGCGCCGGTGGGGCCGGTCCGGCGCGGGGCCGGCCCCGGGGTGGCCGGTCGGTCAGGTCCTGGCGGCCGGGTCGAGGGTGGCGTAGGTGTCCTTCAGGCGCAGCTGGGCCTCGGCGAGGTCGCGCGGCGGGGGCGTGGGCTTCAGGCCGAGGAGCTTGGCCATGTTGTTGCCGAGGTAGCCCTCCAGGTCCTCCTCGGAGAGGTGCATGCCCTGCGGCGGCGGTCCGCACAGGACCTCCAGCTCCCGCGCCCACATGCCCGGTTCGTTGGGCGGCGAGTCGGTGCCGAAGACCAGCTGGTGGCGCTCCATCTGCTGGGCGAACTCCACGATGCGCGACTGGAGCAGCCAGCCGGACTCCCCGTACACGTTGGGCGAGTCGAGGATCATGTAGAGCGCCTCGAAGCAGTACACGCCGCCGGTCTGCACCCCGAAGTGCGCCAGGATGAAGTTGACGTCCTTGAACTCCCGGATGACCGGGTAGAACTGCGTCGGGATCGAGTAGGGCCCGTCGCCGGTGTGGATGAGGACGACCACGCCGAGCTCGTCGCAGACCCGCAGCACCGGGCGCAGCCAGTCCAGCGCCCGGTCGGGCCGGTAGGCGTGCATGTTGGCGTGGAGCTTGAGCATCTTGTACCCGTACTCCTTGACGTGGAACTCCAGCTCCTTGGCGCCGTTCTCGGGCCCGAAGCGCGGGTTGTACATGAAGTTCCCGATGAACCGGTCCGGGTAGCGCTGGACGAGTTCGGTGATGTACGCCATGTAGTCGCGGATGCCTTCGCGCCCGGTGCGCATGCCGTCCTGCCAGACGCTGTTGCCGGGCGGGGGCATGATGCAGCCGTAGTCGATGCGGCGCGGCTTGCCGTTGATCATGTACGGGCCGTCCATCATCGCCAGCGTCCGCTCGCCCGTGAAGGGGGAGCCGTCGTGCCGCCAGGCCTGGTCCACGACGTTCGTGGGGTGCATGTGGGTGTCGATGATCATGCTGCTGTCCTTTCCGACTGGTACCTACCGCGTGCTGCGTGGTGGACCGTCCGGGGACCCAGGGCAGGGCCCGCCTCACCTCCCCCCGTCGTCGTCGGAGCCGTACGGCCGGCCCGGCTCGTCACCGGGCGCGTCACCGAGCTCTTCGCGGAACCCGTCGCGGAGGTCGTCGCCGAGCTCGTCGCGGAGGTCGAGGAAGTCGTCGGGCCGCACCGGCACCCGCTCCAGCGCCAGGCCGGTGGCGTCGCGCAGGGCGTTGGCGACGGCCGGGGTGGAGGACAGGGTGGGCGGTTCGCCGACGCCGTTGAGGCCGTACGGCGAGTCGGGGTGCGGCAGTTCGAGCAGGTCGATGGGGACCGGCGGCATGTCCGCGATGGTCGGGATCAGGTAGTCGGTGAAGGACGGGTTGCGCACCCGGCCGCCGTCCACCCGCAGCTCCTCCATGAGCGCCAGGCCCAGGCCCTGGGCGGTGCCGCCCTCGATCTGGCCCTCCACCGCGAGCGGGTTCAGCGCCTTGCCGACGTCCTGCGCGGTGGCCAGCTCCACCACCTTCACCAGGCCCAGTTCGGTGTCCACGTCGACCACCGCCCGGTGCGCGGCGAACGCGAACGCGATGTGCGCGTCCCCCTGGCCGCGCTCGTCGTCGACGGGGAAGGTGCGCCGGTGCCGGTACTCGTACTCCTCCTCCAACGGGCCGCACTCGGCGAGGACTTCGGCCAGCGGGCGGTCCCCCGCGCGCTCCCTGAGCCGGCGGCAGGCGCCCTGCACCGCTCCCCCGCTCATCCAGGTGATGCGGGACGCGGACGAGGATCCTGCGTCGCCGACCCGGGTGTCGGCGGGCAGCACGACCACCCGCTCCACGCCCAGCTCGGTGCGCGCGATCTGCGCCTGTACGGTGACGATGCCCTGGCCGCACTCGGCGGCGGCGGTGTGCACCTCGGCCACGGGCTCGCCGCCCACCAGGGAGAGCCGCACCCGGGCCACCGAGCGGTCGTCGACACCGCCGGAGAAGCCGATCGCCTTGACCCCGATCGCGTACCCGACCCCGCGCCGCACCCCTTCGCCGCGCGTGGTGTTGTTGAGCCCGCCGGGGCGGGCGAACGGGCCGTCGGGCGGCGGCGGCAGCGGGCGGTCGCGCAGCCTGCGCAGCAGTTCAGCGGCGGGTGCCGGGCCGTCGACCGCCTGGCCCGTCGGCAGGACGGTGCCGGTCGTCATGGCGTTCCGCAGCCGCAACTCCACCGGTTCCAGGCCGAGTTCGCGGGCCAGCTTGTCCAGGTTGGACTCGACCCCGTAGCAGGACTGGACGGCGCCGAAGCCGCGCATCGCGCCGCACGGCGGGTTGTTGGTGAACACCGAGTAGCCGTCGATCTCGGCGGCGGGCACCTCGTAGGCCCCGGCGGCGAAGTAGCTGCCGTTGGCGATGACGACCTGGGAGGTGGAGGTGTAGGCGCCGCCGTCGAGGAGCAGGCGCGCCTTGACGTACAGGATGCGGCCGTCGCGGGTGGCACCGTGCTCGAAGCGCATCCGGGCGGGGTGGCGGTGGACGTGCCCGAAGAACGACTCCTCGCGGTGGTAGCTCATCTTCACCGGCCGCCCGGTGCCCAGCGCCAGCATCGCCGCGTGGATCTGCACCGACACGTCCTCGCGCCCGCCGAACGCGCCGCCCACCCCCGACAGGGTCAGCCGCACCTTGTCCGGCGGCAGCCCGAGCGCCCCGCACATCTGGTGCTGGTCGTCGTGCAGCCACTGGGTGGAGACGAACACGTCGACGCCGCCCTCGCCGTCGGGCACCGCCAGCCCCGACTCCGGCCCCAGGAAGGCCTGGTCCTGCATCCCGACCTCGTACGTCCCCGCCACCACGACGTCCGCGGCGCGCCGGGCCGCGGCCAGGTCGCCGTGGCGGATGCGGACGTGGCGCACGACGTTGCCCCGCCGGCCGTCCACCCGGGCGGCGTGCACCAGCGGGCCCACGCCCCGTACCGCGTCCTCCGGGTCGGTCAGGGCGGGCAGTTGCTCGTACTCCACCTCGATCAGGCGCAGCGCGCGGCGCGCGGTCTCCGGGTGGTCGGCGGCCACCAGCGCGACGGGCTCGCCCTGGTAGCGCACCAGCTCGGCGGCGAGCACCGGCTGGTCGGCGACCTTCATCCCGTACAACGGCCGCCCCGGCACGTCCTCGTGGGTGAGCACCGCGACCACGCCGGGCAGCCGCAGCGCGGCCGTGGCGTCGAGGCGGACGATGCGGGCGCTGGGGTGCGGCGAGCGCAGGGTGGCGCCCCACACCATGTCGGCGGCGTGCAGGTCGGAGGAGTAGGCGAAGTCTCCGGTGACCTTGAGCCGTCCGTCGGGGCGCGCGGTGCTCGCGCCCACTCCGGAGCGGACCGGCGTGCTGGCGGGGGCGATGGTGCTCACGGGCTTCGCTTCCCTTCTGCCGTGCGGGGGTGCCGGGTGGAGGGGTGCTGTGCGTGGAGCGGTACGGGGATCGGGCGCCGCCCCGTCAGGGCAGCGGGCGCACCCGCCCGGCGCGGCCGGGGCGCGTGGTGCCGTCGCCCCCGTCGGGCGCCGGGCCCGGGGCGATGGCCTGGGAGAGGCGGACCCGCAGGCGTCTGATGTGCTCGCGGGCCGCCTGCTCGGCGGCGTCCGGGTCGCCCGCGGTCATCGCCTCGAAGATCCTGCGGTGCTCCTCGACGGCGAGGCGGGGCGCCTCCTTGCCGCGCCAGAGCTGGTGCAGGGCGAGGTGGGCCTTGCCCTGGATGGTGTCGAGGGCCGCGGTGAGGTGGCTGTTCCCCGCCACTTCGCGGATGAGCCGGTGGTAGGCCATGTCCAGCTCGATGTGGGTGCCTTCGTCGTCGCCGTCGGAGAGCGAGTGCTCGTGCCGCTCCAGGAGGGCCCGCAACTCGCCGACGCTGGTGGCGTCCAGGCGCTCGGTGGCCAGCCGGGCGGCCAGGCCCTCCATGACCTCGCGGACCACGTAGAGCTGGCGCACGTCCTCCATGTCCACGGTGGCCACGACCGCGCCCCGGTGCGGGGCGTGGCTGGCGAGCCCGTCGTGGATGAGGCGCTGCACGGCCTCGCGGACGGGGCTGCGGCTGATGCCGAGCTGGGCGGCGAGCGCGGGGACGGAGAGCGCGTCGCCGGGGCGCAGCCGGTTGGCGAGCACGGCGGCCTTCAGCTCCTCGTACGCGCGGTCCGCGAGCAGACTGCCCGCCGCGACCGGGTTCACCGCCTTCTCAGCGACCATGGTTCCCCTCCCCGTCCCGCGCTGCTACTTCCGTACGCCATGTTGCATGTAATGTGCTGGCCCGTCAACGGAGTTGACGCCCTCGCCCGGTGCGCGCGCCCGACCGCGCCGCAGTCGTCGCGGCAGCCGCAGGTGGTGGAAGAACAGGTTGAGCAGGACGGCGGCGAGGGTGCCCAGGATGATCCCGCTGTCGAACAGCGCCTGGAGCTGGCGTCCCGGCATCTTCTCGGCGAACTGCGGGAACGCCGTGGGCAGGAAGCCGACGCCCAGGCTGGTGGCCACCAGGATGGTGTTCCGCTGGTCGCGCAGGTCCGCCTGGACCAGGATCTGCACGCCGACCACCGCGATCGTCGAGAACAGCACCACCGTCGCGCCGCCGAGCACCGAGGCGGGCATCGCCGCGACCACCGCGCCGACCTTGGGCACCAGGCCGAACAGCATCATGATGACGCCGGACGCGGCCACCACCCAGCGGGACGTGACGCCGGTCAGCCGGATGAGCCCGAGGTTCTGCGAGTACACCGTGGTGGGGAAGGAGTTGAGCGCCCCGGCCGCCGCGGTGGCGAGACCGTCCGCGCGCAGCGCCCGGGTCACGTCCCGTGGCCCGACCTCCCGGCCCACGATCTCGCCGACCGCGAAGAACTGCCCGATCGACTCCACCGCGATGATCACCATCACCAGGACCACGGAGAGCACCGCGACCGTCTCGAACCGCGGCGGCCCGTAGTGCAGCGGCGCCTCCATGCCCAGCCAGCCCGCGGGCCCGATCGCGGAGAAGTCCGTACGTCCCGCGAGCGCGGCCACCGCCGTGCCCACGGCGAGACCCGCAAGGACCGCGACCGTGGAGAGGAACCCCCGCGAGACCTTGGTGAGCAGCAGGATCACGGCGAGCGTCACCGCCGCGAGCCCCAGGTGCGCCGGGGCCCCGAACGACGCGTCCCCGGGGTCGCCGCCGCCCACCTGACGGGCGGCCACCGCGAGCAGGGTGACGCCGACGATGGTCACGATCGTGCCGGTGACCAGGGGCGGGAAGAAGCGTACGAGCCTGCTGAAGACGGGCGCGACGACGAACAGCGCGAGGCCCGCCGCGATGACGGCGCCGAACACGGTCGGCAGCCCCGCCCGCGCCCCGCCCGCGGCGAGCCCGACGGACACCAGGGACGGCACGGCGGTGGTGGAGGTGCCCTGTACGACGGGCAGCCGGATCCCGATGCCCGGGAGCCCGACGGACTGCAGCAGGGTGGCGAGCCCGCAGGTCAGCAGGGACGCGTTGACGAGCAGCGCGACGTCCTGGCCGCGCATGCCGATGCCCTCGGCGACGAGCAGCGGCATGACGACGGCGCCGGCGTAGAAGGCGAGGACGTGCTGGAGGCCGTAGAGGGCGAGGCGCCAGAACGGGGGGACGGAGTCGACCTCGTCGCGGGCGGGACCCGGAGTGGTGGTGGAGGTGCTGGAGGCGGGGTCGGAGGCGTCCGGCCCGCCCGGTGGGGGTGTCCCGGTCGGTCGTGACATGTGCGTGGTCCCTTCGCCGAGCTGCCAGGGGGCTTGTTGGATGCCGGATCTGTGCTGCCAGGAGGTCTTCGCGCTGTCGGATCTGTGCTGTCGGAGGGTCTTCGCGCTGTCGGATCAGTGCTGCCAGGGGACGGTGAGCTTGGCGAGGCCCGCGCGCTCGACCAGCCGCTCCGCGCGCTCCTGCGCCTCGGCGAGCAGGGCGTCCTCGTCGACGTACGTACAGCGCCCGTCCTCGAAGACGACCCGGCCGTCCACGACGGTCATCTCCACGTCGGAGCCGCGCGCGGAGTAGACGAGGGCGGCGACCGCGCGGTGCAGGGGCCGCAGGTGGGGGCGGTCGAGGGCGACGACGACCAGGTCGGCGGGGGCGCCGGGGGCGAGGACCCCGGCGCCGGTGCCCGCGTAGCGCGCGCCCTCCCTGGTGGCCAGCTCCAGGGCCTCCTCGCAGCGGGCCACGGCCGGGTCGAGGGTCTCCTGGCGCTGGGCGAAGAGGGTCAGCTTCATGGCCTCGAACATGTCCTGGCGGTGCCCGGCGCTCGGTCCGTCGGTGCCGAGGGCGACGACGGCCCCGGCCTCGCGCAGGCTGCGCAGGGGCATGACGCCGGAGGCCAGGTAGGCGTTGGAGGCGGGGTTGTGGCACACGCCGGCCCCGCTCCCCCCGGCCAGCTCGATCTCCTCGTCGTCCAGCCAGATCGCGTGCGCCAGGGTGGCGCGGCCGTCGAGGAGGCCCTCGCGGGCGAGCCAGCCGACGGGGCGCACGCCGTACGCGTCGAGGTAGCTCTCCGGGTCCTTGCGGCCCTCGCTGCAGTGCGTGTGCCAGCGGGTCCCGGCCCCGGCGGCCAGCTCGACCGCGCCGCGCACCAGGTCCTGGTCGGCGTAGGAGAGGTTGAGCGGGGCGGGCCAGACGGTGACCCGGGAGCCGGGCGGCCTGGCGCGCACGCAGGCGCGGGTGAGCTCCAGTTCCTCGGCGAGGGAGTGGCGGAAGAGGGCGGTGGGCAGGCCGCGCGCCTCGGCGACGGCGGTGCGCGGGCCGACCATGCCACGGGCGACGGCGCCGCGGAGCCCGGCCCGCTCCAGCGCCTCGGCGACGGAGAGAACCGTTTCGGCGTCGGTGGGCGCGTAGTGGTGGTCGATCACCGTGGTGATGCCGGAGCGCAGGGCCTCCACGGCGCCCAGGGTGGCGGCGACCCGCGCGTCGTCGGGGTCGACGGCGATGGCGTACGGCCACATGAAGTCGCAGAGCCACGGCCAGATCGACCGTCCCTCGCCGAGGCCCCGGGCGAAGGCCTGGAAGAGGTGGCTGTGCCCGTCGGTGAAGCCGGGGACGACGGCCTTGCCCCGGCAGTCGACCGTGCGGGCGGCGGTCCAGGCGGCCTCCACCTCGTCCGCCGGGCCGACGTCCGCGACGCGTCCGCCGACGACGGCCACGGACCCGTTCTCGTACACCTCCCGCCGGTCGTCGACGGTGAGGACGTGTCCTCGGGAGAAGAGCAGATCACAGGAACGGCGCGTCTCGGCCACGGGACCCCCAGGGATTCGGCCTGACTCCATGTTGCATGTAACATATTCCGGCTCTCCTGGCTGTCAACCCCCTTGCATACGACAAGAGTTGGAGCGCCCCCGGACACCGGACGGCCGGGAAACGCCGGTGCCGCTGTCAGACCCGGCTGTTAGGTTCTGCTTCGTTGTTGCACCACGCATCACTGGCATCACTGGGGGGATTCCACATGCATGCCCGCGACTTCGCCGGTATCGCGCTCGTGCCCGCGCTCGCGCTGGGCCTGGTCGGCGCGGCCGTCGCCACCACTGTCGTGACGGCGTCCACGGCCCTGGCCGCCGACCGGACCTGGCCCGCGCCCGTCGCCCTGACCGGCGAGAAGGCCACCAGCCCCGGCGCCAAGGTGCTGCCGGACGGCACCGCCGTGACCGTCTGGCAGAAGGGCGTCGGAGAGGAGGCGCAGGAGGTGTGGGCGGCCACCCGGCCCGCCGACGCCACCGCCTGGGGCGCCCCGGTCCTCGTCGCCTCGAACCTGAAGGACGTCAGTGACGTCTTCCTGGTCGCGGCGAAGGACGGCTCTGCCACCGTGTCCTGGCGCGACACCGCGCAGGAGGGCCCCAACCGTTACCGGACCGCCACGCTGGCCTCCGGGGCCACCGCGTGGACGGCGCCCGCGACCCTCACCACCGCGCCCTACGCGAACGACCTGCGGCTGGTGAACGGGGAAGGCGGCCACCTCACCGCCGTGTGGTCCGGCAACCCGACGCCCGGCGAGAACGACCAGGACGAGGGGGTGTTCGTCTCCGACCTCGCCGCGACCGGGGACGCGTGGTCGCCCGCCGTCCAGGTCGGCATCGGCTACCCGTACGAACTCGCGGCCGCCGCCGGGAGCGACGGCACGGTGACGGTCGCCTGGAAGGCCGCCCTGGACGGCGCGGAGAAGCTGCGGGTGTCGACCCGCGCGCCGGGCGCCGCCCAGTGGAGCGCCCCGGAGCCGGTGAACGTCGGGGGCACCAACCCGTCGGAGATATCAGTGCAGTTCGCGGCGACCGGCGCCACCCTGCTCACCTGGGACGGTGCCACGCGGAACCGGGGGTTCGTCTACCGTCCCGCGGGCAGCGCCCAGTGGGGCCCGAGCGAGGGCCTCCCCGTGGACGCCGACCGGGGCGACACCTCGACGCCGCTGATCGAGGCGGACGGCTCGGTGTCGGCGGTGTGGGTCACCGACTCCTCGAAGCTGGCCGTCGCCAACCGCGCGGTGGGCGGCGCCTGGTCCGCGCCGACCGTCCTGGAGCAGGACCGCGGCGTCCTGAGCCTGTGGACCCCGGGCATCGGCCGCGACGGCACGCTCGCGATCGCCTGGACGACGTTCGACCACGACCTGTTCGCGGTCACGCGCTCCGACGGCTGGGGCAAGCCCGTGCGGGTGGGCAAGGTGTACGAGTACGCGCAGGGGACGGTCGCCGCCGGCGCCGACGGGCGCGCGGTCACCGTGTGGAACGAACTGCTCGGCCGCACCGGCGACTCCCGCGAGATCAACAAGGTCTGGGCGGCGTCGACGGGCGGCCCGAGGACCGCGGCGCCCGCCGCGCGCCGGGACTACGTGGGCAACGACCGCGTACCCGACGTGTACGCGCGCGGGACCGACGGCCGGCTGACCGTCTTCGCGGGCAGCGCTGCCGGGACCTTCTCGGAGCGGAACGACGGCGGCTTCTGGCCCACCACCTCGACGATCGTCCCGTTCGGCGACTTCACCGGCGACGGGGTCAACGAGACGCTGGTGACGGACTGGGCGGGCGACCTCTACCGCTACAGCCCCGCCTCGGGCGCCGCGGTCACGGACAAGTCGCCGTCCGTGAAGATCGGCAGCGGCTGGTCGGCGTACGACGGCCTGACGTACTCGGGCGACTTCACCGGCGACGGGATACCGGACCTGGTGGCGCGGCACACGGCGACGGGCGACCTGTACCTGTACGGCGGCACGAAGGCGGGCGGCTTCACCCGCACCGGGAAGATCGGCACCAGCTGGAAGTCGCTCACCATCGTCGGCGCCGGCGACCTGAACGGCGACCGGAACGCGGACCTGATCGCCCGTACGACCAACGGCGACCTGTACCGCTACTACGGCACCGGCAAGGGCACGATCGGCAGCGGCACGAAGATCGGCTCCGGCTGGGGCGGGATGGCCGACTTCATCGGGACCGGCGACCTGACCGGTGACGGCAGGGACGACATCCTGGGCCGCACCGCGACGGGCGACCTGTACCGGTACGCGGGCAACGGGGCCGGAGGCATAGGCTCCGGCGTCAAGATCGGCACCGGCTGGAAGACGTACGCCAGCGTCCGCTGAGGCGGCGCGGGCGGCGGGCCCGGGGCCGGACGGGACCGCGCGGCCTGATCCGTGGTCCCGGGGCCCCGGAATGCCTTGGTCCTCCTGGCCCGGGGCCTGATCCGTGGGGCCCGGGGAGACCCGGGGCCCGCTTGGTGGGGCCCCGGGGGTGTCGTCAGGCCTTGGCCGCGGCCAGGGCCGCCTTGACCTCGTGCACCACGCGGGCGGCGTCCTCGGGGTTGTTCACGACGTCGGTGCTGTTCATGTCTATGACGAGCACCTCGCTGGCCGCGTAGTGGTGGTGCACCCAGTCGTCGTAGCCGGACCACAGCGTGCGGTAGTACTCGACGAGCCCGGCGTCCTGCTCGAAGTCGCGGCCGCGCAGCCCGATGCGGTGCAGGACGGTCTCGAAGTCCGCCTTGAGGTAGACCATCAGGTCGGGCGCCTTGCGGTAGGGCAGGCCGTCGATCTCGCGCATCATCTCGTCGAGCAGGCCCTCGTACACCCGCATCTCCAGGGAGCTGATGCGGCCCAGGTCGTGGTTGACCTTGGCGAAGTACCAGTCCTCGTAGATGGACCGGTCCAGGACGTTGTCGTCCTGCTTGTAGGCCTGCTTGATGGCGGCGAAGCGGGTCTGCAGGAAGTACAGCTGGAGCAGGAAGGGGTAGCGCTTGGCCTGGATCTCCTCGGGGGTCGAGGTGTAGAAGAGCGGCAGGATCGGGTTGTCCTCCACGCTCTCGTAGAAGACCTCGCTGCCGAGCTCCTTGGCGAGCAGCTCGGCCACGCTCGTCTTACCGATCCCGATCATGCCTCCGACGCAGATCACCGGCATTCCTCACTTCTCCCTGGGGGGTCATCGTGCAGTCCGTGTACGGGTGGGCTGCGCGCCCCGTACCCACCCCGGACGCACGTCGACGGCCACACGGCGTCCCGGGGTGTCGGTGTCGCCCCCCGGGGCCTCGTGACCAGCGCCCGGCGGTCCCGCCCGGACCAGGGCCCCACGGACCGCATAGAACCTTAGACGAAGCCGCGCCGCGCCCCGACCAGAGAGCACCCCGCACGGCCGCCCGCGGGGGCCGGGGCCTTGCCATCGAGTGCACTCCAGCTCCTAGGGTGACGCATCCCACCCACCCCCTCCCCCAGGGAGCACCGCCATGCGCTACCGCGTCCTCGGAAAGACCGGCATCGAGGTCAGCACCCACTGCCTGGGCACCATGATGTTCGGTGCCGTCGGGAACCCGGACCACGAGGACGGCGCGCGGGTGATCCACGCGGCGCTCGACGCCGGCATCAACTTCGTGGACACCGCCGACATGTACTCGGCGGGCGAGTGCGAGGAGATCGTCGGCAAGGCGCTCAAGGGCCGCCGCGACGACGTCGTCCTCGCCACCAAGGGGCACTTCCCGCTGGGCGAGGGGCGCAACCGCAGCGGGAACTCACGCCGCTGGCTCCTGAAGGCCGTCGAGGACAGCCTGCGCCGCCTGGACACCGACTGGATCGACCTCTACCAGGTCCACCGCCCCGACCCCGCGACCGACGTCGAGGAGACCCTCTCCGTCCTCACCGACCTGGTGCGGGCCGGGAAGATCCGCGCCTTCGGTACGTCCACCTTCCCGGCCGAGGAGCTCGTGGAGGCCCACCACGTGGCCGACCGCCGGGCCCTGATGCGGCCCCGCACCGAGCAGCCGCCGTACTCGCTGCTCGCGCGCGGCGTCGAGCGCTCCGTGCTCCCCACCGCCCAGCGCCTGGGCACGGGCGTGCTGACCTGGTCCCCGCTGGCCTCCGGCTTCCTCTCCGGCAAGCACCGCCAGGGCCGCCCCGTCGACCTCACGACCGGGCGCGCCAAGCTCACCCCGCACCGCTTCGACCCGGCGGCGCCGGGCAACCAGGAGAAGTTCGCCGCCGTCGAGCGGCTCGTCGCCCTGGCCGAGGAGACCGGCCGCACCCTG
The DNA here is from genome assembly GCF_040296945.1 of Streptomyces sp. NPDC001941. NCBI lineage: Bacteria > Bacillati > Actinomycetota > Actinomycetes > Kitasatosporales > Streptomycetaceae > Streptomyces > Streptomyces sp. NPDC001941. Next base: position 7,965 of record NZ_JBEOYE010000056.1, on the reverse strand, counting down.
CCCGAGCTCGCGGTGGCCTTCCCGCTGGTCCACCCCGCCGTCACCTCGGTGATCGTCGGCCCGCGCACCATGGACCAGCTCACCTCGCTGCTCAAGGGCGCCGACCTGGTCCTGGAGGACGCCGTACTGGACCGGATCGACGAGATCGTGCCGCCCGGCACCGACCTGTACCGCGCCGACGGCGTCTGGCTGCCGCCCGCGCTCACCGACCCGGCCCTCCGCAGGCGCGCCGCCTCGGAGCGCGCCGCCGCCGACGGGGACGGGACGCGCTGAGCGCGCGGGCTGCGGGCCGCCGCCCGGTGGGTCAGCGCGCCCGCGTCGGGAGCGTCCTGAGCTCGTCCCCGGCCTTCAGTACGACGGTCCTGCCGTCGGACGTCGTGACGGTGACCGAGTCGGCGGTGACCTTGGTGACCGTGCCGCGCGCCAGGCCCGCGAAGCCGCCGAATCCGCCGGCCCCGGCTGCCCCGCCGGATCCGCCGGACGCCCCGCCCGCGCCCTGACCCCGGCCCGGGTACTGCCCTTCGCCTCCCCGGCCCGGGTACTGGCCCGTCCCGCCCGGGTACCGGCCCTGTCCGGAGCGGGCGGCGGCCGGGCCCTCGGTCGACGCCGTCGACGTGCTGCCGTCCTTCCAGTGCCGGTCGGCCTGCACCCCGCCGACCAGCCCGCCGACGGCCAGCACGCCCACGGCGAGCAACGTGGTGGCCAGCGGGGGCCTGGGGCGCGGTGGGTGGGCCGCGAGGGCCTCCCGCAGGGTCCCCCGGAACGGCGAGGTCCGCAGGACCTCGCGGGGATCGGGCCGGGACGGGTTCACGGGTGCACCTCCACGGTCACGGCCTGGCCTGCCCGGGCGGTCGCGGGGAGCCGCTCCGGGGTGATCTCGACGGCGTAGCGCACCACCTGGGTCGACGACTGCGTGCCGCCGCCGGAGCCGCCTCCCGAGGACGCGGCGGCGACGGGCACGGGCGACACCGAGGACACCGTGCCGGTCACCGCGGTGCCGAGCGAGTCGAAGGTGACCGACGCCTTCTGGCCGTCGTCGAGCCGCACCACGTCGGCCTCGGTGAAGTCGGCCGTGACGGTCAGCCGGGTGAGGTCGGTGAGGGTGAGCACCGCCGTGCCCGCGTTCACCGACTGGCCGGCCGCGGCGTCGACCGCGGTCACCGTGCCGGAGAACGGGGCGGTGATCTCCGTACCCTCGACCGCGCGCCGGGCCTGGTGGTAGGCGTTGCGCGCCTTGACGTAGGACGCGTAGGCCCTGCTGTGGGCGGAGTCGTCCGCCGCGTCCAGGGCCTCGGAGGCGGCGAGGTAGGAGGAGTAGGCCGCCTGCCTGCTCTCGACCGCCTCGGTGGAGTCGGTGCGGGCCAGCACGTCGCCCTTCGCGACCTTCTGCCCGGCCTTGACCGCGAGCGTGGTGAGGGTGCCGCCGGTGCTGAACGCCAGCGAGCGGGTCGCGGCGCTCGCCAGCGTCCCGGAGGCGGACGGGTCCGTGCCGGCCACCGGCGTCCGCGCGGCGGGTGATGCCTCCGCCCGGGCCGGCGCCGACGGGGCGGCGCTGCTCTCCTCGGCGCGCAGGGTCGCCAGGCCGCCGCCCACGAGGACGGCGCCGAGCACCCCGTACACGGTGGCGGCGCGCCCCTTGTGCCGTCCCGTCACACGTCTGCGCAGGCTCATTCGCGCGTTCCTCCGCTCGGGGTGGCGCTGGGAGCGGCGCCGGGGGTGGTGCCGGGACGGGTGCCGGGGGTGCTGTCCGCGGACGCGCTCGGTGTCGCGTCCGGAGTGGTCACCAGGACGGTGTCCCCCACCCCGACCTCCACGGTCCGGCCGTCCGGGGTGGTGACCTCCGCCTTCCCGTCCTTGATCGTGCCGAGGGTCCCGGATCCCGCCCCCTGACGGAACCCGCCCCCGCCCGACGGGCCGGACGGGGCGCCCTGGCCGCGGGCACCGGTCGCCTGCCCGGCGCCGGGGCGCGCGGCCGGTGCGGGGTCGCCGCCCTTGTCCGCGTACACCCCGGCGATGAACCCGGCGACGACCACGAGACCGGCGGCCAGGAAGACGGCGGGGCGCGGGCGCGGGCGCCGCGCCGGTACGGGGCCGGGACCGTCCGCCCCGATCCGCTCGGGCGGGCCGGGCGGCGGGGCGTCGGCCGGGCCGTCGGGGGTGGGAGTCGGGGTCAAGGGTCTGTCCTCACTCATGGCGCAGCGCCTCGATCGGGCGCAGGGAGGCGGCGCGGTTGGCCGGGTAGCTGCCGAAGAAGAGGCCGATGGCGACGGACACCCCGAGCGCGAGCCCGATCGACCAGGGGGCGATCACCGGCCGCACCCCGACGATGGTGAACTGCCCGCCGACGACCCCGGCGATCACCCCGAGGACGCCGCCGATCAGCGACAGGATGGTGGCCTCCGCGATGAACTGGCCCAGGATCGCCCCGCGCGGGGCTCCGATGGCCTTGCGGACGCCGATCTCCCGGGTCCGTTCGGTCACCGTGACGAGCATGATGTTGGTGACCCCGATGCCGCCGACCAGCAGGCTGATCGCCGCGACCGCTCCGAGCAGCACGGTGAAGGTCCGGCTCGACTCGGCGACCGCCGACTGCACGCTGGCCTGGTTGAAGACCTGGAAGTCGGTGGTGCCGTGCCTCTGTTCGAGGACCGCGGTGACCTCGGCCTGCGCCGCGTCGACCGCGTCCGGCGTCCTGGCCTGCACGACGATCTGGCTGAGCGCGCCGTAACTGGTCAGCGTGCCCTGCACGGCGGTGTACGGGGCGATGGCGACGTCGTCCGCGTCCTGGAAGCCGCCCGAGGACGAGCCGGACTGGGCGAGCACCCCGGTGACCGTGAAGAAGGCGCCGTTGACGTTCATCTTCTTGCCGATCGGGTCGACCCGGCCGAAGAGTTCGGTCGCCACCGTCCGGCCGATCACCGCGACCTTGAGGCCGGATTCGACCTGTTGGGCGGTGAAGGCCGAACCGCGCTCGACAGTCTTGTTGTTGGCCTTGAAGTAGGCGGTGTCGCTGCCGACGAACTGTCCGATGCTGTGGCTGGAGGTCAGGTAGGTGGTCGTCTGGGAGCTGGCGTTGACCACCGGCGAGGCGCTCTCCACCGAGGGCGCGCCGACCGGGTCAACGAGGGCCCGGGCGTCCGCCACCGTGAGCTTCCTCGCCTGGGTGCGGGGTCCGGTGGCGGTGTTCGCGCCCTGCCGGCCCGCCGGGCCCGCCTGGCGTGCGCCGCCCGCCTGTCCGGTGGTGGAGGTGGTGACGGTCAGGGCGCCCGCGCCGAGCCGGGCGATGCTGTCCTGGACCTGTCGCGAGGAGCCGTTGCCGACGGCGACCAGCAGGATCACGGCGCCGACGCCGATGAGGATGCCGAGCGTGGTCAGGCCGCTGCGGAGCTTGTTGGCGCCCAGGCCCCGCAGGGCGAAGCGCAGGATCTCGAAGGGGCTCATCGACCGCGGTCCTCCACGACGGCTCCGTCCACCAGGCGGATGACGCGCCGGGTGCGCTTGGCGACCTCGTCCTCGTGCGTGATCAGGACGATCGTGCGGCCGGCCGCCGACAGCTGGTCGAGGACGTCCAGGATGTCGAGCGTCGACCCGCTGTCGAGGTTGCCGGTCGGCTCGTCCGCGAGCAGCAGGGACGGCGCGGTGGCCAGCGCCCTGGCGACGGCGACGCGCTGCTGCTGGCCGCCGGACAGCTCGTTGGGCTCGTGGCCGGTCCGGTCCAGGAGCCCGACCAGCTCCAGCGCGGCGAGCGCGCGCTCGCGCCGCTCGGCCGGCTTCACCCCGCCGTAGGCCAGCGGGAGTTCGACGTTGGCGAGGGCGGTCATGCGGGGGATGAGGTTGAAGCTCTGGAAGATGAAGCCGATCTTGCGGTTGCGCAGGATCGACAACTGCCGCTCGCTGAGACCGCCGACGTCGGTGCCGTCGAGGTGGTAGCTGCCGCGCGTCGGCACGTCGAGGCAGCCCAGGATGTTCATGAGGGTGGACTTGCCGGAGCCGGACTGCCCCATGATGGCGACGTAGTCGCCCTGCTCGACCGTCAGGCTGGTGCCGCGCAGGGCGTGGACGACGGTCTCGCCCTGCCCGTACACCTTGGTCAGGTCGCGGACCTCGATGACGGGCGCCCGGACGGGCTCGCGGAACCCGGCCGCGGGGGCGCTCACCGGCCACCGCCCGCGCCGCGCCCGCCGCCCACGGCCGCGCCGCCGGCTCCGAAGCCGCCGCCGAAGCCGCCACCGGACCGTTGCGCGCCACCGCCGTTGGTACCGGTCGTGCCGGTGGCGACGGTGATGCGGACCTGCTCGCCCTCGCTCAGGCCGGACTTGATCTCCGTACCGGCGCTGCCCGCGATGCCGACGGTGACCGTGCGCACGACCGGCCGGCCGTTCTCCACGACCGTGACCGTGCTCTGGCCGCCCGCGCTGGTGACGGCCGCGCTCGGCACGTACAGCGCGTTCTTCACCTGCGCGACCGTGACGGTGGCGGCGGCCGTCTGCCCGATGCGGACCTGGGCGGGGCGGTCCTTGAGGGTGATCGTCACGGCGAAGGACACCACGTTGTTCTCCGTGGTGGGGGTGTCGGCGATCGCGCTCACCAGGCCCTGCGCGCTCACCCCCGGCAGCGCGTCGAAGGTGACCGCGGCGGCCTGGCCGACCTTGAGGCGGGTGGCGTCGGCCTCGGTGAAGTCGCCGGTGACCTGGAGGTGCGCCGGGTCGGCGAGTTCGACGAAGCCGGAGGAGGAGCCCGAGGACGAGGAGCCCGAGGAGGACGAGGAACCTCCGGAGCCCGAGGAGCCGGAGGAGCCCGCCGAACCCGAAGAGCCGGTGGAGCCGGAGGACCCCGAGGAGCCGGACGCCGGCCCACCGACGGTGCCGTTGACGGCGGTCACCGTGCCGGCGAAGGGGGCGTGCAGGACGGTCCCGTCGAGCGCGCGCCGGGCCGCGTTCACCGCGTTCCTGGCCCGTACGTAGCTCGCGTAGCCCTGTGCCGTACTGGTGTCGCCCTCCTCGGCCACGGCCAGGTCCGCCTGGGCCGCGTCGAGTTGCTCCTGCGCCTCGGTCGGGTCGAGCTCGGCGAGCTCCTGGCCCTTCTTCACCGTGGCGCCGACCTTCGCCCGGACCTTCGCCACGGTGCCGGACGCGGCGAAGGACACCGCCCGTGTCGTGGTGCTCGCGATCGGGCCGGACGCCGCCACCGAAGCGGTGACGTCGCCGCGCAGCACGGCGGTCGTCCTGGTGGTGGAGGAGGCGGTCGCCTCGTCGTCGCCGAGCGACACATAGGCGAGGCCGATGCCTGCGGCCAGCAGCACGGCGAGCGTGCCGTTGACCAGGGCGGCCCGGCCTCCGGTGGGGGATCTCATGGCCCGTCAGGCTGGTCGACCGACCTGTGACTTCCTTAGCGATTCCATGTGAATCAGCCATGAGACGCGGGAAGACGGCGTCCGCACGCGGGCCAACCTCGTGCCCCGCACGCGGGCGAACCGCCCGTGCTCCGCACAGCGGCGCACGGGTCCACCGGCACGCCACCGGCGCACCAACGGGTCCCGGCCGAGGACCGCGGAGAACCGCCGAAGACCGCAAAGGACCACGGCGGACCGCCGACGCCCCCGTCCGCACCACCTCCACGACCCCCCGCGCCACCGGAGCGGCCGGTGCGGCGCGTGGGCGCGCCAGGTCCCGCAGCCGCGCCCCCGCGCTCCAAAGCGCCGCCCGCTCCGGGCCGCGCCCGGTCGTGAGGGTGCCCCCGCATGGGCAGAAGCCACCTCGGTGCCCGAACCGCAGGAAGATCACCGGTGGTTCGGGCCCTCCGAACCGAGGTCAGGAGACCGCATGCCCGTCGTCGCACTGCCCGCCCCCGCCAGCGGGCCGACCGTGTGGAACGCCTCGTCCCTGGACGGGGCGTCGTGGTCCTTCGAGGCCCGGCACGGCCGCCTCGGCCCGGACATAGCCGGCGCGGCGGCCCGCGCGCTGCACCACGGCCCGGGCTTCGCCCTGGTCAGCGGGATCGACCTGGACGGCCTCGACGACGACGCCTGCCTGGGCCTGTCGCAGGAACTCGGCGCGTGCTTCGGCACGCCGCGCCCGCTGAGCGGCCACCGCCGCGCGGACAACGCCCTGTCGCCGGGCACCCGCACGCCCGGCCTCGACGCGGACGACGGCCACCTGGACCCGCACACCGACCGGTGCGACGGCTCCTCCGTCGCGGACCTGATGGCCCTGCTGTGCGTGCGCCAGGCCACCACCGGCGGGGACAGCCTGCTCGCCAGCGGGCCCACGGTGCACAACCACCTGCGGGCCGACCACCCCGACCAGCTGCAACTTTTGTACGGTGACCAGCACTTCGGCACCGTCGACGGACACGTCCGCCGGAGCCCCGTGTTCCGCCAGGACGGCGGTGCGGTGCGCGTGGCCTACAACCGCTTCCACATGGTCCGCGCCCTCCACGAGCGGGGCCTGTCTCCCACCAGCGCCCAGCAGGCCGCCTTCGCCGCGTTCGACCACACCCTGCACCAGCCCGGCATCACGCTGCGGCTGCGGCTGCGCCCGGGCGACCTCCTGCTGGTGCACAACTCCACGGTGCTGCACGGCCGGACGGCCTTCACCCACTCCCCCGTCGCGCGACGGCTGCTGACCCGCACCTGGATCGACACCGTCCGCCCCGCGGGGTGAGGCGCGCCGCCGACAGGGACGCGCGGCACGGCAGTTCCGGCGGGTCCGGGCGCCGGACCGACAGCGGCCCCCGCCGTCAAGGAAGTTGATCTTCAGCGGGCCGTCGTCCCGCCCTCCGCGATGGAGCATACGGCGCAATAAGGCGCCTCTAAGGGGTGACGCGCGGGCCGGGGGGACGCAACGCGCACGGAAAGCGGCATGCCTCCTTGCGTCCCATTCCCCACTAGTTGGGAGCAACACATGCGCAAGACCATCGCCCGGGCCGCCGTCTCCACGGCCCTCGCCGCCGCCGCCCTCATCCCCCTCGCCGGTGCCGCCACCGCGGCTCCGGCCGAGAAGTCCGCACAGCCCGCCGCCGCCCACCACTGCTGGGTCCGCCACGGGCACGTGCACTGCGTGGGCTACGACGACTACTACGGTCCCACCGTGGGCGTCGGCCTCAACCTCGGGCTCGGCCTGGGCCTCGGCATCCTCTGAACCACCGTTCAACGGAAGGTCTACGGAAGGTCTTTCGAAGCAAGTCCGTGTGAAGCGGAGGGGCCCCGCAGCACGTCTGCGGGGCCCGCTCCGCCCTCCAGGATCCTTTCGCCCGACGGGAGTTCGTACCGCCGGCACCAACGGGCCTGCTGTTACGGGACGGTGACAAGGTGAGGGGAACGCGTTCGGGCGTTCCGTCCTCTTCTTCGGTGACATCACGCCTTGGGCGGTTATGCCGCCTCCGGCGCGAAACCCGTGGTTCCGTAGTGAAAGGCATGGATTCATGATCGTCACCAAGCGGCACTCCCTCCGCCTCGCCGCCGTCGCCGTCCTCGGCGCCGCCTCCGTGGCCCTCGCGGGCACCGCGACGGCCGCTCCGGCCATCGCCCGGGCCGAGTCCGCCGCGGTCGCTCCCGGCGCCGCGGCCGTCAAGGCGAGCATCACCGCCAAGCCGTCCGTCTCCTCGGTCGCGGCGTGGAAGCTGTTCCGCGTCACCGGCAAGACCACCGGGCTCAAGGCGGGCAGCAAGGTGACGCTCCAGCAGAAGCAGCACGGCAAGTGGGTCACCCTGCCCGCCTCGGTGCCCACCGCGCGCAACGGCTCGTACTCCCTCGGCGTCAAGCTGGGGCTCAAGGGCAAGAACGACCTGCGCATCGTGAACGGCAACGTCGCGTCACCGGTGTTCCAGGTCACCGTGCGCTGAGTGCGCCGGACTTTCCGACGCGCGTGCGTGTGGGGGGGGGGGGGGGGCGGGGGCGGGGGGGGGGGCCCCCCCCCCCAGACCCCCCCCCCGGGGGGCCCCCCGCGGGCGGGGGCCGGGGACGCC
>NZ_JBEOYE010000055.1:0-61648 GCF_040296945.1 Streptomyces sp. NPDC001941 | reverse complement strand
CGGGCTGCTCGTGCTCGCCGCCGGCGCGGCCTGCTGCGCCGCCTCGGCGGCCCGCCGCCCCGCCGTACGGGCCGCCCTGTGGCTGCTCGCGGCGGGCGTCGCGGGCGCGGCCCTGGCGCGCGGCTCGGCGGCCGGGTTCGCCGCGTCGCTCGGGGTGCTGCTGTGCTCGCCGGCCACCGCGCGCGTGCGCCGCAGGGTGCCCGCCCTGACCGCCCTGGCGCTGGTCACCGTGCTGCTCGGCGGGGCGTCCTGGGCGCTGGCCGAAGGGGTCCTGCCGGACGGCCTCTCGGCCTCGCTGGCGGGCCCGCTCACCGGCCACCGGATCCTGCTGTGGCGCGACGCGCTGGACCTGGTGGAGGCCCATCCGCTGCTCGGCGCCGGGCCCGACCGGTTCGGGGAGCTGAGCGCCACCGCCCAGCAGGCGCTGCACGCGGACGGCAAGCCGCACTCGGCGGTGTTCCAGCTGGCGGCCGAGCAGGGGGTGGTGGGCGTGGCCCTGCTGGCCCTGGCGTTCGGCTGGCTGCTCTTCGGCCTCGCCCGCTCGCCGCGCCCCACGCCGGTGGTACTGACGGCCGCCGCCGCGCTGACCGCGCTGGCGGGCCTGGCGAGCGTGGGCAACGTCCTGAGCTTCACCCCGGTGACCGCCGGCGCGGGCCTGCTCGCGGGCCTGGCGACGGCCGGTCCGGCCCGTGCGGAGGCCCCGGACGACGAAGCCCTCCCCGACGGGGGAGGGCACAAGGGCAGGGGCGTCGCGGGGGCGCCGTTCACACCTGCGCCGGGGTCCCCGTCCCGCCCGGCCTGAGCCGGTCCCTGATCACCCGTACCGCCGACTCGGCGTCGTCCACGGTGACCGTGAAGCTCCGGCCGTCGCCCAGGCGCAGCACCAGTCCCTCGCCGCGCCGCACGACCACGGCCATGCCCTTCTCCGGGCGCCAGCGGTAGCCCCAGCCGCCCCACTGGCGCGGGGTGACGGCCGGCTCGAACTCGGCGCTCACCACGTGGTCCAGCGGGATGCGGCGGCGCGGCAGCCCGATGTGGCCGCAGCGGACCTCCATGGAGTGGTGGTCGACCCGGACCGCCACGTGGACGAAGGCGAGGGTGCCGAAGAGGACGAGGAGGCCGGCGGCGACGCACCCGACGACCGACATGGCCAGCGGTACGACGCCGGAGGTCCAGGCGGAGTCCACGGCGAGCTCGATGCCGAGCGCCATGCAGGCGGCTCCGGCGGCGGCGAGCAGCCACTGGACGCGGTTGGTCGCGCGGCCCGTCCAGACGGCCGTCCGGTCCGCGCCCGGCGCGTCGGGCACAGGGGTTCGGGGGTGGTCCCTCATGCGTAGCAGCGTACTCACGTTCCGCTGTCCCGGCGCCCCGTCCGGCCGGAACCGTCCGGCCGGGGGGCGGGTCTCAGCCGACGGCCGTGGCGGCGGTGAGCAGACGGCCCTCGGGGTAGTGCAGTGCCTCCGCCGGAAGGGTGGAGGGACGGCCGCTGAGCAGCACGGTGAGGGCGCCGGTGGCGGGGGCGGAGGGGGCGGGGCGCTCGCCCGCGCGGCGCAGCGCCTGGGCGGCGACGGCGTCGGCGGAGCCGAGCAGGACGAGCTCGGGTCCGTCCGGGTGTTCCAGGGCCGTACGGATGTCGTCGGCGACCAGTTCGTAGTGGGTGCAGCCGAGGACGAGGGTGCGCACGCGCGCGGGGGTGAGGGCGGCGGCCTCGGCGACGGCCCGCCGGGTCGCGTCCCGGTCGGCCCACTGCACGGCGTCGGCGAGGCCCGGGCAGGGCACCTCGGTGACGTCGACGGAGCCGGCGAAGTCGCGGATCAGGCCGCGCTGGTAGGGGCTGCCGGTGGTGGCGGGGGTGGCCCAGATGGCGACGGGGCCGCCGCCGAGGGCGGCCGGCTTGATCGCGGGGACGGTGCCGATCACCGGGATGTCCGGTTCCAGGGCGGCGCGCAGCGCGGGCAGGGCGTGGACGGAGGCGGTGTTGCAGGCGACGATCAGGGCGTCGGGCCGGTGGGCGGCGGCGGCGCGGGCCACGGCGAGCGCGTGCGCGGTGACGTCCTCGGGGGTGCGCGGGCCCCACGGCATGCCGTCCGGGTCGGAGGAGAGCACGAGGTCCGCGTCGGGCCGCAGGCGGCGCACGGCGGCGGCCGCCGCGAGCAGTCCGATGCCGGAGTCCATGAGCGCGATCTTCACGCCGGTCCCTTCGCCTTCCTCGACACCGGACCCGGTCCGGAATACGCGATCTTCACCCGGTCACCCTAGCCGACGGCCCTTGCGCGGCCCCCGATGTGGGGCAGACTGCGGCGGATGAGCGTCCTCGCGTGGACCGCCCTGGGGTCCCTGGCCTGCTGGGTCTGGCTGCTGCTCTTCCAGGGGTTCTTCTGGCGTACGGACCAGCGGCTGCCCCGCTCCCCGGAGCCGGTGCGCTGGCCCTCGGTGGCGGTGGTGGTGCCCGCGCGCGACGAGGCGGCGGTGCTCCCGCTGAGCCTGCCGTCGCTGCTCGCCCAGGACTATCCGGGCGAGGCGGTGGTCTACCTGGTCGACGACGGCAGTACGGACGGCACCGGCGGGCTGGCCGCGTCGCTGGCGGCGGGGCCGGGCGGGCTGCCGCTGACGGTGGCCTCGCCGGGCGATCCGGAGCCGGGGTGGACGGGGAAGCTGTGGGCGGTGCGGCACGGGATCGCGCTGGCACGCGCGCGCGGGGCGGGCGCCCCGGAGTACCTGCTGCTCACGGACGCGGACATCGCCCATGAGCCGGACAGCCTGCGGCGGCTGGTGGCGGCGGCGCTCGGGCACGACCTGGACCTGGTGTCGCAGATGGCGCGGCTGCGGGTGGACAGCTTCTGGGAGCGCCTGGTGGTCCCGGCGTTCGTGTACTTCTTCGCGCAGTTGTACCCGTTCCGCCGGATCAACCGGCCCGGCGGGCGCACCTCGGCGGCGGCCGGGGGCTGCGTGCTCCTGCGGGACGGGGCCGCGCGGGCGGCCGGGGTGCCGGAGGCGGTCCGGGACGCGGTGATCGACGACGTGGCGCTGGCCCGGGCGGTGCGGCGCTCGGGCGGGCGGATCTGGCTGGGCCTGGCGGACGGGGTGGACAGCGTGCGGCCCTACCCGGGTCTGGGCGAGCTGTGGCGGATGGTCTCGCGCAGCGCCTACGCGCAACTGCGGCACAGCGTGGTGCTGCTCGCCGGGACGGTGGCGGGTCTCGCGCTGGTGTACCTGGTGCCGCCGGTCGCGCTGGTGGCGGGGGCGTGCGGGGGCGACGCCGTGGCGGGGTGGGCCGGAGGAGCGGCGTGGGCGGTGATGGCGGGCACGTACCTGCCGATGCTGCGCTACTACCGCCAGCCGCTCGCGCTCGCCCCGCTGCTGCCGCTGACGGCGCTGCTGTACCTGGGCATGACGGTGGACTCGGCGGTCCAGCACCACCGGGGCCGGGGCGCCGCCTGGAAGGGACGCACGTACGCGCGTCCCCGGCGGACTCCCGCGGAGTAGCGGCGCCCGGCCCGCGGCTATTTGCGTCCGGGGGTCCAGTTCATGCCCCAGCCATAGGCGTGGTCGACGGTGCGCTGGGGGCTGACGCCGCGCGCGGGGACGAGGTAGCGGGCCTCGCGCTGGACGACCAGGTCGCCGCCCTGGTTGGTGATCAGGGCGAGCGCGCAGACGGTGGAGGGGACGGTGCACTCGTCGAGGGAGAACTCGACGGCGGCGCCGAACTGCGGCTGGAGGGTGACCGTGGCGTGCAGGTCGGCGAAGCTGCGGGCGCCCTCGTAGATCGTGACGAAGATCAGCACGCGCCGCAGGTCGTTCTTGCGGTCGAGGTTGACGGTCAGGTTCTCGCCGCTCTCCACGGCGCCGGTGCGGTCGTCGCCGTCGAGGTGGATGTACGGGGGCTGGTGCAGGGCCCCGAAGGCGTTGCCGAGGGCCTGGACGACGCCCTTGCGGCCGTCGGCGAGCTCGTAGAGGGCGCACAGGTCCAGGTCGAGGTCGGCGTGGTTGGCGACGGCCCGGCCGAGCTTGGCGCCCCAGCCCTGGAACTGCTTGCGCACCTGCCAGTTGAGGTTGACGCGCATGGCGCCCGAGGTGCCGCCCTGCTTGGCGAGGGAGACGACGGGCGCCTCCTTGGTGAGCGTGACCTTGCTGAGCCGTACCGGCTGCGGCGCGGCGGCGGGCGGCCCGGGCGGCACCGGGGTGCCGGCGGCGACGGTCGGCTGCTGCGGGGCGGCGGGCCACTGCGCGGGCGGCGGCGTCTGGGCGGGCGGCGCGGGCGGCCGGTGGTAGGAGGGCGCGGGGGCGGCCGGGGGCGGGGTGTACGAGGGCGCGGGTGCGGGGGGCGGCGTGGGGGCGGGGGCCTGGGCGGCCTGGCGCTGGGGTTCGTCGACGGAGATCCCGAAGTCGGTGGCGAGCCCTTCGAGGCCGCTGCCGTATCCCTGGCCGACCGCGCGGAATTTCCACGCGCCCTGGCGGCGGTACAACTCGCCGAGGATGAAGGCCGTTTCCACGCTCGCGTCCTGGCTGTCGTAGCGCGCGATCTCCGACCCCGAGGAGGAATCGATCACGCGGACGAACAGGCCGGGTACCCGGCCGAACGTTCCGCCGTCGGCGGAGGCCGCGAGAATGATCTTCTCCACGTCGTGTTCCACGCGCGCGAGATCCACCGCGAGGGCGTCCGTCACCTCGGTCCCCGCGGTGCGCTTCCCCTCGTGCCGTACGGCTCCCGAGGCGTGCGCGGGCTGGTTGTAGAACACGAAGTCGGCGTCGGAGCGCACTTTCCCGGATACGAGGAGTAGCGCGGAGGCGTCCACGTCCGGGACACCGGGCCCCGGCCGCCAGCCCATTTCCACGCGCACGCTCGTCGCCGTTACCGGAACATTCGCTCCTTTAAGCATGGACATGCTCGCCCCCATCACGAGTCCGCGCCGAAGATTTCCGTCCGGCCAACCTAATGCGACTCGGCGCGGAGCGCTCCCCACGACCCGTGGGTAACCCCTTCCGAGCTTGTCCTTTACACGATTCCTACGCCGTCGGGCGACCGATTTTCCCGAGTTCGCTCGCATTGGGGATCGGAGGTCACTCCGAACCCGACGAACAACCCTCTTATCGGGCTCCCCATCTGCCGCGGGAAGGGCTTAACTTAGGTGGCATGACCTCCCCCCGCGTCACCTACGGCGGCGGTTACCACACCGCGCCGTCGTTCGCCGACACCCCGATCTACGACTCCCTCGTCGCGGAGCGGGGCACGCCTCAGATCGCCCCGATCCGAGTCCCCTCCGCCTACGACACCGGCAGCGGCTACCTGCCGGCGCTCCCGGCGGCCCTCCCCGCGCTCCCGGGCCCCTCCGCCCCGCCCGCCCCCGCCTACCACAACGGCTACGGCTACCCGCAGCAGCAGGCCGCCCCGCAGCCGATGCCGCTGCAGCAGGCCCCCGCGCCGTACGTCCCGCCGCAGACCGGCGGGCCCCGCGGCTACCCCGGCCCGCAGCAGCCGCCCCGCCCGGTCTCCACCGGCTACGAGGCGATGCGACCGGCCGCGCCCCGGCCGGTACCCGCCCAGGCGCCGTACGACGACCCGTACAACCGGCCCTACCAGGGCGGCGGTTACTGACCGGCACACGCGGGAGGCGCGGGACCCGGCGGCGCGCGCGGACGGAGACCTGACAGGATTGCGGCATGCCGAGAGCCGTCCTGACCTCCGTCCACGTCTACCCCGTCAAGTCCCTCGCCGGTCATTCACCCGGTGAGGCGGCCGTGGAGCCGTGGGGGCTCGCCGGGGACCGCCGCTGGATGCTGGCCGACCCCGCCGGGAAGGTCGTCACCCAGCGCCAGCACGCCCGGCTCGCCCTGGTCCACACCGAGTTGCTCGACGACGGCGGGGTACGGGTCCACGCGCCCGGCACCGACCCGCTGACCGTCGCGCCGCCCGGGCCCGGGACCGCCGCCGAGCCGGTGGAGGTCTTCACGTCGCGCTTCGAGGCGGTGCCCGCGGGCACCGCCGCCGACGCCTGGTTCAGCGACCACCTGGGCGCCGCGGTCAGGCTGGTCCACCTGGACGACCCGGCGCGCCGCCGCCCGGTCGACCCCGCGTACGCCCGCCCCGGCGAGACCGTCTCGCTCGCCGACGGCTACCCCCTGCTGATCACCTCGACCTCCTCCCTCGACGCCCTCAACGCGCTGATAGCGCAGGGCGACCACGCCGACGAGGGCCCGCTGCCCATGACCCGCTTCCGGCCGAACCTGGTCGTCGAGGGCGCCGCCCCCTGGGCCGAGGACGACTGGCGCCGGATCGCGGTCGGCGAGGTGACCTTCCGCGTCGCCAGGCCCTGCGGGCGCTGCGTGGTGACCACCACCGACCAGCTGACCGCCGAGCGCGGCAAGGAGCCGCTGCGCACCCTGGCCCGCCACCGCCGCTTCGGCGACCAGCTGGTCTTCGGCCAGAACCTGGTGCCCGAGCACACCGGCACGGTGCGCGTCGGCGACAAGCTGGAGGTCCTGGACTGACGGCCGCCGGGCCCGGGGACCCGGCCGGTTCGAGCCGCCCTCCAGGGGAACTCGCCGACGAGCCCGGCCCGTTGGGCACAATGGGAGGACCTGGAGGCCCGGCCCGGCGGAAGGCGGTGCGCGATGGTGCGAACGGCCCTCGGACTGCGGCGCTGGCGGCACAACCCGCTGCGCAGGACCACGGACCTCGTCGAGGCGTGGACGGCCCTCCTCGCCCTGCTGCTGCTCGTCCTCGGGGTGCCCGCGGCCGGAGTGGTCGGCGGTCGGGCCACCGACGCCTCGCTGACCCAGGAGGTGCGCCGCCAGCACGCCACCCGGCACCGGACGACCGCCACCGTGCTCGGCCCGGCCGCCCCGGCGCGCACCGCGCGCGACCCCGGGCAGTCGGAGCACCCGCCGCGCCGCGCGGTCACCGCCCGCTGGACGGCCACCGACGGCACCCCGCGCACCGGCCCGGTGGCCACCGCCTCCCCCGGCGCCCGCCCCGGCACCACGCTGACGGTGTGGACCGACCCCACCGGACGGCTCGTCAACCAGCCGCTGGGTGTGGCCACCGCACATACGCACGCCGTCCTGACGGGCCTCTCCTCCGCCCTGCTCACCGCCCTCCTGGTCGAGGGCGTCCGGCGCCTCGTCGTATGGCGGCTCGTACGGCGGCGGTACGCGCGCCTGGACCGCGCGTGGGCCGCGGCGGGCCCGGACTGGGGACGCACCGGCACCGGCAGCTGAGCCGGAGCGCGCAGCCCCCGTACCGGTCAACTCACGCCCGCCCCGCGCGCTACGGTGGTGCGACCGGTTCACCAGCTGACACACGAGGCGGGGGCAGAGCAGCGCCATGGCACAGGGCACGGTCCAGGTGACGCACGGCGGAACGTCTCGGTGGCGGCGCCGGACGGGAGAGTACGCCTCCCTGGCCGCCGCCCTGGAGGCCGCGGGCGACGGGGACGTGCTGACCGTCGCTCCCGGCACGTACCGGGAGAACCTCGTCCTGCGGCGGGCGATCACGCTGCGCGGGCCCGAGGGTTCGGCCGGGTCGGTGCGCATCGCGCCGACCGAGGGCGTCCCGCTGACCGTGCGCGCCTCGGCGACCCTGCGCGACCTGCACGTGGAGGGCCAGGACGCGGCGGCGCCCGCGCTGCTCGTCGAGGACGGCACGCCCGAGCTGGTGGACCTGCGGATCGTCACGCGCTCGGCGGCCGGCATCGAGGTGCGCGGCGCGGCCCGGCCCACCGTGCGCGGCTGCACCGTGGACAACCCCGGCGGCGTGGGCATCGGCGTCCTGGACGGCGCGGGCGGGGTGTTCGAGGACTGCGAGGTGGTCGCGGCCGGACAGTCGGGCGTCTCGGTGCGCGGCGGTGCCCACCCGCGCCTGGAGCGCTGCCGGGTGCACCACGCCTCGGGCGCCGGGTTCAGCGTCACCGGCGAGGGCAGCGGCCTGGAGGCGCTGGGCTGCGAGGTGTACGAGATCAAGGGCACTGGTGTCCAGATCGCCTCCCGGGCCGCCGCGCACCTGACGAACTCCTCGGTGCACCGCACGAGCGCCGACGGCATCACCCTGGACACCGACGCGGTGCTCACGCTCGCCGACTGCGACATCCACGACATCCCGGAGAACGCGATCGACCTGCGGTCGCGCTCGGTGCTGACGCTGACCCGCTCCACGGTCCGCCGCTTCGGCCGCAACGGCCTGTCGGTGTGGGACCCGGGGACCCGGGTGGACGCCAACCAGTGCGAGATCCACGACAGCACGGGCGACTACCCGGCGGTGTGGGTGAGCGACGGGGCCACCGCGGTGCTCGACGCGTGCCGGGTCCACGACGTGCCGGACGCGCTGTTCGTCCTGGACCGGGGCTCGCGCGCGGACGTGGTCGACAGCGACCTGTCCCAGGTGCGCAACACGGCGGTGTCGGTGAGCGACGGCGCGTCGGCGCAGCTGGACGACTGCCGGATCAGCCACGCCTCGACGGGCGCCTGGTTCCGCGACCACGGCAGCGGCGGCACGCTCAGCGGCTGCACCGTGGACTCGGTGCAGACCGGCGTGATCGTCACCAAGGGCGCCGACCCGACGATCGAGCGCTGCACCGTCACCTCCCCCGCCGAGGCGGGCTTCTACGTCTCCGCCGAGGGCCGGGGCACCTTCCACAACTGCCGGGTGACCGGCAGCGGCGGCTACGGCTTCCACGTGATGGACGGCTGCCGCACCACGCTGCGGCGGTGCCGCACCGAGCGCTGCGCGCGCGGGGGTTACGAGTTCCCCGAGGACGGGCCGCTGGTGGAGGACTGCACCAGCGACGAGAGCGGGGTGCGGGCGCCGGAGCCGGTGCCGCCGGTGGTGCAGACGGCCACCCAGACGACCGGGCTGCTGTCCGCCGTACCGGCGCAGGCGCCGCAGGCCGCGGTGCCGGCCGCGCGGGAGGAGTCGCGCTCCTCGACGGACGTGCTGGGCGAACTGGACACGCTGGTGGGCCTGGACAGCGTCAAGCGCGAGGTGCGCAGCCTCACCAACATGATCGAGGTGGGCCGGCGCCGTCAGGAGGCGGGCCTGAAGGCCGCCTCGGTCCGCCGCCACCTGGTCTTCACCGGCTCCCCCGGCACCGGCAAGACGACCGTGGCGCGGCTGTACGGCGAGATCCTGGCGTCGCTGGGCGTGCTCGAACGCGGCCACCTGGTCGAGGTGTCCCGGGTGGACCTGGTCGGCGAGCACATCGGCTCGACGGCGATCCGCACCCAGGAGGCGTTCGACCGGGCGCGCGGCGGGGTGCTGTTCATCGACGAGGCGTACGCGCTGGCGCCGGAGGACTCCGGGCGGGACTTCGGCAAGGAGGCCATCGACACGCTGGTGAAGCTGATGGAGGACCACCGGGACGCGGTGGTGGTGATCGTCGCCGGGTACACGGCCGAGATGGAGCGGTTCCTGACCGTCAACCCCGGTGTGGCGTCCCGCTTCTCACGGACCATCACCTTCAGCGACTACCTGCCCGAGGAGCTGCTGCGGATCGTCGAGCAGCAGGCCGAGGACCACGAGTACCGGCTGGGCACGGGCACCTCCGAGGCGCTGCTGAAGTACTTCACGGCGCTGCCCAAGGGCGCCGCTTTCGGCAACGGCCGCACCGCGCGCCAGACGTTCGAGGCGATGGTGGAGCGGCACGCGGGGCGGCTCGCGGAGCGCGCCGAGGCGAGCACCGAGGACCTGACCCTGCTCTACCCGGAGGACCTGCCCGAACTGCCGTGATCCAGGGCCGGGTTCGGATCCGTGCCCGGGTCGGGGTACGGGTCGGGCGCGGCGCGCTGGCGGGGCAGGGCGGGCGGCAGCCGGTCGAGCAGTTCGTCGCGCTCGGCGGCGAAGGCGGGGTCGGCCTGGTAGTCGGAGTGGCCCAGGACCGGCTCCGGCAGCGGGTGTTCGCCGGTGCGGCCGTAGACGACCGGGTCGCGCAGCGCGTGGTGGTCGACCTCGGAGGCGCCCCGGTCCCGGGTGACCAGGACGGGGCCGCCGATCGGGTCGGTGTGCCGCCACAGGTTGCGCCAGCAGTGCAGCTCCCGGTTGAGCGCGTCGAGTTGGCGCGGTCCGAAGTAGGCGGGGAACCAGCGCCCGTACAGCCGCTCCAGCGGGGAGCCGTAGGTGAGCAGCGCGACCCGGCGCCGGGTGCCCGCGGGCAGCTGCCAGACGGCCGCGGCGGCCAGCACGCTGCCCTGCGAGTGCCCGGAGATGACCAGGCGTCCGCCGGTCAGGCCGGTCCAGGACGTCATGCGCCAGGTGAGGTCGGGCACGGCCCGCTCGGCGTAGCAGGGCGGCGCGAAGGGGTGCGCGGCGCGCGGCCAGAAGGTGCCGACGTCCCACAGGATGCCGATGGTGCGGCGGGCCGAGGGGTCGGCGTAGGCCCGCCGCCCCCAGGTCACGAAGAGCACGAAGCCGAAGCCGATGAGCCAGGAGCCCAGCCACTGGGCGGTGTCGGCGACGCCCTGGACCAGCGGCGGCGCGTCGTCGAAGGCCCGGCCGGGCACGTCGCCGGTGACCCAGGCGCCCACCACGGCGCCCGCGCCGAGGACGAGGGTGGCGCCGGCGACGGTGCCGATCAGGGTGGGCGCGGCGTCGGTGAGCGAGGCGCGGGCCCGGATGCCCGCGATGCGGCGGGTGCGCACGGGGTCGGGGCGCTCGCCGGGGTAGTCGGACTCGACGACCGGGCGCAGCCGGCGGGCGCTCAGCGCGGTGCGCACGGCGAGGGCGGCGCCGGGCAGCAGCAGGAGCAGGAAGAGCACCGGGATGACCGAGGCCTGCCAGCTGAGCAGGACGGGCGGTCCCGGGATGCGCCCGCCGCCCATGCCGGGGGTTCCGGAGCCGTCCAGCCAGTCGGCGACGCGCTGGGCGACCCCGCCGGTCATCACGCCGCCCAGGGCGCAGGCCAGCATGGCGACGGCGGGTCCGGCGAAGCCGTGCATCGCGGTCCTGTCGTGCGGTGAGCGGCGGTACAGCGTCCGGGCGGCCAGGGCGAGGGCGACGACCAGGGCGCCCTGGCCGAGGGCGAGCAGCCGGAAGGTGGTGTCGCCGGGGAGGGTGCCGGCCGAGGTCCAGGCGGGCCGGGACCAGCCCGCGTACACCACGCCCGCGGCGAGCAGCGCCAGTGCGGCGGCGGGCAGCCAGCTGACCAGCAGGCCGTCCAGGCGGCGGTCCATCCGGTTCTCGCTGCGGCCGCGGCGCAGCACCACCAGGACGACCACGACGGCGCCGAGCACGATCAGGGCCTCCAGGACCGAGCCGGTGGTGCGGCCGAACGTCCCGGCGTGCGCGCGGTCGTGGCGGGCGGCGGCGCCGGTGACGGCGGCGGCCACGGTGAGGAACCCGGCGGCGGTGTGCGCGGCGCGCAGCCGGGCGACCAGCCGCCTGCCGTACCAGAAGCCGGGGCGGCCGAGGGCGGGCCGCAGCGTCTCGGGCGCTCCGGGCGGCGGCTCCAGGCCGTCGCCCATCGGCGGGCGCTGGGCCTCGTAGGCGCTCCAGGTCCGGTTGGAGAGGTACCAGAGCAGGCCGACCAAGGCGGTGGGGACGACGGAGGCGAGGCCGAGCCTGCGGCCGGGCTGGGACCACCAGCCGCCGTCGGCGACGGAGGCGAAGGTGAGCCAGGAGCGGCGCACGGCGCAGGCCTCGGAGCCGGCGCACTGCCAGGCGGTCAGGTCGAGGGCGACCTCGCAGGCGGCGGCGGTGAGCAGCACGGTGAGGCTGAGGGCGACGAGCCGCACCAGCGCCCCGTACAGCCGCTTGGTGCGGCGCAGGCCCTCGGTGGCGGGGCGCGTCCAGTGGGCGAGGTTGACCACCATGAAGGGCAGCAGGAGCAGCCACAGGGCGCGGGCGCCGTTGCCCGAGGTGAGGTTGGACCAGACGTACGCCTCGGGGACCGGGGCCTCCTCGTAGCGCTCGGGGTGGTGTTCGGCCCCGGTGTCGTCGGCGCGGCGGAACATCGCGGCGGTCCCGTCGCCGCAGACGCGCACGGTGCGCGGGTCGCCGAGCATGTCCTGGGGGGTGGCGCCGCCGACGCCGTGCACGAGCAGTTCGAGGGCGCAGCCGCCGCGCGGCGGGGGCGGGGTGGCACGGGACACGTCCATGATTCGCTCTCCGGGACCGGTGGCGGGGCCGAACCGGACGCCGCACGACCAGAATCGCCGATCCCGGACGGCCCGCGCACGCTCCCTCACGGAATCTCCGCACGTGGCCCGCCCCGCGCCCGCGCGCGGCGGGGCGTGCGAGGATGAACGTTCCGGGGCCCTGCCGTAGGCCGGGTCCGGGCCCGCGGTGCCGGAGCGCGCACCGGGCGTCGAGGGACGTCAACGACACGGAAGGACCGGCCCCTGCGGTGAGCGACAACCAGAACCTGCTCGCGGAGCAGCGCCGCGCCCTGATCCTGGACGAGGTCAGGCGGCGCGGCGGGGTGCGGGTCAACGAGCTCACCCGCCGGCTCAACGTCTCGGACATGACGGTGCGCCGGGACCTGGACGCGCTGGCCCGCCAGGGGGTGCTGTCCAAGGTGCACGGCGGCGCGGTGCCGGTGGTGGAGGCGAGCACGCACGAGCCGGGCTTCGAGGCGAAGTCGTCGCTGGAGCCGGGCGCCAAGGAGGACATCGCGCGGGCGGCCGCGGCGATGGCGGTGCCGGGCAGCGCGATCGCGCTGTCGGGCGGCACCACGACGTACGCGCTGGCGCAGCAGCTGCTCGACGTGCCGGACCTGACGGTGGTGACCAACTCGGTGCGGGTGGCGGACGTGTTCCACGCGACGCAGCGCCCCTCGGGCGGGGCCCGGCCGGGCGCGGCGACGGTGGTGCTGACCGGCGGGGTGCGCACGCCGTCGGATTCGCTGGTGGGTCCGGTGGCGGACCAGGCGATCCGCTCGCTCCACTTCGACGTGCTGTTCCTGGGGGTGCACGGCATCTCGGTGGAGGCGGGCCTGTCGACGCCGAACCTGGCGGAGGCGGAGACCAACCGGCGGTTCGTGGCGTCGGCGCGCCGGGTCGTGGTGGTGGCCGACCACACCAAGTGGGGCACGGTGGGGCTGAGTTCGTTCGCCGGCCTGGACGCGGTGGACACGTTCGTGACGGACGGCGGCCTGTCGGCCGGGGCCCGCGAGGAGATGGCGGAGCACCTGCCGGGGCTGCTGGTGGCGGGCGAGGAGCGGTGAGCCCGTTCCGCATCGCGCGCACGGTGCCGCTGACCCCCGAGGAGGCGTGGCGCCGGGTCACGGACTGGCCCGCGCACGGGGCGCTGGTGCCGCTGACCCGCACCACCGTGCTCCCGGGGCCCGGGGGCGGGGTCGGCACCCGGTTCTCGGCGCGCACCGGGCTCGGGCCGCTGGCCTTCGAGGACCCGATGGAGGTCACGGTCTGGGAGCCGCCCGCAGCGGGCCGCCCGGGCCGCTGCCGACTGGTCAAGTACGGCCGCCTGGTGCGCGGTTGGGCGCTGATCGAGGTGTACGGGAGCGGGGGCGGCGCGCGCGTGGAGTGGCTGGAGGACCTGCGGGTGCGGGGCCTGCCGAGGGCGTTCGACCCGGTCCTGGAGCGGGCGGGGCGGCGGGTGTTCGGGCGCGCCCTGGACGCGCTCCTGGCCGGCCCCGACGACGAAGGACCGGCGGCCTGATTCCCGTACCTCCGTGAAGGCGGGGCGGGATTCCCGTACCGCTGAGGACTTGTGACGGGTGGTCAGCTAGGGTGTGCGGGCCCGCGCACCATCCCTCTCGTCCGGAGGTTCGGTCCCATGGCACGCCGACTGCGGCCCGTCGAGCTCGACTTCGTCCGTTCCGCGCCCGTGCGCCTGGCCTTCTCGGCCGAGGTGTCGGCGTCCGCGGAGGCCGTGTACCACGCGCTCGCCGAGGACCTGGCGAACACCCCGGCCTGGTTCACCCCGGTGGTGGCGGCGCGTCCCACCCGGGACGGCGCGGGCCGCGAGGTGCGGCTGCGCGGCGGGGTGGTGTTCCAGGAGACGATCATGGCGCGGGACCCGGGCGCGCGCTACGCGTACCGCGTGGACGAGACCAACGCCCCCGGCCTGCGGGCCCTGTTGGAGGAGTGGCTGATCACGCCCGCGGTGGCCGGGGCGCGCACCCGGGTGCGCTGGACGATGGCGGTCGACGGCACCGTCCCGCTGCGGCTGACGGTGCGGGCGGCCGGGGCGGGGATGGGGCGCTCGTTCCACGGGGCGATGCGCAACCTCGACCGCAGGCTCGCGACCGCCCCGCCCCGGTGACGCGTCCGTTCGCCGGACTCGCGACCGCCCCGCCCCGGTGACGCGTCCGTTCGCCGGACTCGCGACCGCCCCGCCCCGGTGAACCCGGCCTGATCCGACCGGCAGTCCCTAGCTCGGCCAGGTGCCGTCCGCGAGGAAGCCCTCGATGGCGGCGGCGTACGGCGCGATGTCCAGGCCCTGTTCGGCCAGCCAGGCGTCCGAGTAGTACTTGTCCAGGTAGCGGTCGCCCGGGTCGCACAGCAGCGTCACCACGCTGCCCCTGCGGCCCTCGGCCAGCATCTCCGAGATGATCTTGAAGGCGCTCCACAGGCCGGTGCCGGTCGAGCCGCCCGCCTTGCGGCCGATCGCGCCCTCCAGCGCCCGTACCGCCGCGACGCTCGCCGCGTCCGGCACCTTCATCATCCGGTCGATCGCGCCGGGCACGAAGCTCGGCTCCATCCGGGGCCGCCCGATGCCCTCGATGCGCGAGCCGCAGTCGGCGCTGGCCAGCGGGTCGTTGTCGACCCAGCCGTCGAAGAAGCAGGAGTTCTCCGGGTCGGCGACGCAGATCCGGGTGTCGTGCTGCATGTAGTGCACGTAGCGGGCGATGGTCGCCGAGGTGCCGCCGGTGCCCGCGGTGGCCACGATCCACGCCGGGTCCGGGTACCGCTCAAGGCGCAGCTGCTGGAACATCGACTCGGCGATGTTGTTGTTGCCCCGCCAGTCCGTCGCGCGCTCCGCGTAGGTGAACTGGTCCATGTAGTGGCCGCCGCTCTCCGCCGCGAGCGCCGCCGCCTCCTCGTACATCTTGCGCGAGTCGTCCACGAAGTGGCACTGCCCGCCGTGGAACTCGATGAGGCGGCACTTCTCGGCGCTGGTGGTGCGCGGCATCACCGCGATGAACGGCACCCCGATCAGCTTGGCGAAGTACGCCTCCGACACCGCCGTGGAACCGCTGGACGCCTCGATGACCGGCTTGCCCGGCCGGATCCAGCCGTTGCACAGGCCGTACAGGAACAGCGAGCGGGCCAGCCGGTGCTTGAGGCTGCCGGTCGGGTGCGTCGACTCGTCCTTGAGGTAGAGGTCGATGCCCCACGCCTCGGGCAGCGGGAAGAGGAGCAGATGGGTGTCGGCGGACCGGTTGGCGTCGGCCTGCACCCGGCGCACGGCCTCCTTCAGCCACGTGCGGTAGCCCTCGTCGCTGCGGTCGACGTCGACGGTCTCCGCGGCCGCTCCGGTCCCGTGCTGCTCGCTCTGCTCGGCGGTGCTCATGCGCGCCACTCCTCGTGGTCTCGGGTCGAACTCCCCACCCTCGACAGTACCGCTCTCACCTGCACAAACGTTCACTTTGACCGTCCATAGCGGTGACTTGGGGACGGACGGGGAACGCTGTTCGAAGGTGGTCGGACGGCCGTTCGGGAGCGTTTCGGGCGCGGCCCGGCGCCGCCGTCGAACGCCGTCAGCCGTCCGGAGGACGGAAACCACCCCGAACCCGAAGTATCGGAATGCGCCCTGGTGCGCACGCCCCGGGCGGGGCAGACTGACCGCGCGGGACCGGCCTCGCGCGGCCGGGTCATCGCGACGCGACGCGCGGGACGCGCGAGGTGCGAAGGGACGGAGCCATGGCAGAGCCCGAATTCAGCGCCAGGGGCGTACGGATCGAGCGCTGGCCCCGGTCGCTGACGAAGGCGGGCGAGGTGCTGATCAAGGACGGCAGACTCGCCCTGATGAACAGCTACGGCCGGGTCATCGACAGCGCCCCGGTGCGCGCGGTCCGGGCGGGCCGCCCGTGGTTCGCGGGCGACGACTCCACCGTGGCGACCGTCAACGGCCACCGCTACCGGCTGACCATGGGACGCCCCGACCGGGCCCCGGACGGGCCCACCCTGGCGGGCCGCTTCCTGGACGCGGTGCGCCGGGCGCGCGGGGGCGGGTCCTGACGCGGCCCGGCCGCCGCGAGTTGCGCGGCACCCACCCCTGGGCCACGCTGGTCTCACCTCACACAGGGTTATCCGGCGGTGACGCTGCGACCCGGCCCGCCGCCGCGGCCGAACGCGCGACAGAGCGCGTGGACGGGCCCGCGCGCGGGATCGGGCGGGCGCGGGTGCAGGAGCGTGCGAGAGAACGCGCGACAGGACAGCAGCGTACGAAAGAACAGCAGAAGGCCGACTGCTGGATCCGATCCTTCGTCTTCTTCCGGACCTCATTCGGGGAGTCGCAGCCGTGATCAGCCAGCCAAGCAGGCACTGCGCAGTGGAGCTCCAGGCCCTGCCCTCGCGGATCGGTCAGGTCCGCAGAATCGTATCGGCGCAACTGCGCTACTGGCACCTGGATCCGCTCATAGACCAGGCGGCGCTCGGGGTGACCGAGCTGCTGACCAACGTCCACCGGCACGCGCAGCCGGACAAGACCTGCACCGTCGAGATCGAGCTGCTGCTCGACCGGCTCACGGTGTCCGTCCACGACCACGACCCGCGGCTGCCGACGCTGCGCGAGCCCGACCTGCTCGCCACCTCGGGGCGCGGCCTGGCGCTGATCGCGGCGGTCAGCGAGAGCTGGGGCGTACGGCCGCGGGGCGACGCGGGGAAGGTCGTGTGGTTCACGCTCCCCGCGCCGTCCGACGCCGTGGCCCTGCCGCCGTACCCGGTGTACGGATCGACGACCGAGGGGCCGTTCCCGGCGGGCGACGCCGCGCTGCCCTTCCGCGCGCCGGACGGCGCGCCGCTCGGGGCGGCGGCCGCCCGGTCGGCGGTCGCGGGCTGAACCGGGCGGCGGGAGTACCGGGCACGTGCGCGGTACGGGACCCCCGTCGGCCCGTACCGCCCACCGCGTTCACTCCGTGGCCACGGCCCCCAGCACGTCCAGGCGGGCCGCCCTGCGCGCGGGCCGCCAGCCCGCCAGCGCGCCCGCCGCCAGCCCCACGGCCGCGACCAGCAGCAGCCGCGCGACCGGCACCGCGAAGGCGAAGGAGCTGTCGGAGGCGCCGTCCGAGGCGCGTACGAGCACCCAGCCGAGGAACGCGCCGAGACCCAGGCCGCCCAGCGTGCCGAAGGCCGCGACGAGCACCGACTCCCAGCGCACCATCGCCCGCAGCTGCGCCCTGGTCTGGCCGACGGCGCGCAACAGGCCCAGTTCCCGGGTGCGTTCGTGCACCGCGAGGGTGAGGGTGTTGGCGATGCCGAGCAGGGCGATCAGCACGGCGAGCGCGAGCAGCGCGTAGACCAGGGTGAGCATCATGTCGATGCCGCCTGCCGAGGTCCGCGCGTACTCCTCGCGGGTCTGCACGGCCGGAGCGCCGTACGCCCGCGCGGCCCCGTCGACGGCCGCCTTGCCCGCCGCGGTGCCCACGCCGTCCTTGAGCACGACCGACACCAGCCGGTCGGCGTCCTGGGTGCGGTGCGGCGCCCAGGCGGCCCGGGAGACCACGTAGTCGCCCGCCAGCTCCGAACGCCCGTACACCGCCCGGACGGTGAAGGTCGCGCTCGTGCGGTCGGCGAACGTCAGCCGCACCCGGCTGCCGGTGCGCAGGCCCCACGCGTCCGCCTCCGGGCGGGCCAGTGCGAGCCCGTCGGCCCCCAGGCCGTCCAGCGAGCCCTCGACCCGCCCGAGGTCGAAGGCGCGGCCGAGCGCGGCCGGGTCGGTGACGGTCAGCGCGCGGCCCCGCCCGTCGACCTCGGCCACCCCGGTGCCCAGGCCCACGGCGGTCGCCACCTCGGGCAGCTTCGCCAGCGCCGGGGCGAGCCGGGGGCTCAGTCCGCTGCCGCCCGCGCCGAAGGAGGGCGCGCTGACCGCGACGTCGCCGGCGAAGGAGCGGGACACCGTCCGGTCCATGGTCGCCTTGAGGGAGGCGGCGAAGACGGTGAAGAGGGTGACCACGGCGACGCCGATCATCAGGGCGGTGGCGGTGGCCGCGGTGCGCTTGGGGTTGCGCAGCGCGTTGCGGCGGGCCAGGCCCCGGTTGACGCCGCGCAGCGGGCCGCCCAGGGCCCGTACGGCGTACGTGGAGGCGAGCGGGCCGAGCACCACCAGGGCGGCCAGGGCGAGCACCGCGCCGGCGCCGGTGAGCCAGAGCGAGTCCGTGCCCAGGCTGAGCCCGAGCGCGGCGGCCAGGACCGCGCACCCGGCGAGCGCGCGGGGGCGGGAGGCGGCGGAGCGGTCCACGGCGCTCTCGCGCAGGGCGGCGAGCGGGGCGGTGCGCCCGGCCCGCAGCGCGGGCAGCAGGGCCGAGCCCAGGCACACCAGCACCCCGACGGCGAGCGGCAGGACCAGCGAGGGCCACCGGATCACCAAGTCCCCTTCGGGGAAGGGGAATCCGATCGCCGGGAAGAGGGCCTGCAGGCCCGCGGCGACGCCGATGCCGCCGAGCAGCCCGGCCGCCGACGCGGCCAGCGCCACGACCGCGGCCTCCGCCAGCGTCGAGGCCACCACCTGCCGCCGCACCGCGCCCAGGGCGCGCAGCAGGGCGTTCTCCCGGGTGCGCTGGGCGACGACGATCGCGAAGGTGTTGTGGATGGAGAACACCGACACCAGCAGCGCCACCCCGGAGAAGACCAGCAGGAAGGTGGTGAACAGGGTGAGGAACTGGCCGGAGACCATCTCGGTGCTCTGCTCGGCGGACTCCTGCCCGGTGATCGCCTCGACCCCCTGCGGCAGTACGGGAGCCAGCGCGTCCACCAGCTGCCGCTGCGATACGCCGTCGGCCGCCCTGACCTGCACGGACGCGGCGCGTCCCGGGCGCGGCCCGAGGTACTTCTCCGCGTCGGCCCGGGTCATGCCGGTGAAGGTGACCTGCCCCATGCCGTCCTCGCCGCCGAAGGTGGCCAGGCCCACGATCCGCACCCGCACCGGGTCGGGCGTGCGCAGCACGGTGGTGTCGCCGAGCGCCAGGCCGCCCGCCTTCGCGGCGCCCCGGTTGACGACGACCTCGCCGGTGGCGCGCGGGGCCCGGCCCTCGGCGAGCCGGTAGGGGTTGAGGCGGGCGTCCTCGATCCAGTTGCCGGCCGTGGTGGGCGGACCCTGGCCGCCGACCGCCTTGCCGTCGGCGCCGACGAGCTGGCCCGCGCCCTCGATCCTCGGCTCGGCGGCGGCCACTTGGGGCAGCCGGGCCAGCGTGGTGGCCAGCGAGGCGTCCACGGACTGCCGGGTGCCCTCGGACTGCCCGGGCACGGTCACCGTGTCCGCGCCGCGCACCACCGCGTCCGTACCGCTGGTGGCGCCCGCGAACATCGAGTCGAAGCTCGCCCGCAGGGTGTCCCCCATGACCAGGGTCCCGGCGAGGAACGCGACGCCGAGGAGCACGGCGGTGAACGTCCCGGCGAAGCGCCGCTTGTGGGCGCGCAGCGAGGCGAGGCTGAGCCGCAGCGAGGTGCGGGCGGCACTCATGTGCCTGTCCTTTCCGCGGAGTCGGGCACGAGTGCGATCGGTCCGGGAACGGCCGACGGTGAAGTGGGTCGAGGGGCCGGCGTGTTGGCGTCGAAGGCCTTCATCCGGTCCAGGACGCGGTCCGCGGTGGGCCGCTCCATCCGGTCCACCAGGCGCCCGTCGGCGAGGAAGACCACCTCGTCGGCGTGGCTCGCGGCGACCGGGTCGTGGGTGACCATGACGACCGCGCGGCCGGTGGTGCGGGCAGTGCGGCCGAGCAGCCGCAGCACCTCCTCGCCCGCCCGGGAGTCCAGGTTGCCGGTCGGTTCGTCGGCGAAGACCACGTCCGGGTCGCCCGCGAAGGCGCGGGCGACCGCGACCCGCTGCTGCTGGCCGCCGGACAGCTCGGACGGGCGGTGGTGCAGCCGGTCGCGCAGCCCGACGGTGTCCACGAGCGCGTCCAGCCGGCCGGCGTCGGGGGCACGCCCGGCGAGGTCCAGCGGCAGCGTGATGTTCTCGGCGACCGTGAGGGTGGGCAGCAGGTTGAAGGCCTGGAAGACGAAGCCGACGCGGTCCCTGCGCAGCAGGGTGAGCCTGCGGTCGTCCAGGTCCGACAGGGCGGTGTCGCCGATGAGGGCGGCGCCCGAGGTGAGCGTGTCGAGCCCGGCCGCGCAGTGCAGCAGGGTGGACTTGCCGGAGCCGGAGGGGCCCATGATCGCGGTGAAGCGGCCGGCCGGGAAGGCGACGCTCACCCCGTCCAGGGCGCGGACCTCGGTGTCGCCGCGCCCGTAGACCTTGACGGCGTCGACGACCCGGGCGGCGGGGGCGCTCACGCCCGGCCGCCCTTGCCGGTGCGCCCGAACTGCTCGTCCAGGACGCTGAGGCGGCGCCAGTACTCGTCCTCGTCGATCTCGCCGGAGGCGAAGCGGTGGCCGAGCACGGCGATCGGCGAACGGCTCTCCGGCCCGTCCCCACGGGGGCCGGGGCGGCGCCCGTGCCACACGGTGCGGCGCAGGAAGGTGACGACGGTCAGGGCGACGGCGGCCCAGACCAGGGGGAAGAACAGCACCCAGGGCCCGGGGCCCTCGTGGGCGAGGGCGGTGGCGGTGTGCACGGCGGCCTCCTCGGTCGCGGACGGTGCCGCGACGCCCGGTGGCGGCGCGGTCTGACGCGCTTCGAGCCTCGCCCCGCGCGGGGTGCCGCGTCGTCGTACGGCCAGCGGCCGTGTGCGTACCCCCACGGGAGTACGGGGCCGGGCGCGGCCTGCTCCCGGCGGCGCCGGGGGCCGCACCGGGTGTGCTGTACCAACTGGTAGGTAAACTGTCGGCATGAGCACCCGGGAGCGACTCGTCCAGGCCACCCGCGCCCTGCTGTGGGAGCGCGGCTACGTGGGCACCAGCCCCAAGGCGATCCAGCAGCAGGCCGGCGCCGGGCAGGGCAGCATGTACCACCACTTCAGCGGCAAGCCCGAGCTGGCCCTCGCCGCGATCGAGGCCTCGGCGGGGGAACTGCGGCGGGCCGCCGAGTCCGCGCTGGACGGCCCCGGCACCGCGCACGCGCGCGTGGCGGCCTATCTGCTGCGCGAGCGCGACGCGCTGCGCGGCTGCCCGGTCGGGCGCCTGACCATGGACCCGGACGTCTTCGCGAGCGCCGAACTGCGCGCCCCGGTGGACGAGTTGTTCGACTGGCTGCGCGGCCGTCTCGCTTCGGTGGTGCGCGAGGGCGTGGCGGCGGGCGAGCTGGCCCCGGAGCTCGACCCGGAGCGCACGGCGGCCACGATCGCCGCGACCGTGCAGGGCGGCTACGTCCTGGCGCGCGCCTCGGGCACGGCGGACGGGTTCGACGCGGCGGTGCGCGGCCTGCTCGACCTGCTGGCCCCGCCGGCCAACTGACGTACACCACCAGCGTTTCGAGGAGCAGCCCCGTGCACGCGATGCAGTACGAGATCACCCTGCCCGCCGACTACGACATGCGGATCATCCACGACCGGGTGGCCACCCGCGGCCATCTGCTGGACGACTTCCCCGGCCTGGGGCTCAAGGCCTACCTCGTGCGGGAGCGCGCGGACGGGGCACCGGTCAACCAGTACGCGCCGTTCTACCTGTGGGTGGCGCCCGAGGGCATGAACGACTTCCTGTACGGACCCGGCTTCCAGGGGATCGTGAACGACTTCGGCCGCCCGGTCGTGCAGCACTGGACCGGCCTGGCCCACCGGGAGGGCGCGGAGTCCGCGGCGGTGCCCACGCACGCGACCCGCCACCGGACGGCGGTGCCGGAGGGCCTGGCACCGGCGGACGCGGTGGCGGCGGCGCTGGAGGAGAACCGGCGGCTGGCGCGGAGCGCGGGCGCGGTGGCCTCGGCGGTGGCGGTGGACCCGCGCCACTGGGAACTGCTGCACTTCACGCTGTGGGCGGGCGGGGCGCCGGACGCGCCCGGCGAGCTCTTCCGGGTGCTGCACCTGTCGCAGCCCCAGCGTGGTGGACTCGCGGACGGACGGCGGGAGTCCACGGCCTTCTGAACGACGGAACCCCACTGGCCGCCGAGCGGCGGGAGCCAACCGCCCGCTGAGCCGCCCGGCCGCTTCCTCAGGCGTTCGCCACCGGTCTTCCCAGCGCCGCGAGCGGATCGTCGAGGACCGGCTGCCAGGCCAGTTCCGCGGCGCCGACCAGGCTGTTGTGGTCCAGCGAGCAGGCCAGGATCGGCACTCCCCCGCTGCGGCCCCACAGGCTGCGGTCGGCGACCACGGCGCGCAGCCGGTCCGGGTCCGCGTCGAGCAGGGCGCGGTGCAGGCCGCCCAGGACGATCCGGTCCGGGTTGAGGATGTTGACCAGGCCCGCGAGGCCGAGGCCGAGGCGGTCGACGAGTTCCTCGGTGGCCAGCCGTACCCCCGGCTCGTCGCGCTCGTCGCGCAGCAGGTCGCGGGCCTGCTGGAGCAGCGAGACCTCGGGGCCCGGCTCGCGCCCGGCGGCGGCCAGGAACGCCATCGGGTCGGTCTCGACGTCCAGGCAGCCCCGGCCGCCGCAGTGGCAGGGGCGGCCCTCGGGGTTCACGGTGAGGTGGCCGACCTCCAGGGCCAGGCCCGAACTCCCGCTGTGCAGGCGGCCGTCGAGGACGAGCGCGCCGCCGACGCCGCGGTGCCCGGTGGCGACGCAGAGCAGGTCGCGGGCGCCCCGCCCGGCGCCGTGGCGGTGCTCGGCCAGGGCGGCGAGGTTGACGTCGTTCCCGGTGAAGGCGGGGCCTTCGATGCCGGCGTCCCGCACCCGCTCGGCGAAGACCTCGCGCACCGGGGAGCCCGCGGGCCAGGCCAGGTGCAGCGGGTTGAGGGCGAGGCCCTCGGGCTCGGCGACGGCCGAGGGCACCGCGAGTCCCGCGCCCACGCAGCGGCGGCCGGAGGCGCGCAGCAGCTCCGCGCCCGCCTCCACCACGGCGCCGAGCACCTGCGCCGGGTCCTCGGAGACGGTGACGCAGCCGGGGGCGGTGGCCACGATCGCGCCGCCGAGGGAGACCAGCGCGGCGCGGAAGCCGTCGGCGTGCACCTGCGCGGCGAGCGCGACGGGCCCCTCGTCGTCGACGAACAGGCGGTGCGAGGGGCGGCCCTGGGCCCCGGCGGGAGCGGTGGGCCGGGAGTCGACCCGGATGAGTCCGAGGGCCTCCAGTTCGGCGGCGACGGCGCCCGCCGTGGCGCGGGTCACGCCCAGTTCCGAGGTCAGGACGGCTCGGGTGGGGGCGCGGCCCGTGTGCACCAGTTCCAGCGCCGGTCCGAGGGCGCCACGGCCCCGGTCGAGCCGCGTGCGGGGGGTTGTCGCCTTGCCGTTCATGAGGGCGAGTCTCCCATGATCCGCGGCGCCGGTGGCCCGCGCGGCGCCCGCTCGTCGCGGGTGGCGGGCCGCCTTGTCGCGGGTGGCGGGCCGCCCCTATGCTGAGTTTGTGCCGCACCTAAACAAACTACGGACGGCCGTTCAGGGGGGCCCGGGCGGAGACACCGCCCCACCTTCCCTGTCCCGCCTCCGCACCGCCCTGACCCTCTTCTTCGCCCTCGACGGCTTCCTGTTCGCCGGCTGGGTCGTCCGCATCCCCGCGATCAAGCAGCAGACCGGCGCCTCCGCCGGCGACCTCGGCCTCGCCCTGCTCGGCGTGTCCGCCGGCGCGGTCGTCACCATGACGCTCACCGGCCGCCTCTGCCACCGCTACGGCAGCCACCCCGTCACCGTCGTCTCCGCCGTCCTGATGTCCCTGAGCATCGCCCTGCCGCCGCTCACCCGCTCCCCGCTCGCCCTCGGCCTGGTCCTGCTGGTCTTCGGCGCCGCGTACGGCGGGATCAACGTCGCGATGAACAGCGCCGCCGTCGACCTGGTCGCCGCCCTGCGCCGCCCCGTGATGCCGTCCTTCCACGCCGCCTTCAGCCTCGGCGGCATGACCGGCGCCGGGCTCGGCGGACTCGTCGCGGGCGGCCTGTCCCCCACCGCCCACCTGCTCTGCCTGACCGGCGCCGGGCTGCTGCTGACCGCCGCCGCCGGACCCGTACTGCTGCGCCACCCCTCGCCCGCGCCCCCGGAGCGCGCCACGGGGTCCCGTACGCCCGCCGGCACCCGGCCCCCGCGCCTGGAGGGCCGGGCGCGCCGCCTGGTGGCCGTCTTCGGCGCGATCGCGCTGTGCACGGCGTACGGGGAGGGCGCGATGGCCGAGTGGGGCGCGCTGCACCTGGAGCAGGACCTGTCCGCGCACCCGGGCGTCGCCGCCGCCGGGTACTCGCTCTTCGCGCTCGCCATGACCGCCGGGCGCCTCTCGGGCACCGCGCTGCTCGAACGCCTCGGCCAGACCCGCACCCTCGTCGCGGGCGGCGCCA
The DNA here is from genome assembly GCF_040296945.1 of Streptomyces sp. NPDC001941. Classification (NCBI taxonomy): domain Bacteria; kingdom Bacillati; phylum Actinomycetota; class Actinomycetes; order Kitasatosporales; family Streptomycetaceae; genus Streptomyces; species Streptomyces sp. NPDC001941. The sequence goes on along the minus strand of NZ_JBEOYE010000055.1, from coordinate 37,250 downwards.
CCGCCTCGCTCGGCATGCTGCTCGGCGCCCTCGCCCCCACCGTGTGGCTCGCCCTGCTCGGCTTCGCCGTCACCGGCCTGGGCCTGGCCAACCTCTTCCCGGTGGCCGTGGACCGCGCGGGCGCCCTCGCCGGGCCCGGCGGGGTGGCCGCCGCCTCCACGGTCGGCTACGGCGGGATGCTGCTCGGGCCGCCCACCATCGGGTTCGTCACCGAGTGGTCCTCCCTGCCGGTCGCCCTGACCACGGTCGCGGCCCTCGCCGCGGGCGCGGCCCTGATCGGCTACGCGGCCCGCAACGCGACGGCGCCGCGGCCCGGTTGAGTACCCGTACTCAGGCGGACGTCCGCCGCGCCGGACACACTGGTCGCCATGATCACCCCAGTCCCCGCCTCCCGTCCGGTGCTCCGGTGGCTGCGCGGCGCGGCCCGTACGGCCCTGTGGAACCCGCTCTCCACGCCGTACCTCGTCGTCGCCCTCCTCGCGATCCTCGTGGCCATGGGCGACGGCGGTTCCGACGCGGCGGGGTTCCTCTCGCTCGCGCTCGCCCTGCCGGTCGGCCCGGTGCTCTTCCGCGGCGCCGACTCCCTGTTCCCGCACGGCATGTCCGACGGCGCGCTCATGTCGGCGTTCGTCGTGGCGTACCTGCTCAACGCACTGCTCCTCGGCCTCCTCCTGCGCGTCCTGCGGTCGCCGCACGCCCGTGCGAAGGGACCCGTGCCGCACTGGCACAATCCCCCGCATGGAGACAACTGAGCTGATCGCGTCCCTGGCCCGCGAGGGCGAGTTGCTCGCCCTGGCCGCCGAGCGGGCGGGGTCCGACGCCCCCGTGCCGACCTGCCCCGGGTGGCGGACGCGGGACCTGGTGCGGCACGTGAGCAGGGTCCACCGGTGGGCCGGGACCCTCGTCGCCGAGCGGCACGCCTCGTACGTCCCCGACTCCGGGGACCCCGACCTCGACGGGGACGCCCTGGTCCGCCACTACCGCGAGGGCCTCGCCCTGCTGGTGGCCGCCCTCACCGAGGCGCCCGACGACCTGGAGTGCTGGACCTTCCTGCCCGCGGACGGCGCGCGCGCCTTCTGGGCCCGCCGCCAGCACCACGAGACGACGGTCCACCGCGTCGACGCCGAGTCGGCCCTCGCCCCCGTGGGCGCGGCCACCCCGGTCGCCCCGGCGCTCGCCGCCGACGGCATCGACGAGCTCCTGCTCAGCTTCCACGGCCGCGAGCGCAGCCGGGTGCGCACCGCCGCGCCGCGCACCCTGCGGGTACGGGCCACGGACACCGGCGACGCCTGGACCGCGCGACTGTCGCCCGACGCGCCGCCCGTCACCGCGCGCGGCGAAGAGGGCACCGCCGACTGCGAGTTGAGCGGGACCGCGCACGACCTCTACCTGTACCTGTGGAACCGGCTGCCCGCCGACGCGCTCAAGCCCGCCGGTGACGCCGAGGTCGTCCGGACCTGGCGGGAGACGTCCGCCGTCACCTGGTCCTGACGGACGCGCCCCGGGTGGCTCCTCAGTCCAGCCAGCCGGGGCGCACCAGGCCCGACTCGTAGGCCAGGACCACCAGTTGGGCCCGGTCGCGGGCGCCCAGCTTCACCATCGCGCGGCTCACGTGGGTCTTGGCGGTGAGCGGGCTGACCACCAGGCGGCGGGCGATCTCCTCGTTGGACAGGCCCATCCCCACCAGCGCCATCACCTCCCGCTCGCGCACGGTCAGACCGCTCAGCGCGGGCGGGTCCACCGGCACCTTGGAGCGGGCCGCGAACTCGGCGATCAGCCGCCGGGTCACCCCGGGCGAGAGCAGCGCGTCGCCCTCCACCACCGCCCTGACCGCGCGCAGGAGTTCGTCCGGCTCGGTGTCCTTCACGAGGAAGCCCGAGGCGCCCGAGCGGATCGCCTCGAAGACGTACTCGTCCAGCTCGAACGTCGTCAGCATCACCACCTTCACCGCACCGAGCCCCGGCTCCCCGGTGATGCCCCGGGTCGCCGCGAGGCCGTCGAGCACCGGCATCCGGATGTCCATCAGGACCACGTCCGGCACCGACTCCCCCACCAGGCGCACCGCTTCGGCCCCGTCGGCGGCCTCCCCGACCACCTCGATGTCGGGCTGCGCGTCCAGCAGCGCCCGGAACCCGGCGCGCACGAGCAGCTGGTCGTCGGCGAGCAGGACGCGGATCACGGCGTCTCCTCCGGGGCGTCGGCGGGCGGTTCCAGGGGGTGTTCGGGCGGCTCCAGGGGCAGCGCGGCCTCGACGCGGAAGCCGCCGTCCGGGCGCCGTCCCGCCTCGATCGTGCCACCGAGCGCGGCGGCGCGCTCCCGCATCCCGGCCAGGCCGTTGCCGCTGCCGCCCGCGTCGGAGCCGGTCGCGGGCCCCTCGTCGTCGATCCGCAGCTCCAGGCGCCCGGGCGGGAACGCCAGGCGCACCCGGGCGGTACGGGACGAGGAGTGCCGCACCACGTTCGTCAGCGCCTCCTGCACGATCCGGAACGCCGCCAGCTCCGTGCCCGGCGCCAGCGGAGGCCGCTCCCCCGGACCCTCCACCGCCACGCGCAGCCCGGCCGCCGCCGCCTGCCGCACCAGCTCCGGCAGCCGGTCCAGGCCCGGCGCCGGGGCGCGCGGCGCCTCACCGGGGGCCCGCAGCGTGTCCAGGACCTGGCGCACCTCGCCCAGCGCCTCCTTGCTGGCGGCCTTGATCGTGGTCAGCGCCGTGCGCGCCTGCTCCGGGTCGGAGTCCAGGAGCGCCAGGCCCACCCCCGCCTGGACGTTGATCACCGAGATCGAGTGGGCCAGCACGTCGTGCAGCTCCCGGGCGATCCGCAGCCGCTCCTCGTCGGCGCGCCGCCGCTCGGCCGCGGCCCGCTCGGCGCGCGCCCGCTGCCCCTGCTCGCGGCGCGTCCTGGCCAGCTCGGAGGCCGCCAGTACGGCCATGACCCAGGCGGCGACGGCCAGTTCCTGCCCCCAGGGCGCCGCGCGGTCGCCGGCCGGCGGCAGCCACGCGTACAGCCAGTGGCCCACCACCACGTGCCCGAGCCAGAGCAGCCCCAGCGCCCACCAGGCGGCCCTGCGGTGCCCGGCGACGACGGCGGCGAAAGCCGCCACCACGACCGGTACGAACACCGGCCCGTACGGGTAACCCGCCCCCAGGTAGACCAGGACCGTCGCCGCGACGGCGAACACCACCGGGACCGGACGGCGCCCCCGCAGGAGCAGCAGGGCGGGGCCGAGGACGAGCAGCACCCGGGCCAGGGCGTCCAGGGGCACCCGCTCGGGCTGGCGGTGCGCGACCAAGTGGCTGCCGAGGACGACGAGGACGGCCACCAGCAGCGTGGACCGCCAGGGCAGCCGGGCCTGCGCGCCCGCACCCGCCCAGCGCTCCCAGCGCGGGCCCTCGTGTGAGCGTGGTGACGTGGTCCCGTCGCGTAGAGGGGTGCCGTCGGCGCGGGTCCGCGGCGGGGAGATGTACCGCTCGTCCATACCGCCACGCTAGACGCGCCGGGTCCCGCCCGACGTCCGCCGGGCGGGGTGGTCGCGCCTACTCCCCCGGGAGTACGCGGGCCCCGCCCCGCCACACCGCTACGTCAGCCCCACCTCGTACGCGAGCCGGGCCGCCGCGTGCCGGAAGAACGCCTCGCGCTCCTCGACCACCGGTGTTCCGCATCACGGTCACCCCGTGAGCCGGTCCTCCCCACCTTGCCGCGCCCTCGGCCCGCGCCACCACGCCCCGTACGACCGGCCCTCTCCCCCTCAGCCCCTGCGCTCCAGCAGGTCCATCGCGCGCCGCGCCATCGCGTGCGTACGCACGAGGCCCGCCAGGGTCGTCGAGCCGCGCGTGATGTCGGCGAACGCCTTCCACGCGGGCCGCAGCCCGGTGATCGCCGCGTGCAGCACCCCGGGGCGGCGCTCGAACAGCGTCAGCATCCGCCGCCCGACCGCCATCTCCACACCGAGCCCGGCCTTGACGGCGAACGCGTAGTTGAGGGCCTGACGGCGGGCGTCGACCGCGTCGTGCGACTCGGCGATCCGCACCGCCCACTCCCCCGCCAGACGGCCGGAGCGCAGCGCGAAGGAGATTCCCTCGCGGGTCCAGGGTTCGAGCAGGCCCGCCGCGTCGCCGCAGACCAGGACCCGGCCGCGGGAGAGCGGCGAGTCGTCGCTGCGGCAGCGGGTGAGGTGGCCGGAGGAGATCTTCGGCTCGAACCCGGCGAGACCGAGCCGGGCGATGAAGTCCTCCAGGTACTGCTTGGTGGCGGCCCCCTCGCCGCGCGCGGAGATCACGCCGACGGTGAGGACGTCGCCCTTGGGGAACACCCAGCCGTAACTGCCGGGCATCGGGCCCCAGTCGATGAGCACCCGCCCCCGCCAGTCCTCGGCGACCGTCGCGGGCACCGGGATCTCCGCCTCCAGGCCGAGGTCGACCTGGTCCATCGTGACCCCGACGTGTGCTCCTATCCGGCTGGCGCTGCCGTCGGCGCCGACCACGGCGCGCGCCAGGACCGTCTCGCCGTCGGACAACACGACCGCGACGGTGCGCCGGTCGGGCACCGCCGTGCCGTGCTGCTCGACCCGGGAGACGGTGACGCCGGTGCGCAGCTCGGCGCCCGCCTTCTGCGCCGCCTCGACCAGGCCCTGGTCGAACTCGGGCCGGTTGATCAGCCCGAACAGCATCCGGCGCGAGCGCCGGGTGCGGGTGAAGCGGCCGTTGAGGGAGAACGTGACGGCGTGCACGCGGTCCTGGAGCGGGAGCTCGAAGCCGGGCGGCAGCGCGTCGCGGGAGGGGCCGATGATGCCGCCCCCGCAGGTCTTGTAGCGGGGCAGCTCGGACTTCTCGAGGAGCAGCACCCGCCGTCCCTCGTTGGCCGCCGCGTGCGCCGCGGAGGCTCCCGCCGGTCCGGCGCCGACCACCACGACGTCCCAGACGGGGGCGTCCGCGCCGTCGGCGGACTCGTCCCCAGCGGCTCCAGCGGCTGCGTTCTCGCTGCTCACGATGTGTTCCTGCTCCTGATCAGACCCGGGTCCCATGCTCAGGACCGCATCCTACGGCGAGAGGGCTCCCCGCCCCTTGTGGGAGGATCACACCTGTATTCGCCCTACACACAACACACACGTCGTACGGGCCGGCGGCACACCCGCCGGGAGCCCACGACACCTTCACAACGTCGTACCCGCGAGGAGCGTGCCCATGACCGCCCACCCGATCGCCGAGACCGTCGCGTCCCTGATGCCCCGCGCCAAGGCGGAGCTCGCGGAGCTGGTGGCCTTCCAGTCGGTGGCGGACGAGGCCGTGGCCCCGAAGAGCGAGTGCGAGGCCGCCGCGGCCTGGGTCGCGGACGCGCTGCGGGCGGAGGACTTCGAGGACGTGGCGGTGCTCGACACCCCCGACGGTTCGCAGGCGGTGTACGGCGTGCTGCCGGGGCCCGCGGACGCCCCGACGGTCCTGCTGTACGCGCACTACGACGTGCAGCCGATGCTGGACGAGGCCGCGTGGGTGTCCCCGCCGTTCGAGCTGACCGAGCGGGACGGCCGCTGGTACGGGCGCGGGGCAGCCGACTGCAAGGGCGGCTTCATCATGCACCTGCTCGCGCTGCGCGCCCTGAAGGCGAACGGCGGGGTGCCGGTGACGGTCAAGATGATCGTCGAGGGCTCCGAGGAGCAGGGCACGGGCGGCCTCGAGCGGTACGCGCAGGCCAACCCGGAGCTGCTGACCAGCGACGCGATCGTGATCGGCGACACCGGCAACTTCCGGCTCGGCCTGCCCACGGTGACGTCGGCGCTGCGCGGGATGACGATGATCAGGGTCTCGGTCGAGACGCTGCGCGGCAACCTGCACTCGGGCATGTTCGGCGGCGCCGCCCCGGACGCGCTGGCCGCGCTGATCCGCGCGCTGGACTCGCTGCGGGCGGAGGACGGCTCGACGGTCATCGAGGGCCTGGAGCCGGACGGGGTGTGGGACGGACTGCAGTACCCGGAGGAGGACTTCCGGACGGACGCCAAGGTCCTGGACGGCGTGGGCCTGCCGGGCAACGGCACGGTCGCCGACCGGCTGTGGGCGCGCCCCGCGGTGACGGTGGTCGGCATCGACTGCCACCCGGTGGCGGGCGCGACGCCGTCGATCCCGTCGACCGCCCGGGCGCAGATCAGCCTGCGGATGCCGCCCGGCGTGGACGCGACCGAGGCGACGAAGCTGCTCTTCGCCCACCTGGAGAAGCACGTGCCGTGGAACGCGCGCGTGTCGTTCGAGCAGGTGGGGCAGGGCGACGCGTTCCGCGCGGACGTCGAGAGCCCGGCGTACCGCTCGATGGCGGAGGCGATGGCGGTCGCGTACCCCGGTCAGGAGATGCAGGCGGCGGGCATGGGCGGCTCCATCCCGCTGACCAACGCGCTGGCGGCGCTGTACCCGGAGGCGGAGATCCTGCTGATCGGGCTGAGCGAGCCGGAGGCGCAGATCCACGCGGTCAACGAGTCGGTGTCGCCGCAGGAGCTGGAGCGGCTGTCGGTCTCGGAGGCGCTGTTCCTCTCCAACTACGCGCAGTCCAAGCGCGGTTGACACGGGCGCGATCGGTACGTGACGGGGCGGGCGGCCTTGACGGGCCGCCCGCCCCGCTCCCTGTGGGAACGGACCGGGCGTCACGATCCGGGCGTAACGGTCCGGGCGGAATGGTTCCCGCCGTCGTTGCGCGTCGGGCGAAGATCGCCGGGAGCGTAGTCGCGTGCGCCGGGCGGTGATCGGTCCGTACGTTCACGGCATGGACTTCATCGAGGTGACACCGCGACTGCACATGCTCCGCTTCCCGATCGGCCAGGCCTACCTCTGGCGCGACGGCGCGGAGCTGACCCTCGTCGACGCCGGCTGGCACGGCTCGGCCCCCGAGATCGAGCAGGCGCTGCGCGGCGCCGGCCTGGACCCCGGCGGGCTGCGCCGGATCGTCATCACGCACGGGCACCGCGACCACGTGGGCGCGGCCGGTGAGCTGGCCGCGCGGTTCGGCGCCGAGGTGCTCGCCCACCGCCTCGACGCCCCGCTGGTGCGCGGCGCGGCCCCGGTCCCGGACCCGGTGCTCCTGGACTGGGAGGAGCCGCTGTACGCGCACGGGCTGACCGTCCCCGACATGCCGTCCACCCCGGTGGACCGGGAGCTGGAGGACGGCGACGAGCTGCCGTTCGGCGACGGCGCCCGGGTGGTGCACGTCCCCGGGCACACGCCGGGCTCGATCGCCGTCCACCTGCCGCGCCACGACGTGCTGTTCACCGGGGACACGGTCTCCACGCTCGGCGGGGTGATGCTCGGCGTCTTCCACGTGGACCGCGAGCAGGTGCGGGAGTCGGGCCTGAAGCTGGCCGGACTCGCCCCGGCCACGGTGTGCGTGGGCCACGGCGACCCGCTGACCGTGGACGCGGCGAAGACGCTGCGGGAGGTGGCCGAGGCGGCCTGAGCCCCGGCCGGACCCCTGACCCGAACCAGCCGCCCGCGCGCCCCGGCCTCCCCCTGTCCCCGTACCGGCCGTCCCCGGACCGGGTGGTGGACGCCGCTCACCCCACCGGCACCCCCGCCTCCAGGTTGAGCACCGTCCCGCGCTCCCGGGCCCGCAGGGCCCAGCGCAGGCGCTCGTAGCGGTTGGGCGGCAGCATGGTGGCGGCCTCCGCCTCGGTGGCGAACCGCCAGCCGCGCAGCTCGGAGCCGGGGAGCACCAGGTCGCGGGCGGTGTCGGGGGCGATCCGGCCGCCGTCGAAGAGCAGCCGCAGCCCGCCGTAGCCGGGGTGGCGGGGCGGCTCCCAGTCGACGACGAGCAGCCTGGGGACCGCCTCCAGGGTGATGCCGATCTCCTCGGCGACCTCCCGGATGCCGGCGCGCGCGGGCGGTTCGCCCTGTTCGACGACACCGCCGGGGAACTCCCAGCCGGGCTTGTAGGTGGGGTCGACGAGCAGCACCCGGTCCCGGTCGTCGAAGAGCAGCACCCCCGCGGCCAGCGTCTCGCCGCGCGGCTCCGGGGTCTGCACGATCGAACACGGCGCCGCGGCCCCGGAGTCCAGGGCCGCGACGACGGCCTCGGCGGTCTCCCGGGGGGTGAGGCGGCTGTTGTCGACGCGGTGGGCGTCGGCGCCGAGCCAGCCGCCGAGGGCCGCCAGGTAGGGCTCGACGTGGTCGTACGACCACTGGCGCACGCGCTGTTCGGCCTCGGGCGCGTCGGGCTCCTCGCGGGCGGCGATGCGTGCCCGCAGGATCGTTTCCTCCGGTGTCAGGACGATGTGGTGCACGGCGATGCGGCGGGAGGCGAGCCCGCCGAACACCTCGTCGCGGTACTCCTGTCTGAGCAGGGTCATCGGCACCACGAGCACCCCGCCCAGCTCGGCGAGGAGCGCGGCCGCGGTGTCGACGACCATCCGCCGCCAGATCGGCAGGTCCTGGAAGTCGTCGACCTCGGCGAGGCGTTTGTGCGGCAGCAGGTTGCGCAGCCCGAAGCCCGTCAGCTCGGGGTCGTACAGCGTGCTGTTCGGGATCAGGTCGATCAGTTCGCGCACCGTGCTGGTCTTGCCCGCGCCGAACGTACCGTTGACCCAGACGATCACGGTTCCCCCTCATCTCCGTGGCCCGCAGTCGTAGCCCCCTGTGGCTTGCCCGGAACACCCTGCCACGGAAACCCGTGTTCGGGACCCGGCAGCCTGTGCGGGGTGCGACTGTGACCGTGCTGTTGCCGGTTCGCCACCACCCGGGGACCCCTCCGGTGCGTCCCTTGTGTCAGGGCAACGGTGACCGCGGCGGGAGGACCGTCGTTGGAGCCGGTAGCCGGACCGAGGAAGACGAAGAGGGGTGCGCGATGCGCCGTACGGTGCTGGAGAGGTTTCCCGCGGGGGGACCGCGCGGCAGCTGGCCCGCCGAGGAGTTCGCCCGGGCCCGCAGGGACGAGGGCCTGGCCGCGGAGGTGGTGATGGACCTGGACACCGACGCGTTCCTGGTCGTGGTGGCCCCCGGGGCGGCCGAGCCGGTCGGCTGAGCACCCGGTCCCGGGCGACGCCGCGCCCCGGGCCTCCGGCACCCCGGCCCCCGGGTGTCCGGGATGCCAGCGCCCGGCGCCCGCGCGGCCGTTCGGACCCGCCGCGCCTCAGCCGCCCAGCGCCGCCGCCCGGTCCGCCGCGCTCCTCGACCCCACGGGCCTCGGGGCCGCGGCCGCCGCGCCGAGCAGGCCCGCGTCGGTGCCGGTGAGCGCGGGGGCGACCACCAGGCCGCGTACGAAGGAGAGCGTCGCGTAGTCCGCGAGCGCCCGGCGCAGCGGCGCGAAGAGCACCTCGCCCGCCCCCGCGACGCCCCCGCCGATCACGGCTATCTCGATCTCCACCAGCGTCGCGGTCGCCGCGATCCCCGCCGCGAGGGCCTGCGCCGCCCGCTCGAACGACGCCACGGCCACCGGGTGCCCGGCGTGCGCCGACGCCGCGACGGCCGCCGCCGAGGCGTCGCCGTCCGGGCCCGGCGTCCAGCCGCCCGCCAGGGCGCGCCGCGCGATGTTGGGGCCGCTGGCGATGCGTTCGACGCAGCCGCGCGCGCCGCACGGGCAGGCGTCGCCGTCCAGGTCCACGCTGATGTGGCCGATGTGGCCCGCGTTGCCGGTGGGTCCGGTGTGCAGCTTGCCGCCGAGGACCAGGCCGCCGCCGACACCCGTGGAGACCACCATGCAGAGCGCGTTGGCGTGACCGCGCGCGGCGCCCTGCCAGTGCTCGGCCGCGGTCATCGCGACGCCGTCGCCGACCAGTGCCACGGGCAGTCCGCCGACCGCCGCGCGCACCCGCTCGACCAGCGGGTAGCCGCGCCAGCCGGGCACGTTGACCGGGCTGACCGTACCGGCGGAGGCGTCCACCGGGCCCGCGCTGCCGATGCCGACGGAGCCGACGCCCGGCCACAGCGGGGAGCCGGCCAGCTCGGCGAGGACGGCCTCCACGGCCCGCATGACCGTCTCGCCGTCCTCGCGCGCGGGGGTGGGGCGCTGCGCCCGCAGGAGGATCCGGCCGCCGTCGTCCACCAGGGCGCCCGCGATCTTGGTGCCGCCGATGTCGAGCGCGGCGACGAGGTCGTTGTGCATCGGTTCCGGTTCCCCCATGGTGACGTCGGTGTCGAGGCCGTACGGTATGGCGCGAACGTGCCGCGCCGCACGGCGGATCCGGTGAAGGACCGCACCGCACCGTACGTGCGGAACACAGTCTCCATTCCCTTGACAACGTTGTCTAGGGCCTATGCTCGACGCCACACCGTTCCACCCGACGACAGGACAGCGCACCGTGGCCGAAATCGCCCGCCGCACCGAGCACCGCTACGGCAACCGGCCCACCATGAAGGACGTCGCCTCCCGCGCGGGCGTGGGCCTGAAGACCGTCTCGCGCGTCGTGAACGGCGAGCCCGGCGTCACCCCCGAGACCGAGCGGCGCGTGCAGGAGGCCATCGAGGCCCTGGGCTTCCGCCGCAACGACAGCGCCCGGGTGCTGCGCAAGGGGCGCACCGCCTCCATCGGCCTGGTCCTGGAAGACCTCGCGGACCCCTTCTACGGGCCGCTCAACCGCGCCGTCGAGGAGGTCGCCCGGGCCCACGGCGCGCTGCTCATCAACGGCTCCAGCGCCGAGGACCCGGACCGGGAACAGGAGTTGGTGCTGGCGCTGTGCGCGCGCCGGGTCGACGGACTGATCGTGATCCCGGCGGGCGACGACCACCGCTACCTGGAGCCGGAGATCAAGGCGGGCGTCGCCACCGTCTTCGTGGACCGCCCGGCCGGGCGCATCGACGCCGACGTGGTGCTCTCCGACAGCTTCGGCGGCGCCCGGCAGGGGGTGGCGCACCTGATCGCGCACGGCCACCGCAGGATCGGCTTCGTCGGCGACCAGCCGCGCATCCACACGGCGGTGGAGCGGCTGCGCGGCTACCGGGCGGCGATGGAGGACGCGGGCATGGAGGTGGACGACTCCTGGGTCTCGCTGGGCACGACCGCGCCGGACCGGGTGCGCGCGGCAGTGGAGGAGATGCTGTCCGGGCCCGAGCCGGTGACCGCGCTGTTCGCGGGCAACAACCGGGTGACCGTGACGGCCGTGCGGGTGCTGGCCGGGCGCGAACACCCCGTCGCCCTGGTCGGGTTCGACGACATCGAGCTGGCCGACCTGCTGGGCATCACGGTCATCGCGCAGGACGCGGCGGCGCTGGGGCGCACGGCCGCCGAGCGGCTGTTCCGCCGCCTGGACGGGTTCGAGGACGAGCCCGCGCGCACCGAGCTGCGCACGGTGCTGATCCCGCGCGGCTCCGGCGAGGTGCCGGGCCCGGGGGCCTGATCTCCGTAGGCCGCGTCTTCAAGATCCCCACGCCACCCGGGCGGGGCGCGGTCAGCACACCGGCAGCCCCGGCAGCGGGGCGTCGTTGTCGCCGCCCTTGATGTAGACCACGCTGAAGTAGACGTTGGTGTTGCCGCTGTCGTCGTCGGTGCGGGCCCACCAGTGGTTGGTCCACTTCCCGTACGTCTCGCGGCGGCCCAGGTCGACCTGGCAGTAGAAGTAGTTGGTGCCCGCGCCCAGGACGCCCATCTCGCCGCCGTCGTGCCGGTAGGTCTTGGCCGAGCGGTAGACCGTGCAGTCGTACTTCCCGCCGCCGGCGGCGTGGCAGGCCGGGGCGGGCGCCGGGTCCTGTCCTCCCCCGCCGCCGGTACCGCTGCCCGCGCCGCCGGTCGGCCGGGGGGTGGGCTTGGTGCCGGGCCGGGGCGCGCGGGAGGCGGAGGGCCGCGGGGAGGGCCCGGCGGTGGCGCGGTCGCCGGTGCGCGGCGAGGGGTCGTCGGCGCCGGGCTCGCCGGCCGTGGAGGCGGACGCGGGTGCCGACGGGCCGGGAGCACTGGCGCCCGGCTCCAGGACGCGCCCGTCCTCGCCCCGCTGCTCCGGGCTCGCCGCGCCGCCGCCCGCCGCGGACCGCCCGGTGGCGGTCTCGCCGCCGCCCATGAGGGCGTAGGTGACGCCGCCCCCGGCGAGCACGACGGCCGCCGCGGCGGCGGCCACGACCACCCGGGTACGGCTCCGGCGTCCGCGGCCGCCCTCGCCCGAAGGTCCGCCCCCGCCGGGCAGCGGCACGGCGGAGGTGGGCACGGCGGGAACGGGGGCGGGTTCGGGGACGGCGGGTCCGAAGGCGCCGGGAGCGGGGGCGGACGCCGGGCCGAAGCCCACCGGGCGGTGCGGCACGGCGTTGCGGACGGTCGGTACGCGGGTGTGCGCGGGCGGCCCCAGCGGCGCCGTGGAGGTGTCGGCCCGCCCCTCGGCCACGTCCGCGAGCAGCCGCGCCGCCGTCGCCGCGTCGGGCCGCAGGGCCGGGTCCTTGTGCATCAGGAGGCGCAGTACGGGGGCGAGCGGCCCGGCCCTGCGGGGCTCGGGCAGCGGCTCCACGACGATGGCGTTGAGCGTGGACCAGGTGGAGGTGCGGCGGAAGGGCGAGGCGCCCTCCACCGCCGCGTACAGGGTGGCTCCCAGGGCCCACACGTCGGAGGCCGGTCCGGGCTGGTGGCCCTGGGCCCGCTCGGGCGCCAGGTAGTCGAGCGAGCCGACGAGTTCGCCGCTGCGGGTCAGACGGGTGGCCGAGCCGTCGCCGGGGTCCTCCATGGCGGCGATGCCGAAGTCGGTGAGGACGACCCGGCCGCCCCGGTCGAGCAGCACGTTGCCGGGCTTGACGTCCCGGTGCAGCACTCCGGCCGCGTGGGCGGCGGCGAGGGCGTCCAGGACCCCCGCGCCGATCCGGGCCGCCTCCAGCGGCTCCAGGACGCCGCGCTCGTGCAGCACGTCGTCGAGCGAGGGCCCGTCGACGAGCTCCATGACGATGACGGGGCGGCCGTGGTGGTCGGCGACGTCGTGGACGGCGATGACCCCGGGGTGGCGGACCCGCGCGGCGGCCCGGGCCTCGCGGCGCATCCGCAGCCGCAGGTCGGCCAGTTCGGGGCCGGAGGAGTCGGTGTACGTACGGAGCTCCTTCACGGCCACCTCGCGGCCCAGGACCTCGTCGACGGCGCGGTGCACCACGCCCATGCCGCCCTTGCCGAGCTGCCGGACGACCCGGTAACGCCCGGCGATCGGCTCCCCCGGCCCGGCCGCCTCGCGCGGCCCGGCGGCTTCACCCGGCCCGGACCGGTGCTCCTGCGCCGCCCCGTGGTCCTGTCCGGCGCCGTGCTCATGTCCTGCCCGGTGGTCCTGCCCCGGCCTGTCGTCCCCCGAAGACACAGCGGCCCCGTTCCCCTCGTCGCGCGTGTGGTCGCGTACAGGGTACGGGGCCGCTGTGACAGGGCCTTCGGGTGCTTACAGGGCCGTGGCCGTCAGGTCGCCGCGGCGCGGGGCGGCGAAGCCGTCCAGGTCGGCGCGGGTCAGCCCGGTGAGGGCGGCGACCTCCGCCTCGCCCAGGGCGCCGCAGTTCAGGCCGCGGAGCAGGTAGGAGGCGAGGGCCTTGGCGGTGGCGGGCTCGTCCATCACGTCGCCGTCGGTGTGGCTGACGTAGGCGGCAAGACGGGCGGCGGCGGCCTCGAAGCCCTCGCGGTAGAAGGCGAAGACGGCGGCGTAGCGGGTGGGGATGTGGCGGGGGTGCATGTCCCAGCCCTGGTAGTAGGCGCGGGCCAGGGCGCGGCGGGTGAGGCCGTAGTGCAGGCGCCAGGCCTCGTGGACCTTCTCGGTGCTGCCGACGGGCAGGACGTTGGTGGAGCCGTCGGAGACGCGCACGCCGGTGCCCGCAGCGGCGACCTGCATGACGGCCTTGGCGTGGTCGGCGGCCGGGTGGTCGCTGGCCTGGTAGGCGGCGGAGACGCCGAGGCAGGCGCTGTAGTCGAAGGTGCCGTAGTGCAGTCCGGTGGCGCGGCCCTCGGCGGCCTCGATCATGCGGGAGACGGTGGCGGTGCCGTCGGGGCCGAGGATGGACTGGCTCGTCTCGATCTGGATCTCGAAGCCGATGCGGCCGGCGTCCAGGCCGTGGGCCTTCTCGAAGGCCTCGACCAGGCGGGTGAAGGCGGTGACCTGCTCGGCGTAGGTGACCTTGGGCAGGGTGAGGACCAGTCCGTCGGGCAGGCCGCCGTGCTCCATCAGGCCGGTGAGGAAGACGTCCAGGGTGCGGATGCCGCGGTCGCGGACGGCCGCCTCCATGCACTTCATGCGGATGCCCATGTACGGGGCCGCCGTGCCGTTCTCGTACGCCTCGGTGATCAGCCGGGCGGCGCGGGCCGCGTCGTGGTCCTCGTCGGCGCCCTTGTAGCCGTCCTCGAAGTCGACGCGCAGGTCCTCGACCGGCTCGCTCTCCAGCTTGGCGCGCACGCGCGCGTAGACGTCCTCGGCGAGGTCCTCGCGCAGGCCGACGGCGGCGGCGAAGGAGGCGGCGTCCGGGGCGTGCTCGTCGAGGGCCGCGAGGGCCTGGTCGCCCCAGGAGCGGATGGTGTCGGCGGCGAAGACCTCGCCGGGCACGTACACCGTGTGGACGGGCTGGCGGGTGCCGGGGTCCCCCGGGTAGCGGCGGGCGAGTTCCGCGTCCACCGCGGCGAGGGAGGCGCTGATGCCCTCGCTGACCGCACCGGTCAGGCTCGTCGCCACCTTCTCCTGCTGACCCATTCCCACACCCTCCACAGCTCGCTTTTCCGCTTCACGGAATCAGTAATCCGTATAGCGAAGTTAATGGGCGGTGATGACCTGCGTCAATGCCTTCCCGGCCCTCCTCGATGGTCGCCGGTACGACGCCGGGGCCGCGCGGTGAGTGATCACCACGCGGCCCCGGGCGGGTCCTGCGAGCGGGTCAGCCCTTGCGGGACTGGACCTCCTCGGTCAGCTGCGGCACGACGTCGAACAGGTCGCCGACCACGCCGTAGTCGACCAGGTCGAAGATCGGGGCCTCGGCGTCCTTGTTGATCGCCACGATCGTCTTCGAGGTCTGCATGCCCGCGCGGTGCTGGATCGCGCCGGAGATGCCGGAGGCGATGTACAGCTGCGGGGAGACCGACTTGCCGGTCTGGCCGACCTGGTTGGAGTGCGGGTACCAGCCGGCGTCCACGGCGGCGCGGGAGGCGCCGACGGCGGCACCGAGCGAGTCGGCGAGCTTCTCGATGACCGCGAAGTTCTCGGCGCCGTTGACGCCGCGGCCGCCGGAGACCACGATCGCGGCCTCGGTCAGCTCGGGGCGGCCGGTGGACTCGCGCTCCTTGCGGCTGGTCACCTTGGTGCCGGTGGCGAGCGCGGAGAAGGTCACCGACAGGGCCTCGACGGCGCCGGCGGACGGGGCGGCCTCGACCGGGGCCGAGTTCGGCTTGACGGTGATGACCGGGGTGCCCTGCGAGACGCGGGACTTGGTGGTGAAGGCCGCGGCGAACACGGACTGGGTGGCCACCGGACCCTCGTCACCGGCCTCCAGGTCGATGGCGTCGGTGATGATGCCGGACTTGATGCGCAGCGCCAGGCGGGCCGCGATCTCCTTGCCCTCGGCGGAGGACGGCACCAGCACGGCGGCCGGGGAGACGGCGTTGTACGCGGCCTCCAGGGCGTCCACCTTGGGGACGACCAGGTAGTCGGCGAACTCGGCGGCGTCGGACGTGAGCACCTTGACCGCGCCGTGCTCGGCGAGCACCGCGGCGGTGCCCTCGGCACCGGCGCCCAGGGCGACGGCCACGGGCTCGCCGATGCGGCGGGCCAGGGTCAGCAGTTCCAGGGTGGGCTTGCGGACGGCTCCGTCGACGTGGTCGACGTAGACGAGGACTTCAGCCATGGGACTTCGTATCTCCTGCTGTTGCGAAGGACGGGGGGCGTTGCGTGGCTCTGCGCGAGCCTCAGATGAACTTCTGGCTCGCGAGGAACTCGGCCAGCTGCTTGCCGCCCTCGCCCTCGTCCTTGACGATCGTGCCCGCGGTGCGCGCCGGGCGCTTGTCCGCGGAGTCCACCGCGGTCCAGGCGTTCTCCAGGCCGACCTCGTCCGCGTCCAGGTCCAGGTCGCCCAGGTCCAGGGACTCCACCGGCTTCTTCTTGGCGGCCATGATGCCCTTGAAGGACGGGTAGCGGGCCTCGCCCGACTGGTCCGTCACGGACACGACGGCGGGCAGGGACGCCTCCAGCTGCTCCGACGCGGTGTCGCCGTCGCGGCGGCCCTTGACGGTGCCGTCCTCGACGGAGACCTCGGAGAGCAGGGTGACCTGCGGGACGCCCAGGCGCTCGGCCAGCAGGGCCGGCAGCACGCCCATGGTGCCGTCGGTGGACGCCATGCCGCAGACGACCAGGTCGTAGCCGGTCTTCTCGATGGCCTTGGCGAGCACCAGCGACGTGCCCATGACGTCGGAGCCGTGCAGGTCCTCGTCCTCGACGTGGACGGCCTTGTCGGCGCCCATGGACAGGGCCTTGCGCAGGGCGTCGTTGGCGTCCTCGGGACCGACGGTGAGGACCGTGACCTCGGCGTCGTCGGCCTCGTCGGCGATCTGGAGCGCCTGCTCCACCGCGTACTCGTCCAGTTCCGACAGCAGGCCGTCGACGTCGTCACGGTCGACGGTCAGGTCGTCGGCGAAGTGCCGGTCGCCGGTGGCGTCGGGCACGTACTTCACACAGACAACGATCCTCAAGCTCACGCCGGCTCTCCTACTGCATCGTCATTACTGGGCTGCCTTGTTGCACGCAGCATAGGCGCCTGAAGGGGCTCTTTCCGGTCGGGGCGAGCGACGCCCCGACCGGAATATTACTCGTCAGTACACCCAGCTCTTTCCCAGTAAGCAAGCGCTTTGAACTGTGACCTTGCCAACGCTGAGTAATCGGTCCGCGCGGGGAACTCTCAGTCCCTGAGCGCGTTGAAGCGCCCCTGGTGGTAGAGGAGCGGACGGCCCTCGCCCCGGGGGTCGCCCGACACGGCCTGGGCCAGCACGATCCGGTGGTCCCCGGCCGGCACCCGGGCCACCACCCGGCACACCAGCCAGGCCAGGACGCCGTCCAGTACGGGGACGCCCTCGGGGCCCTCGTGCCAGCGGGTGGGCGGGGCGAAGCGGTCGGCGCCGCTGCGGGCGAAGGTGGCGGCGAGCTCGCCCTGCTCCTCGGCGAGTATGTGGACGCCTATGTACTCGGCCTGCGAGACGACCGGCCAGCTGGAGGAGCCGGTGCCCACCCCGAACGAGATCAGCGGGGGCTCGGCGGCGACGGAGTTGAGGGAGGTGGCGGTGAAGCCGACGGGCCGCTCACCACGCGCGGTGATCACGGCGACGCCCGCGGCGTGCTGCCGGAAGACGGAGCGCAGCAGCTCGGGGCCGGCCAGCTGAGGAGTGCGGAGGTCCGGATAAGCCGTCATGGAATTGTCCTTCTGGTCCTTCTGCGAAAAGGGCGGGGCGGTCCGTGGGTGCTCAGACACCCGGACAGCGCGCGCTCGCGTTGCGGGCCAGGTCGACGTGGACCCTGCCGTAGAGAAGGAGTTCAGTGGGCATTGAGTCAGACTGACGATCGAGGGGACGCCCAGTCAAGTGACTTCCACGATATGGGAGATGCGTCACCAGACCGCCACGGGACGTACATCCGCGCACCTCAGAAGGGCCGCGATGCCGTACGCCGGCACCTCGCCGGGCACCCGGGCCCGGACGCCTCACACCGTCTCTCACACCGCCTCTCACCCGCCCTTCACACCGCCTCTCCCAGCGCCGCGATCACATCGACCCGGCGCGGCTGTCCCGCCGCCCTGCGCACCTCGCGGCCCTCGCGGTCCAGCACCAGCACGGTCGGCGTCTTCACCACTCCCAGCTCCCGCACGAGGTCCAGCCGGGCCTCCGCGTCGACCTCCACGTGCGCCACCCCCTCGACCATCGCCGCGACCTCCGCCAGCGTGCGCCGGGTCGCCCGGCAAGGCTGGCAGAACGCGCTGGAGAACTGCACGAGCGTGGCCCGCTCCCCCAGTTCCGCGCCGAGCTCCTCGGGGCCCAGCCTGCGGCCGCCCCCGGGCACGTCCTCGTCCATCTCCGCCTCCCACTGCCTTCCGGTCGTCCCCCACCGTCCCCAAGCGCGCGGGGCGGCGGAGGAATTCCCCCCGCCCCGGGTGGGCATGAGTGCCGTGACCTGCTGTGCGACGCGGCCGGGGCCCGGTGGTGACGTGACGAGAATCTCGCCGTCGGGCGGGCCCAGGACTGGCACGCGTGCCCCGTTTGGGGCACGATCTGGCCAACGCCGGAAACCTACGGCCGCGTAACTTCGCCGGGAGAACCCTCCCCAGGCTTCATAGAGAAGGGTGCTCTCCTGATGGCAGAGCTTGTCTATCGGCCGGTCATCGGCGCCGCCCTGACGCTGTTCAAGGCGCTCGACCTGAAGATCGACACCCAGGGCTCGGAGAACATTCCGCGCACCGGCGGCGCGGTCCTGGTCAGCAACCACATCAGCTACCTGGACTTCATCTTCACCGGCCTCGCGGCCCTGCCGCAGAAGCGCCTGGTGCGGTTCATGGCGAAGGACTCCGTCTTCCGCCACAAGGTGTCGGGCCCGCTGATGCGCGGCATGAAGCACATCCCGGTGGACCGCAAGCAGGGCGAGGCCGCGTACCAGCACGCCCTGGACGCGCTGCGCTCCGGCGAGGTCGTCGGCGTCTTCCCCGAGGCCACGATCTCCCAGTCCTTCACGCTCAAGAGCTTCAAGTCGGGCGCCGCGCGGCTGGCCCAGGAGGCGGGCGTGCCGCTGGTCCCGATGGCGCTGTGGGGCACCCAGCGGCTGTGGACCAAGGGCCGCCCGAAGAACTTCAAGCGCCAGCACATCCCGGTGACGATCCGCGTGGGCGAGCCCGTGGAGGCGCCCGCCGACCAGTACGCGGGCGCCATCACCCGCCGGCTGCGCGAGCGCTGCCAGGAGCTCCTGGAGGCCGCGCAGCGCGCCTACCCGGTGCGCCCCAAGGACGCCACCGACACCTGGTGGATCCCGGCCCACCTGGGCGGTACGGCCCCGACGGCGGCCCAGGTCCGCGAGGCCGGCTGAATCGTCCCTGCGCCGCGGACGGTGCGCACGACGCCGCCGGGCCCGCGCCCGGCGGCGGGACTGACGGCGGCGGGACTCACGGCGGTGGGACTCACGGCGGCGCACGGAAACGGCCGGACGGAATCAATGGATTTCCGTCCGGCCGCAGGTCTGTCCAGGCGGGAAGACCGCATGCCCGTCCAGGCGCGAAGAAGGGGCTCGGCCCAGGCGTGAAGAAGGGCTCGGCCCAGGCGCGAAGAGGAGCTCCGCCCGAGGCCGGAAGAGGGGCTCAGCGCCCCATCTCCTCCTTCAGCGCCTGCACGAACGCGTCCACGTCCTCCTCGGCCGTGTCGTACGAGCACATCCAGCGCACGTCCCCGGCCGCCTCGTCCCAGAAGTAGAAGCGGAAACGCTTCTGCAGCCGTCGCGTCACCTCGTGCGGCAGCCGCGCGAAGACCGCGTTCGCCTGCACCGGGTAGAGGATCTCCACCCCGTCCACTCCGCGCACGCCCTCGGCCAGGCGCTGCGCCATCGCGTTGGAGTGCCGGGCGTTGCGCAGCCACAGGTCCTTCGCGAGCAGCGCCTCCAGCTGCACCGACACGAACCGCATCTTCGACGCCAGCTGCATCGACAGCTTGCGCAGGTGCCGCATCTGGCGCACCGCGTCCGGGTTGAGGACGACCACGGCCTCGCCGAAGAGCATGCCGTTCTTCGTCCCGCCGTACGAGATCACGTCCACGCCGGCCGCGTTGGTGAACGCGCGCATCGGCACGTCGAGCGCGGCGGCCGCGTTGGCTATCCGGGCGCCGTCGAGGTGCACCTTCATGCCCAGGCCGTGGGCGTGCTCCACGATCGCCCGGACCTCCTCGACCGTGTAGACGGTGCCCAGTTCGGTGTTCTGGGTGATCGAGACGACCTGGGGCATCGCCCGGTGCTCGTCGTCGAAGCCCCACGCCTGCCGGTCGATCAGCTCCGGCGTCAGCTTGCCGTCCGGGGTCGGTACGGTCAGCAGCTTCAGGCCGCCCATGCGCTCCGGGGCGCCGCCCTCGTCCACGTTGATGTGCGCGGACTCGGCGCAGACCACCGCGCCCCAGCGGTCGGTGAGCGCCTGCAGGGCGGTGACGTTGGCGCCGGTGCCGTTGAACACCGGGAACGCCTCGGCCGAGGAGCCGAAGTGGCTGTGGATGACCCGCTGCAGGTGCTCGGTGTACTCGTCGTCGCCGTAGGAGACCTGGTGGCCGCCGTTGGCGAGCGCGAGCGCCGCCATGACCTCGGGGTGCGCGCCCGCGTAGTTGTCGCTGGCGAACCCGCGCACCGAGGGGTCGTGGTGGCGTCGCGCGTCGGTCTTGTGGGGCTGGTGGGTCACGGCTTGGGGGTCAGCCACAGGCGCTGTCCGTTCACTTCCCGGGCGGGCCGGTCCCAGACTCCGGCGATGGCGTCGGCCAGTTCCGTCACGTCCGTGAAGCCCGCGAACTTCGCATTCGGGCGCTCGGCGCGCATCGCGTCGTGCACCAGTGCCTTGACCACCAGGATCGCAGCCGCCGTCGAGGGGCCGTCCTCGCCCCCCGCCTTGCGGAAGGCGTCGCCCAGCGCCAGCGTCCACGCCTCGGCCGCCGCCTTGGACGCGGCGTACGCGGCGTTGCCCGCGGTGGGCTTGCTCGCACCGGCCGCGCTGATCAGCAGGTAGCGGCCCCGGTCGCTGCGCTGGAGCGCCTCCTGGAAGGCCAGCGAGGTGTGCTGGACCGTACGGATCAGGAGCTTCTCCAGGAAGTCCCAGTCGGCCAGGTCGGTCTCGGCGAACGAGGAGCTGCCGCGCCAGCCGCCCACCAGGTGCACCAGCCCGTCGACCCGCCCGAACTCCTTCTCCGTCTTGCGCACCCACTCCCGGGTGGCCTCCAGGTCGAGCAGGTCCACGGTGTCGCCGGTGACCGTCGCCCCGCCGTGCGCGTACCGCGCGGCGTCGACGGCCTCGGCCAGCCGCGCCGGGTCGGCGTCCGAGCCGACGACCGTGGCGCCCGCCTCGGCCAGCCGCAGCAGGGTGGCGCGGCCCGCCGGGCCGGCCGCTCCCGCGACGGCGATGACGGCGCCGTCCAGGGCGCCCGCGCTCGCACTGTTCTCTGACATGGTCGTCGCCTCCTGGGTGCCGGAGCTCACGCGGCCGCTCCCTCGTGACGCTCGGCGGTGATCCCCTGGGTCGAGGCGATCACGGCCTTGAGCTTCTTGGAGAGCGCCTCATAGAACATGCTCAGCGGAAACTCGTCCGCGAGCACGTCGTCGACGAGCTTGCGCGGCTGCTGGGACAGGTCCAGGGCGTCGGGGCCCTTGGCCCAGCGGGAGCCGGGGTGCGGGGCGAGGTAGGCCGAGACCAGTTCGTACGCCTTGAACCAGTGGACCAGCTTCGGGCGGTCGATGCCGTCGCGGTACAGCGCCTCGATCTCGCCGCACAGCTGGTTGGTGACCTCGGGGGCGCGCTGCCAGTCGATGGTCAGCTTGTTGTCCGTCCAGCGCACCACGTCGTGCTTGTGCAGGTACGCGAAGAGCAGCTGGCCGCCGAGCCCGTCGTAGTTGCGGTTGCGGTCGCCGGAGACCGGGAAGCGGAACATCCGGTCGAACAGCACGGCGTACTGCACGTCGCGCCCGTGCGCGTTGCCCTCCGCCTCCAGCCTGACGGCCTCCTTGAAGGCGGTCAGGTCGCAGCGCAGCTCCTCCAGGCCGTACATCCAGAACGGCTGGCGCTGCTTGATCATGAAGGGGTCGAACGGCAGGTCGC
Source organism: Streptomyces sp. NPDC001941 (assembly GCF_040296945.1). Lineage (NCBI taxonomy): Bacteria > Bacillati > Actinomycetota > Actinomycetes > Kitasatosporales > Streptomycetaceae > Streptomyces > Streptomyces sp. NPDC001941. The sequence goes on along the minus strand of NZ_JBEOYE010000055.1, from coordinate 15,562 downwards.
CGTGGCTGTGCGTGCGGTCGTGGACCATGTCCCACAGCACGAACGCCTGCTGGCAGCGCTCCTGGTCCTCGACCATCGCCCGGATGTCGTCGGGCAGTTCCAGGCCGAGCACGCGCACCGCCTCGCCGGTCACGGCGCGGAAGCGGGCCGCCTCGCGGTCGCAGAAGATGCCGCCCCAGGTGAAGCGCTCGGGCGCCTCGCGCACGGCGATCGTCTCGGGGAAGAGGACGGCCGAGTGGGTGTCGTACCCCGCGGTGAAGTCCTCGAAGGTGATGCCGCAGAACAGCGGGTTGTCGTAGCGGGTGCGCTCCAGGTCGGCCAGCCACTCGGGCCACACCATGCGCAGCACGACCGCCTCCAGGTTGCGGTCCGGGTTGCCGTTCTGCGTGTACATCGGGAAGACGACCAGGTGCTGCAGGCCGTCGACGCGGTCCGCGGCCGGGTGGAACGCGAGCAGCGAGTCCAGGAAGTCCGGCACGTCGAAGGCGCTGTCGGCCCACTTGCGCAGGTCGGCGACGAGCGCGGCGTGGTACGACGCGTCGTGCGGGAGCAGCGGGGAGAGCCGCTCGACCGCGCGCGCCACCCGCTCCACCGCGTCCTCCGCCAGGGCGCGGGACGGCGCGCCCTCGGCGTCGAAGTCGATCGCGCCGTCCTTGGACTGCCAGGGACGGATCTCTTCGACGGCACTCTTGAGCTCCGTCCAGGCGGGGTGGTCGACCACCCGGTCCGCGGTGGCTATCCCCCCACCGACGACGTCCTGCACAAGAATTTCCGTCATGACACACCCTCCACGGGAGAACCTCGCGTTAAGTCACCGTATCCATGTGCGGTTCTCCGTCACAAGAGGGACCAAGGGAAATTATCCTGCGCACCCCCCATGGTCACCGGAATTCTTCCTGTGAGGAACCGTTCCGGCTATCGCTTCTGCCACCGAGGACAGGGCGCGGCCCGCCTCCTCCAGATGGGGGGCGACGGCCAGGAAGCCGTGGAAGAGGCCCGGGTGGCGCGACTCGGACGCCTCGACTCCGCTTGCCCGCAGCCGCTGCGCGTACACCTGTCCCTCGTCGCGCAGCGGATCGCAGCCGGCCGTCACCACGTGCGCCGGGGGCAGCCCCGCCGGGTCCGCCCGCAGCGGCGAGGCCAGCGGGTGGCCGCCGTCGCCGTCCGGGCCCAGGTACTGCTCCCAGAACCAGTCCACGTGCGCGGCGGTGAGGAAGTAGCCGGTCGCGTTCTCGCGGAAGGAGGTGGTGTCCCGGGCCGCGTCCAGGGCCGGGTAGACCAGCGCCTGCAGGGCGATCGCCGGGCCGCCGCGCTCCCGGGCCAGCAGCGCCGCCGCGGCCGCCAGGTTGCCGCCCGCGCTGTCGCCCGCCACCACCAGGCTCGCCCCCTCCAGGTCGGCCAGGTGCGCGTCCGCCCAGCTCAGCGCCGCGTACGCGTCCTCCACGGGCGCCGGGAAGCGGACCTCGGGGGCCAGCCGGTAGTCCACCGAGACCACGACGGCCCGCGCCTCGCGGCACAGGGCGCGGCAGGTCCCGTCGTGGCTGTCCAGGCCGCACAGCACCCAGCCGCCGCCGTGCAGGAAGACGACGACGGGGTACGGCCCCGGGCCCTCGGGCCGGTAGATCCGCACGGGCAGCTCCGGCGCGCCCTCCGGCCCCGGCACCGTGCGGTCCTCGACCCCGCCCACCGGCAGCGGCGGCGACGGGTCCCTCGGCGCCGCGTCCAGCACCCGGCGCGCCTCGGCGGCGTCGGTGACGGACCCGCCGACGTCGGGGAAGACCCCGGCGAGCAGATCGGCGAAGGCGCGGGCGGCGGGGTCGAGGCGGTCGGGCCCTTCGGGGACGGCGGGCATCCCGGTCATCGCACGGCCCCCTTCGCGTGCCGAGCGGCGGTACGCGCCCCGGGACCGCCCCCGCGGAAGTGCGGGATCACCGTCTCGCCCCACTGCCGCAGGGTCTCCAGGCACGCCTCCTGCGGCACCGTCCCCATCTGCACCAGGCACATCACCTCGTCCGCGCCCGCGTCGCGCAGCCGCTCCACGTACGCGACGGCGTCGTCGGCCGTCCCGTAGGCGTGGTCGGCGTGGAACGTCGCGGTCGCCGTCGGCCGCACCGGGATGCGCTGCTCGTGCAGCCGGGCCGTGACCTGCTCGGCGGCCCGGCGCAGCTCCGCCGCCTCGTCGGCGCCCTCGACCACCGCCTCGTCCGGGACGCCCGCGCCGCCGTACCAGTGCCCGATGGCCTGCGCGAAGAACCGCTGCCCGCGCAGCCCCACCGCGCGCGCCCGCTCCCCGTCGTCCGAGACGATCGTCGGACACAGCACCGCGAAGTGGTCGTTGACCACCGACGACACGAACCGGCCGCCGTCGCGCGCGGCGCGCGCCTCGTCGTACGCACGGCGCATCCCCGCCACCGCGTCGGGCCCGGCGAACCCCATCACCAGCGCCCCGACGCCCAGCTCGGCCGCCCGCACCAGCGTCTCCGTACGGCTGCACGCCAGGAACAGCGGCGGGTGCGGCCACTGCCGCGGCCTGGGCAGGATCGGGTGCGGGCCGATGTCGAGCAGCTCGCCGTGGTGCTCCAGCTCGTCCTCCTGCCACGCCCGGCCGATGATCCGCAGGGCCTCCTCCACCTCCTGGGTGGTCCGCGCCGGGTCGACCCCGCACAGCGAGGTCTCCTGCACGGTGCCGCCGCGACCGGCCCCGAGGTCGACCCGGCCGCCGGAGAGCAGGTCGAGCATGGCGGCGCGCTCGGCCACCCGGACGGGGTGGTTGAAGCGGAACGGCATGCAGACGACGCCGTGGCCGAGGCGGATGGTGCTGGTGCGCGCGGCTACGTAACTGAGGAAGACCTCGGGCGCGCTCATGTGCGCGTACCACTTGAGCGCGTGGTGCTCGACCGCCCAGATCCGGTCGAAGCCCATCTCCTCGGCCAGGACCGCCTGTTCGACGCAGTCGTGGATGACCTGGCGCTCGTGCTCGGGGGTCGGGTCGGCGAGTTGCGCTTCGAAGATCACGGAGAATTCCACGGGCCCTCCAGGGGGTTGCGTCCGTGCGCTGCCCTCACTTCAATTCGCCATATGACTAATCGTCAGATGCCGAAGAAGCAAGGGGAGTCGGAGGAGACTTTCGCTACTGCCCCGGGTCGTCCGGAGCCCGACCCCGCGCCACCGGCCGCCGACCTGCCCGCGACCGCGTGGGCCGTGCTCGGCCTGCTCTCGTTCCCCGGGGAGCGCACCGGCTACGACCTCAAGAAGTGGGCCGACGCCTCCCTGCGCTTCTTCTACTGGTCGCCCGCCATCAGCCAGGTCTACGCCGAGCTGCGCCGCCTGGAGTCGCTCGGCTACGCCACCTCGCGCCGCTCGGGCCCCGAGGAGCCGCGCGCCAGGAGGGCGTACGCCATCACGGCGGCCGGCCGCGCCGCCCTGGCGCACTGGTCGCGGACGGACGGCTGCGGACCGGCCGTGCTCAAGCACCCCCTCGTCCTGCGCGTCTGGCTGGGGCACCTGGCCGCCCCGGAGCGCCTGCGCGAATTGATAACCCATCACATGGCGGCCACCGAAGCGGAGTTGAAGGAGGTACGGGACGCGCTCGCGCGGGCCGAGGGAGTGACGGGCTGGGACCATCCGTGCGTCGCCCTGCGCTGGAGCGAGCGACAGCGGGCCGCGGAGCTGGAGTTGGCGCGGGCGATGCTCGACGACCTGGCACAACTCGGCCCGGGGTTGGGACGTATCGCCCCGGAAGCTGATGAACCGGGCGCCCGTCAAGCCCCGTGGGACGCGCCCACGCACGGGTGACGAGGCACGCCCCGCGCCCGCCGCGGCGGTAGGACGGACGTGTCACCCCACTCCCCCGCACCACCGGAGCCGTACGCCGTGAGCATTCGAGCCGTCCTCGTCGCCGCCGTCCTCACCGGCTTCCTCCTGGGCGTGGCCGGCGCCCGGGCGGACCACTCCGCTCCCTCGCGCGAGACGGGTTCCGTCCTGGAGGCGGGCCACTAGGCTGCGACCCGTGCCGCGTGGGGCACCAGCACCGCGCGGGAGCCGCCGGCCCGGGACGCCGCACCGCCGACCGACCGGGCTCGACCACTCGACGGGAAGCGAGAAGATCTTGAGTTTCCTCACCATCGGTCATCGCGGAGTCATGGGTGTCGAACCGGAGAACACCCTCAGGTCCTTCGTCCGGGCCCAGCGCTCCGGCATGGACGCCATCGAGCTGGATCTTCACCTGAGCAAGGACGGCGCCCTCGTCGTCATGCACGACACCGAACTGGACCGCACGACCGACGGCACCGGCCCGATCTCCGAGAAGACCCTCGCCGAGCTGCGCGAACTCGACGCGGGCGGCGGTGAGCGCATCCCGCTCTTCGACGAGGTGCTCGACGCCGTGTCGGCGCCCCTGCAGGCCGAGATCAAGGACGCGGCGGCGGCCCGCGCCCTCGCCGAGGTGATGCACCGGCGCGGTCTGGCCGGGCGGGTCGAGGTGGCCTCGTTCCACGACGAGGCCGTCACCGAGATCGCCCGCCTGGTGCCCGGCGTGCGCACGGCCCTGGTCGCGAGCCGCTGGGACGACGACATCGTGGAGCGCGCCGTCGCCGCCGGGGCTCCCACCCTCGCCCTCAGCATCCGCCGCCTCACCCTGGAGGTGGTCGAGCGGGCGCACGGCGCGGGCCTGCGCGTCATCGGCTGGGTGGTCAACACCCAGGACCAGCTGCGGCTGGCCCGCGCACTGGAGCTGGACGGCGTCACCACGGACTACCCGGAGATCCGCCGCACGGGCCGCTTCACCGCCTGACGGACCACCGGGACGGGGCGGGTGCACCACGGCACCCGCCCCGGAGTCGGCAGAGCATCGGCCGCCCGGGCTCGGATCGCGCGTCGGATCGGACCGCGAATCGGCTCGGACCGCGCGTCGGCTCAGACCGCGCCGGAGAGCGGCTTCACCAGGAGCTCGAAGCACAGGTCGTCCCGCTGCGGGATCCCGAAGCGCTCGTCGCCGTACGGGAACGGCGTCGTCTCCCCGGTCCTGCGGTACCCCCGGCGCTCGTACCAGGCGATCAGCTCCTCGCGCACCGTGATCACCGTCATGTGCATCTCGCGCACGCCCCACGTCTCGCGCGCCTGCCGCTCCGCCTCCGCCATGATCTGGCGTCCGACACCACCGCCCTGCACCCCCGGGCGGACCGCGAACATCCCGAAGTAGGCCGCCTCGCCCCGGTGTTCGAGCTGGCAGCAGCCGGTCAGCTCGCCGTCGCGCTCGGCCACGAGCAGCCGCGAGCCCGGCTTGGTGATCACCTCGCGCACCCCGTCGGCGTCGGTGCGCTGCCCCCGCAGGATGTCCGCCTCCGTCGTCCAGCCCGAACGGCTGGAGTCCCCGCGGTACGCCGACTCGATCAGCGGCACGAGCGCGGGCACGTCGGCCTCGACGGCATCGCGGTAGGTGAGGGCGGAGGCCTCCTGGGGCGTGGCGGTGTCCATGGCGTCTGGGTCTCCCTCATGGGTGTCGCGGATCACCACGAGGGTAACGCCGTCCCCACGCGCCCCGCGCCGGGCACCGTGCTCCCCCTCGTACACCCCTGCGCTCGCATGCCGCTCGTATGGGCCGGCCGCCCGGCGGGCATCGACCAGGGGACGACCGTCGAGCGGGGAGGTACGCCGTGCACGGACCGGTGCTGTCCGGCTGGCTGCTCATGGCACTGTGCGCGGCGACCGGCGCCTACTGCCTGGTCCGCAGGCACGCCTGTACGGGCGCGGAGCGCCGTGTCGCGGGCAGCGAGGCGGTGATGGGGTTCGGCATGGCGGCCATGGCCCTGCCCGCCGCCGTCTACGTCCCGCCGGAATGGAGCTGGCTGGTGTACGCCACGGTGTTCGGCGCGGCCGGGCTGCGCGCACTGTGGCCCGCCCTGCGCAGCCCGCACCACCTGCACCACCTGGTGGGCTCGGCCGCGATGGTCTACATGGCGGTCGCCATGGGGACGGGCATGGGGGCGGGCGGGGGCCTGGGGATGGACATGAGCGGCGGCATGGGCGCCGGCATGAGCGGCGGTGGCGCACAGGGGGCGCACGCGGGTCACGGCATGAGCGCGGGCGTACCCCTGCTCACCGGCGCGCTGCTCGTCTACTACACGGTGTACGTCCTGCGGACCGGCGCCCGGCTCGTCCCGGTCGCGGCGGCGGTCGGGGCGACGGGGGCCGTCGGGGCCTCAGGGGCCGTCGGGGCCTCAGAGGGTGGAGGTGGTGTGGGCGCCGGAGGTGCGGGCGGGGCCGCCGCGGTGTGGGGGGCGCGGCCCGAACTCGCGCTCGCCTGCCGCCTGTCGATGGCGATCGCGATGCTCGCGATGCTGGTCGCCCTGTGAGCGGCGGCGGCTGAAGGGCGCACCGGACGGCGCGCCGGAAGGGCCGCGGAAACGTGGCGTACGTCACTTGGCGCGTGAGGTCATACCGACGGGTACAGCCGCACTCATAAGGTGACCGCATGGTGGTCTCCCTCGCGCTGCTCATGCTCGGTGCACTCGTCGCCGTCGCCGCGCCAAGGGTCCTGGCCCGCGCCGACTGGCCGGAGCGCGAGCCCGTCGTGGCGCTGTGGGTGTGGCAGTGCGCCGTGGCCGCCGTCCTGCTGAGCTTCGCCCTCGCGATGGTGTTCAGCGCGTCCGCCGCCTGGCAGGCCGTGCGCGGAAACCTGTTCGCGCCCGCCCCGCACGGAGTACTGGAGGCGTACGCCCTGACGGCGCACCGCCCCTGGTCCGCGGTGCTGGCCGTGCTCCTCGCGCTCGGCGGCGTGTGGAGCGCCGCGATGCTCACCCGCGAGGTGCGCCGCGCCCGCGTGCGGCGCGCCCGGCGCCGGTCCGAACTCCTGCACCGCTCGCCGCTGTTGCCGGGCGAGGAGCGCGGCGGCGGCCCGCTCGTGGTCCTGGAGGGCGAGCGCGCGGACGCCTGGTGGCTCCCGGGGACGCCGCCCCAACTGGTCGTCACGACGGCCGCGTTGCGTCGCCTGAAGGGTCGTCAGCTCGATGCGGTGGTGGCGCACGAGGAGGGGCACGCCAAGGCCCGCCACGACTGGCTGCTGCACTGCTCGGCGGCGCTGGCCGAGGGGTTCCCGCGCATCCCGGTGTTCGCCGCGTTCCGCGACGAGATGCACCGCCTGGTGGAGCTGGCGGCCGACGACGTCGCCTCCCGCCGCTTCGGCCGCCTGACGATCGCCCTGGCCCTGGTCGAACTCAACGAGGACCGCGGCGTGTTCGGCCCCGGTTCCGGCCCCGACGCCCAGCTGCCGCAGCGGGTCGACCGGCTCCTCAGGGCCCAGCCCCGCCTCCCGGCCGTACGCCGCCTGGGCCTGACGGCGACCGCCACCCTGGTCCCGGCCGTCCCCCTGTTGGTCGCATTCATCCCCGGGCTCAGCGCGCTGGGATAGCTTGCGGGGGCCCGATTCGGCAAGGATCACCCCATGTGCACCCCCACACCACCCCCACCCGCACCACCGGTACGCGACCGCGCCCTGCCCGTCCTGGCCGCCGCCCTCACCGGCGCGACGCTGCTGCTCACCGTGCTCGTCGCGACCGGCTGGAGCCCGCTGCACGACCTGGACCGCTCGCTGGCCGACTCCCTGCACCGCAGTGCGGTCGCCCACCCGGCCCTGACGCGGGCGAACCTGATCCTGAGCGACTGGGTGTGGGACCCGGTGACGATGCGCGCACTGGCCGCGGTGACGGTCCTGGCCCTCTGGTGGCGGCGCGAACGGGGCCTCGCCATCTGGTTCGCGGTCACCACCGCCCTCGCGGCGGCGCTCCAGCAGGGACTGAAGTCGCTCATCGGCCGCGAACGCCCGCAGTGGCCCGACCCGGTGGACTCGGCCCAGTTCGCGGCGTACCCGTCGGGCCACGCGATGACGGCGACGGTCACCTGCGGCCTGCTGCTGTGGCTCCTGGCCCGCTCACCGGCCGGCGACCGCGTGTGGCTGACCGGCCTGACGGTGGCGGCCGTCTCGGTGATCGGCGTCGGGGTGACCCGCCTGTACCTGGGCGTCCACTGGCTGACGGACGTGGTCGGGGGCTGGCTACTGGGGGCACTGGTGGTGGCGGTCGCGGCGTGGACGTACGAACGGCGGACAGCGAGCAGCGAACAGCGGTCACCGGACAGCGAACGGCTGACAGATGACCGCTGACAGATGACCGCTTACCGCTGACGAATGTCAGCTGACAGATGACGGCTGACGGCTGACGGCTGACGGCTGACGGCTGACGGCTGACGAACTTCAGCGTCTGTCAACGGTCATCTGTCGTCCGCCCGCTGTCAGCCGTCAGCTGCCGTCTGCCGTCTGTCATCCATCAGCCGTCAGCTGACATCCGTCAGCCCCCATCCCCCACCCCCACCGGCGGCACCCCCATCCCCCACTCCAGCCCGTAGCGCTGGAACAGTTCCGCGCGCAAGCGTGGCAGGGGCATCGCCGCCCCCGGGAGGACCACCGCGAACACCGCGCCCATCAGCAGGGCGCGCAGCAGCGGGTAGTCGACGTCCGCGTTCTCCACCCCGTACCGCTCGACCGTGTCGCGCAGCAGGAACGCCAGGCGTTGCTGCTCCGGGCACTGGAGGAAACCTTCCGCCTGGAGGATCCCCGCCATGTGCGTGCGCATCAGCACCGGGCGGTCCACCGCGAGGCCCAGGATCGCGTCGATCGCACGCGCCAGGCGCTCGCGGCCGTCCTCCGTGCGCGGCGTGCGCTCCAGCGCTTCCTCGAGCCGCAGGTGCATCAGCCGGTGGACGGCGGACTGCAGGAGCTGGCGCTTGCCGGGGAAGTAGTACGAGACGAGGCCCCGCGCGGAGCCCGCGCGGTCGGCGATGTCCGAAAGTGTCGTTGCCTCGTAGCCGCGCTCGGAGACGAGGTCCGCGGTCGCCTGGAGGAGCTTCTCGCGGGAACGGCGACGAAGCTCTTCATTGACCGATGCGCTTCGCGGGGACATGCTTAACTCCTGCGTTGACTGGCTCAGAGCCAATATACTCAGCGCAGCCCTTGGCCGCGTGCTGACGTACCTGGTCAGAGGGCATGCCACCCGGATCCGGCGACGCGGGGGATCGTCGGATCCGGGTGGTTTCCGGTGTCTTCTCCCGGGTGGTCCTCAGGCGATTCCGGCCAAGATCGGAACAAGCCCTTCCGGTCGCTGCGACGCCGGAAGGTGATCCACGAAGTGCACGGCGCAGCCGAGCGCCGCCGCGCCGCCGTCGGCGATTCGGTCATCCCCGACCATCAGCACGTCCTCCGGTTCGAGCCCCAGCGCCTCGCAGGCCACCCGGAAGAGGCGGGCGTCCGGCTTCTGGACGCCGTGTTCGTACGACAGGACGTACGTGTCGACGTACGCGTCGAGGCCGTGCGCGCGGAACACCGGCCGCAGGTCCCACCCGATGTTGCTGACCACGCCGACCCGGACGCCCCGCCCGCGCAGCGCACCGAGGACGCGGCCCGCGTCGGGGTACGGGTGCCAGGCCTCGGGCCGCATCTGCCGGTCGTACATCTCCTCGTGGAGCTCCGGGTCGGGCAGTTCGACCTGGCGCGCGAGGCCGGTGTAGGCGGCGCGGTGGCGCACGGCGTCGACGTCGCGGGTGGCCCAGAGCCCGGCGAGCGCCTCGGGAACGCGCTCGGGCGGCGTGCCGCCGGCCACCGCGCCGACCCGGTCCAGCTCGCGCGCCCAGCGGTCCACGTCCGTGGGCGTCGCGCTGGTTCCGCGGGCCGCGAGCGCGGCGCGCAGGCAGGAGTCCGCCGTCTCGATGCGGAAGAGGGTCCCGGAGAAGTCGAAGAGCACGCCCTTGATCGTCATGTGGCGATCCTCGTGGCCCCGGTGCGCGCGCCACAAGTGCGCCGGGACGGGCCCGTATCCGCCGTACGTACCCGGCGGCGCGCCCGGCCGCGTACCCGGATGCGTGCCCCGCCGCGTACCCGGTGGCGTGCTCAGCGGCGGTTGTGGCGCGGTGTCAGGTAGCCCTCGTCGCGTGCTCCCGCGATCAGCCGGAGCGACTTGCGGCGGCTGCGGCCCGTGGCGCACATCACGGCGAGCACCGGGTCGCGGCCCTCGCGCTGCGCCGCGGTGTAGGCCTCGGCGGCGATGCGGCGTCCGGCCTGGCCGCGCGGCCAGCCGGAGCGGGCGCGGTGGGCGGGTTCGCGTTCGCGTTCGTACTCCCGCTCGTACTCCCGCTCCCTGGCGTCCGCGAGGAGGCCGGGGAAGGTGCCCCAGCTGGCGACGGAGGTCGCGGTCGGCGCGCCCCAGGCGCCGCCGCCCTGTCCGGCGAGGGCGCGCCAGGCGTCGGCGAGCGGGCGTTCGATCCACTGGGCGACCTCGCCGAGCACGTCGAGCGGCAGCGGGGGCTCGGCCCGCAGGTCCTCCAGGGAGACCCGGCCGTCGTCGGCGACCACGGCCATCACGTCCACGCGCGCGCCGTCGGCGAAGGTCAGCCGGAACTGGAACCAGGGCGGCAGGACCTCGCGCGTACCGGAGCCGTGGCCCCGCAGTTCCCAGACGGGCCACATCTCCGTCGCGACGCCGGCGTCGACGCCGTCCACCGTGCCCGTTCCGTTCGGTCCGTCGGTTCCATATCCGTACGGATCGTCGATGGTGGAAAAGTCACGTACAGGCATAAACACAAAGTAATCAGGCATATCGCCGGAGACACGGTCGGCACGCACACGGGTCTCCGACCAGGCACTCCTACAGCGCATCCGGGAGCGTCAACACGGCGGTCAACCGGGCGCGTCAACCACGGTCGTCAACCCTCGTACGCCACCGTGCCCGTCGGCCCGCGCCCGCCCCGCCGCACGCCGTCCTCGCGCGCCCGCGCGGCACCTCCCCCGCGCCGGGCCCTCCACCTCCGGGCGCCCCGGTGCGATGCTGAGGTCCCACGTCCGTGCGCGTGGTCCGCGCGCGGCCGTCGGTACGTACGGCCTTGCGCACGCGTTGCGCGACGACGCCAGCGTGTACCACCTGCCGGTCGCACCCCCGCGCCGGCACCTCCCGCACCACCTCCCGCACCGCCCTCGCGTGGATCCTTCGCCCATTCCGTGCACCTCGCAGACCTCGCGGCCCGGCGGTTCCGGACATCCGGAGCCGCCGGAAGCCCGTGGAAGGAGCGCACCGTGCTTCGTGTCGCCGTCGTCGGTTCCGGTCCGAGCGGGGTGTACGCCGCCCAGGCCCTGGTCGAGCAGACCCTCGTGCCCGGGGTGCGGGTGGACGTCCTGGACCGGCTGCCGTGCCCGTACGGCCTGGTCCGGTACGGCGTCGCACCCGACCACGAGAAGATCAAGTCCCTCCAGAACAACCTGCGGGGCGTCCTGGAGCACGAGCGGGTCGGCTTCCTCGGCAACGTCGAGGTGGGCGCGCGCGGCCTGACGCCCGAGCGACTGCTCGGGCTGTACCACGCGGTGGTGTACTGCGTCGGGGCGGCGCGCGACCGCAAGCTCGGGGTGCCGGGCGAGGACCTGGTCGGCAGCGTGTCGGCGACGGACTTCGTGTCCTGGTACAGCGCGCATCCGGACGCCGACCCGGCCGGGTTCGCCCTGGGGGCGCGCTCGGCGGTGGTGATCGGGGTCGGCAACGTGGCGGTGGACGTGGCCCGGGTGCTGGCGCGCGGCGCGGGCGAACTGCGGCCCACGGACGTGCCGGAGTCGGCGCTGGACGTGCTGGACCGCAGTCTGGTGCGGGACGTGCACATGGTCGGGCGGCGGGGCCCCTCGCAGGCGAAGTTCACCACCAAGGAGCTGCGGGAGCTGGGGTCGATGCCCGCCGCGCGGGTGGTGGTGGAGCCGTCGGACCTGGTGCTGGACCCGGCGTTCGCGGACCCGTCGGGGCTCGCGGCGGCCAGCCGGCGCAACGTGGAAGTGGTACGCGGCTGGGCGGACGGCGCCCCGGCGGACGGCCCGGAGCGCCGCATCCACCTGCGGTTCTTCCTGCGGCCGGTGGAGGTCGTCGGCGAGGGCGGGCGGGTCGTGGCGGTGCGTTTCGAGCGGACCGAGCCGGACGGGGCTGGCGGGGTGCGCGGTACGGGCGCGTACGAGGAGGTGGAGGCCGGTCTGGTGCTGCGGGCGGTGGGCTACCGGGGCGTGCCGCTGGCGGGGCTGCCGTTCGACGCGGCGAGCGGGACGGTGCCGCACCTGGCGGGGCGGGTGGTGCGGGCGGGGGCCGCCTCGGCGGGTGAGTACGTGGCGGGATGGATCAAGCGCGGTCCGACCGGGGTGATCGGGACGAACCGGCCGTGCGCGAAGGAGACGGTGGCGTCGCTGCTCGCGGACGCGGAGGAACTGGCCCGCCGCCCGGTGGTGGAGGACGTCGAACCCGAGGTCGCGCTCCGGGAGTTGGGGATGCGCCCGGTGCGGTGGCCGGGGTGGCTCTCGATCGAGGAGGCGGAGGCGCACCTGGGTCGTTCGCTGGGGCGCCGCACGGTGAAGATCGGTGACTGGCCGGGGCTGTTGGGGGCGGCGGGGGCGTAGGGGGCGGGGCCGCGGGGGGCGGGGGCTTCAGGAGGACCGCCGGGGCCGCCGGGCCTCCCCCGACGCCGGGCCTCACGCCTGGTCGCGCTGCTCCTGGCGGGTGGCGGAGCCCAGGACGCTCTGCAGGAGGCCGGGGAAGAGGGCTTCCATGTCGTCGCGGCGCAGGCCGTTCATCTTGGCGGTGCCCCGGTAGACCTGCTGGATCACGCCGCTTTCGCGCAGGACGCGGAAGTGGTGGGTGGTGGTGGACTTGCTGACCGGGAGCTCGATGTCGGAGCAGTTCAACTCGGCTCCGGCCTGGTCGAGTTCGCAGACGACGCGGAGCCGCATCGGGTCGGAGAGCGCGTGCAGGACGGTTTCGAGGCGGATCTCGTCGCGGGCGGGGTGGTCCAGGGCGCGGGGGCTGGTCACGGTGCTCACGACGGCCTCTTTCCGGTGCTCCATCAGTACGGGTCCCCGGCGGCACGGGCACCTGGCCGGGGCAGGTCCGGCACGACCCATTGTACGAGAAGCCTCGTAGTTTGACAGCTGCCGTACTACGATGGGTACCGTACAAGCGGCATCCGGAAGCACCACCCGAATGGAGTCCGTCGTGAGCGCCCTCTTCGAGCCTTACACGATCAAGTCCGTCACCATCCCGAACCGTGTCTGGATGGCGCCCATGTGCCAGTACTCGGCGGCGCCGGACGGTCCGCTCACCGGAGCTCCCGGCGACTGGCACTTCGCGCACTACGGCGCCCGCGCCACCGGCGGCACCGGCCTGGTGATCACGGAGGCGACCGCGGTGAGCCCCGAGGGCCGGATCAGCCCCTACGACCTGGGCATCTGGAACGACGAACAGGTCGAGGCCTTCCGCCGGATCACCTCCTTCGTCCGCGACCAGGGCGCCGTCGCCGGCATCCAGCTGGCCCACGCGGGCCGCAAGGCCTCCACGGACGCCCCCTGGGAGGGCGGCGGTCCGCTCGGCGAGGACGCGCACGGCTGGCGTCCGGTCGGCCCGAGCGAACTCCCCTTCGCCGAGGGACACCCGGTTCCGGCCGAATTGACGGTTGATCAGATCACCACGGTCGTACGGGACTTCGCGGACGCGGCGCGGCGCTCCCTGGAAGCCGGCTTCCAGGTCGCGGAGATCCACGGGGCGCACGGGTACCTGATCGGCGAGTTCCTCTCGCCGCACAGCAACCACCGTACGGACGGCTACGGCGGCTCGTTCGAGAACCGCGCGCGCTTCGCCCTGGAGGTCGTGGACGCGGTGCGGGCCGTGTGGCCCGACGAGCTGCCGCTGTTCTTCCGCATCTCGGCGACCGACTGGCTGGAGGAGAACGGCTGGACGGCCGACGACACCGTGCGCTTCGCCGCGCTCCTCAAGGAGCACGGGGTGGACCTGCTCGACGTCTCCACCGGAGGCAACGCCGCGGGCGTACGCATCCCGGTCGGCCCCGGCTACCAGGTCCCGTTCGCGACCCGGGTGCGCACCGAGACGGGCCTGCCGGTGGCGGCCGTGGGCCTGATCACCGAGTTCCAGCAGGCCGAGAAGATCGTCGCCAACGGGGAGGCCGACGCGGTGCTGCTCGGCCGCGAGCTGCTGCGCAACCCGTCCTGGGCCCGCCAGGCGGCCCGCGCCCTGGACGGCGAGATCCGCACGCCCCAGCAGTACCTGCGGGCGGTCTGACGCCGGGCCCGGGCGGCCCCGCGTCGAAGACCGGAGACCGCCCCGCCCGCAAGCGAAGACCGACCCCGGCCGAGACCGACCCCGGCCGAAGCCCCTCCGTGCAGCGCCTGCGCCGCGCGGAGGGGCTTTGACCTGCGGGGACTCCGCTCCGGAAGCCACTGTCAGTGGGTGGGTGCAGACTGGCCCGTATCCGAGACAACGGCGTCCTGGAGGTGTCGGCCATGCCCGACGTACGACTACCCGACGTACTACTGACCGTGGGCACCCGCAAGGGGCTCTTCATCGGCCGCAGAAGCGGTGGCCGGTGGAGGCTCGACGGCCCGCACTTCAACGCGCAGGCCGTGTACTCGGTCGCCATCGACACACGGCGGAGCGTGCCCAGGCTGCTGGTGGGCGGGGACAGCGCGCACTGGGGCCCTTCCGTGTTCCACTCCGACGACCTCGGCGCGACCTGGACCGAGCCGAAGCGGCCCGCGGTGAAGTTCCCCCAGGACACCGGGACTTCGCTGGAGCGGGTCTGGCAGCTGCACCCGGCGGGGCCCGACGAGCCGGACGTGGTGTACGCGGGGACGGAACCCGCCGCGCTCTTCCGCTCCGAGGACGGCGGGGAGAGCTTCGAGCTGGTGCGGCCGCTGTGGGAGCACCCGACGCGGGAGAAGTGGGTGCCGGGCGGCGGCGGGGAGGCAGTGCACACCGTCGTCACCGACCCCCGCGACCCGAAGGCCGTGACCGTCGCCGTGTCCACGGCCGGGGTCTTCCGCTCGCGCGACGGCGGGGCGAGCTGGGCGCCGTCCAACAGCGGCGTGTCCGCCGTGTTCCTGCCCGACCCCGACCCCGAGTTCGGCCAGTGCGTCCACAAGATCGCGCAGGACGCGGGGGACCTGGACCGGCTGTACCTGCAGAACCACTGGGGCGTGTACCGCAGCGACGACGCGGGCGGGCACTGGCAGGACATCGGCGAGGGCCTGCCCTCCACGTTCGGGTTCGCCGTCGCCGCCCACCCCCACCGGGCCGACGTGGCGTACGTCTTCCCCATCACCGCCGACGCGGACCGGGTCCCCGCCGACCGGCGCTGCCGCGTCTTCCGCACCACCGACGCGGGCGCGGCCTGGGAGCCGCTCTCGCAGGGGCTGCCGCAGGAGGACCACTACGGGACCGTGCTGCGCGACGCGCTGTGCACCGACGACGCCGACCCCGCCGGGATCTACTTCGGCAACCGCAACGGCGAGGTGTTCGCCAGTGCCGACGACGGCGACAGCTGGCGGCAACTCGCCTCCCACCTCCCGGACGTGCTGTGCGTACGAGCGGCGGTGGTCGGATGAAGTGACCGTCAGACATCCCATGCCGTAGCGGTGTCAAGCTGCGGTTGGGAGGGTTGCGTGGTGTGACCAGGCGGTGGCCTCGTCGTAGGGGGTACGGGTCTT